>JAEUUP010000087.1 GCA_016787525.1 Saprospiraceae bacterium | reverse complement strand
ATATCAGGTGTCTATACCGAACAATCGGCTTGGCGATATGCCCCCAAAGACGCATCTGAAAAAGGGACTCAAATAGATTTGTTGATTGACCGACAAGATATGTGCATCAACCTCTGTGAAGTGAAATATTCGCTCACCGAGTTCACAATTGATAAAAAATATGCAGAAGAACTGAATCTCAAACGCCGCATTTTCTTGGCTAAAACAGGCACTAAAAAAACGGTTTTTATCACGATGTTGACAACTTTTGGCGTAAACGAGAATGGGCATTATCTTTCGACGGTGCAAAATCAGTTGAAAATGGATGTTTTGTTTGAGAAGATTTAAACGACACCCCCTCAGTATAAAATGCCTTTTTTGCAAAATTTGTACCCTATTTGTACCTTAAAACTTTTAAAATCAATTTAAATTATTGAATTTCAATAGATTAAAAGCGTTGGATACTTTCTGTATTGGGAAGTAAGTAATGAAAGAAGGGCGCAGTCACTGTTTAAAAAATACACCATTACCGCATGTAAAGTAAAACTTATCCGCAGCCATAAGTATCTAAAATAAACCACTTTTGGCTGGTAATAAATTTTATTAGCAGCCATAAGTCATAAAAAACACCTACTTTTGGCTGGTAATAAAAATTTGAAGTCATAAGTAAAGTGTGCTGTTATGGAAAATATCATTGGTCGTGAAGCGGAAATAAAGGTATTGCAAGAAGCTTTGCAATCGCCTTCTGCGGAGTTAATTGCCCTTTATGGTCGCAGACGTGTTGGAAAAACATACCTCATTCGGACAGTTTATGAGAAGGATTTGCTTTTGGAATTAACGGGTCTGAACAACGCCCCGTTTTCGGAACAGTTAGAAAACTTTAGTTTGACATTGGCGAGAACTTTTGACCTACCCCTCAGTATTGCAACACCGCAAACATGGTTGCAGGCATTCCATATTTTGATACAAGTCTTAGAAAAAAGATTGGGCGACACCAAAAAAGTCTTTTTTTTAGATGAAATGCCGTGGTTCGATACGCATAAGTCGGGTTTTTTGTCCGCTTTCGACCATTTTTGGAATACTTGGGCATCAAAGCAAAAGAACTTGGTGGTGGTCATTTGTGGTTCGGCAGCCTCTTGGATGATACAAAATGTCGTTAGAAATCGTGGTGGTTTGCACAATCGTATCACACGGCGGATGCGGTTGATGCCTTTCAATTTATACGAAACGGAACAGTTTTTACAAAGCAAATTTATTCACCTCGATAGGTATCAACTCTTGCAACTATACATGACTACGGGCGGTATTCCGCATTATCTGAACAATATCAGGCGGGGCGAAAGTGTTACACAAGCGATTGACAGAATGTGTTTCACGAATGACGGTCTATTGAGTGATGAGTTTAAAGACCTTTATGCAGCATTATTTGGGACATCCGAAAAACACGAAAATATTGTCAAATCACTTGCTAATAAACCAAGTGGTATGACGCGAAACGAAATTGCAGAAGCTTGCCAACTCAATTCAGGTGGTACATTGACCCGACTGATTAATGAATTATTGGAGTCAGGATTTATTTCAGAACACCAACCATTCAATAAAACGAGCCGTGACAGTATCTATAAATTGAGTGATGAATACTCCTTGTTTTACATAAAATTTATGGACGGCAGCAAGGCTTTTGGCGAAGGTACTTGGCAAAGTAAAGCGGTCAGTCCTTCGTGGAAAAGTTGGAGTGGGTTGGCTTTTGAGAATATTGCATTGAAACATATTCCTCAAATCAAAAAGGCTTTGGGCATATCGGGTGTCTATACCGAACAATCGGCTTGGCGATATACACCCAAAGACGCATCTGAAAAAGGCACTCAAATAGATTTGTTGATTGACCGTCAAGATGTGTGCATTAACTTATGCGAGATAAAGTTTTCCTTGACAGAATTTACAATTGACAAAAAATATGCGGAAGAACTGAACCTCAAACGCCGTATCTTTTTGGCTAAAACAGGCACTAAAAAAACAGTTTTTATCACACTATTGACAACTTTTGGTGTAAACGAGAATGGTCATTATCTTTCGACGGTACAAAATCAGTTGACAATGGATCTTTTGTTTGAAAAGATGTAGAAGCCACCCCTCAGTATAGATGGTCTTTTCAGCACTTTTGATGCCAAGATAACAGCCAAAAAAGAAGACCTCTCAGATGCTGTGTTTGAGGTAACGATGGAATCTGCGTCTGTCAGCACGGACAATGAGATGCGCGACGGGCACCTCAAAAAACCCGATATGTTTGACGTTGAAAAATTCCCAACGATAAGTTTTAAAAGCACAAGCATCAGTAAAGGAACTGATAATCACTATACGCTGAAAGGCAATTTGACGATGAAAGGTGTCACCAAAGAAATATCTCTGGATATGTTAGTTATGGGATTCACCAATAATCGCCAAGGCAAAAAGGTGGCGGGTATTAAAATCACGGGCATGTTGAAACGCACTGATTTTGGTGTAGGTGCTATGCCTAATAGTGTGGCGAGCGAAGAAGTTCTTTTGCGGGCGGTTGGTGAGTTTATTAAGAATTAACAAAGCGTTGGTTTTATCCCCCTCAGTACAAAAGCCCTCACATATCATATTTTGATGGAAAGGAATGATGGTCACTATCACCTTGCTTATCATAAGAGTGATGCAGGCGCGCCTGTGTCGTTGGCGATGCCGATTACTGAGGGGGGTAAGTGGGCAAAAGGATTTGTTCATGACTCTGCTTGGATTTGTCCTTTCACCAATACCAATACATCGGCATCGGGTAGTTTTTCTCTTTTGACAGCCAAGAGACCCAATTGAAAGGCTTGTTCAATGGTTTTACCCGAAACAATACCCATATAAAAACCTTTGGCAAAAGCAATAGCTGTTCCGTCGTCTATTGTATGCTGTGTGCCTATAACATAAGGAATATATTGAGCAAGCTCTTTTGCGATAGCCAATGAATTACAAGCGTTCAGCACA
The DNA here is from genome assembly GCA_016787525.1 of Saprospiraceae bacterium. Lineage (GTDB taxonomy): Bacteria > Bacteroidota > Bacteroidia > Chitinophagales > Saprospiraceae > JAAFJT01. The sequence continues at coordinate 29,358 of JAEUUP010000087.1, read as the reverse complement.
ACGCATTGAACGTTTTCTGATAATTGTAAAATACCTGACAAAATATCTGCTTCTAAGTTTTCGTCTTCTAAGACAATACCTTCATGTTTGCCATGACCACCATAATGTACAATATGCGGATTTTCGTAAATAACGAAGTTCTGAAATTCTTCGGTTGTTATACCGTGTTCTTCTTTCAGAATAAACCTTTTTTCTGTATCAAAATAACGGAATAAATCTTTAAAACGGCTTTCTTTTCCTGTATTCAACTTGCCCGCTTTCATCGGTGTCGCAGATAGGAAAAGTAATTTAATGGTTTCTTTTATGTTTTTAAAAGATTGAAAGGTTCGAGCGTCGGATACCATCGGTACAATAATCGGCTTCGTGTTGTCAATCCAATCCCCTTTTTTAGTAAAACCTAAGCCTCTATCAAATACCTCACTTCTTATATGTTCTCGACCCAACAAAGCTTTGAACGGTTCGGTCTCAAATTCCTGTCCTTGCCACTCGACATCTGTTTTTCCCTTCTCAATGCGTTCTTTTAGCTTTTTAAAATTGACAAAACCGAGCATTTGTCTGGGGTCTTTGCTGTCGGGTACGGCGACTTCGAGGCTGTCGGTGTTGTCAATACCCCTCAGTGTGTCAAAGAGTTGGATGGCTATATCCGACAGAGGTTCATGTGTTTGAAGGATGATTTCGCGCTTCGTGTAGTCACAATGAACGAATACTTCTTTGCCTTCTTGATGAATGACAATGCCGTATTTCCAGTAATAATCTTGTGCTAAATCGCCGTAATGACAGATAAAACGGCTGATAATACTTTTAGGCAGAAAATGTGGATAACGCAAAATGAGCTTGTAAGGTAGGGAATTATTCAAATGCCGCCATGCTTTTTCACTTAAATCCGTACATTTTTGTGGCAAATACTGAGGGGTAACAAATTGTGTGGCTGTATCGCGCTTTTTGAAAATCAATTCAAATACTGTCATCAAGTCAATCCAAACCTCAGCTTCTTGAATGACATTTTTTGACGCTTTGAGTACCTGTGCAACGTGTTCTATATCAAACTCTCCTTTTCCTGCCAGTGTTTTTTCATCTAAGATGTGGTATATCGTTTCTGTCACCCATTGCGGATTGATAAACACATAGTCATCAAGACTATTGTTTTTCTTTTGACTGTCGTAGCGGTAACAGATTAAAACGCCTATATCGTGCAGGAACTTAGTCAGCGATTCAATATCGCCCTCATTTTGCATGATGCTATCGGCGGTTTTATCCAAACGCTGGCAGATGGCTTTGTATTCATCGAACCGCAAATAGGGTTTTTCCTTTTTGAGGCGTTTTAGTTCCTGTCTGATGTCGTCGTACAATTTGGGTATGGGCGCACAAAGGTATTCGAGATGAATCAAGTTTTTGCAGATTGCCTCTTTCAAGGTTTGGGCATCCAAATCGTATTGTCGGGTATCTTTAGCGTTTCGTTCAGCGATTTTATAGCGTTTTTGGGTATAATCAACTGTTGTACTGCCTTTTTCTTTGTTTTGTATGGTCAAAGTAATGTTTTTGGGTGCGTAGTGCTTGATATTGTTTTGCCAATAGGCTTCGGGGTAATCGCCTTTTTCTTCATTCTGCTCGTTGGTCGCTTTTTCCCATACCAGCATATACAAGACATTGCTGTTTAGAAACAAGCGGTGGGTGGCGTGAAAATACTCTTGACCGCCAAAGTCCCACATATTCAATAAAATATGGCGGGGGCGTTCCAATATCTCCCCTTGCTCTGCTTGGTGTTTGGTGACGACAGCCTCTATTTTATCGCTCAACTCTTGCGGAAAATCATTTTCGCCAATGCGCCATTCTTCTATCAGAATGCCATGCGTGTATTTTATGGTCGGGTCGAATTGCCCTGTACGCAATTGGTGCGACAGGGTTGTTTTGCCTGCTCGACCATTGCCGAAGAAGATACATTTTGCTTCGTCGTTCAAAACATTGCCACTTTGCAAGGAGGCTCTGAGGTAATTGCTGACATCTTGCCAACAGTTCTTTTTATCGGCATACACCTCTTTGGGGATATTGGCTAATGTATTGACATTCACAAGATAGAGATACGCCATTTTTGGGAAAATAGTGGGCAAACGGAATTCAACAAGCGGGTTCTCACTCGCATCTACCAACACCAACTCAGGACAATCACCTTCAAAAACAATCTTTTTCAACTGATTCTTCTGCACATAAATCTGCTGCAAAGCCTTACAACCTGCGGGTATGGTTATTTCTTCCAAGGCGCAATTGTTAAGGTACAGATGCGTCAGTTTGGGCAAAGCGGTGTGGAATACCACTTTTTTGAGCGATTGATTGCCGCTCAGATACAGGTATTCCAAGTCTTGCCACGACGCATCCAATGCGAACGATTCTAAGGAACTATCGCTTAAACTCAGTGCGGTGATGCCCCCCTCAGTATTCAAGGCATAGCTGTCGTTATAGCCTTTCACCAATCGGACAGCGGTAATCGCGCCGTCGTCGTGCCGCTGTGTCAGTTTTTTTATTTTCTCAAGGTCTTTGAGTGTTGTCATGCTGTTTTTTTATCTTTTATTGAATCCAAAAAATATTTTCGACCCGCCAAAGGCGGGGTATTTATGGCTGACCATACATTCGCTTCATTCCGTCACAAAGCGTTCAGTCAGCCTTCCCCCCTCTTTCACCGCTTCGCTGCTCTATGCTGCTCAATTTCGTTCCTTCTCCCCTTTAGGGGTCGGGGGATACACGGGATTGTGGAAGTACAAGCCACCTAAACTGAAGAGAAAAACAACGCCAAACGAAAGCCGATATTAAAGAAGCGAAACGTCGGCGTGTCGTAGAACCGATCCGCAGGGCGGCAGTCCTCCGCATGGCTGAACCAACTGCCGCCGCGTTGAACGCGGCCAGAACCCTCTGTACGGTTATATGGGTTTTCTACTATGCCACGCTGTTGACAGTTCTTATAGTAGTCGCTATCAAACCAATCTTCGCACCATTCCCAAACATTACCCGACATATCGTACAAACCCAAAAGGTTCGGCGTTTTTAAACCAACTGGCTTCGTTTCACCATGGCTGTTTTCACTATACCAACCCACTTCATCTAATTTATCGCTACCTGAATACTCAAAAGTATGCTTTGCCCAATACTTGCCTCCTATTGCCCCATACTCCCATTGCGCTTCGGTGGGCAAACGGTATTCTGTTCCTGTGGGACGTACCCCCTCAGTCATTTTGTTCAGTTTAGGTAAAAAGTCATGGACTATATCGTTCCATGCTACCCGCTCAACAGGACGATTTGCTCCTTTAAAATTGGAAGGATTTGAACCCATTACAACTTCCCACAGGGCTTGCGTCACAGGATATTCGCCCAACCAATAATCACTCAGCTTGACTTTATGAATGGGTTTTGAATCGTCATAACCACTTTCCCCTCCCATTTCAAAAGGCTCGCCGTCCATATTGCCTTCTATGGCAATCATGGAAAATTGGTGCGGTGTATTTTTAAACTGAATGTGGTTTTCCATCTGTTGTTTGTTCAAAATAAAAAAATAAGCAGCAGAACTTTCGATAAATAAACCCTCACGAACCGCTTCATTCCCTTAAAGTCGAGTAGCGTTTTTTTTACTCACGGGATTGGCAGAGGTACAAGCCACCTAAACTGAAGAGAAAAACAACGCCAAACGAAAGCCGATAGCATTGTTGCGATACGCCGGCGTGGTGCTGAACCGATACGTAGGGCGGCAGTACTCCGCATAGTTGAACCAACCGCCGCCGCGCCGAACGCGGTTAGTACCCTCTCTAACGCCTTTAGGATTGACTAAAGCACCTGTAATAGGGTCTTTTAATGAATCTTTAATCACTTGTTCATAATTCTGCGAATAACCTTCCCTTTTATCACTACACCATTCCCAAACATTACCCGACATATCGTACACACCCAAAAGGTTCGGCGTTTTTAAACCAACAGGTTTGGTCTCATTGTGGCTGTTATTATCATACCAACCCACTTCATCTAATTTATCGCTGCCTGAATAGTCAAAAGCATGCTTTGCCCAATATTTGCCGCCTCTTGCCCCATATTCCCACTGTGCTTCGGTGGGCAAACGGTATTCTGTTCCTGCGGGGCGTACCCCCTCAGTCATTTTATTCAGTTTGGGTAAAAAGTTATGGACTATATCCTCCCATGATACATTTTCGACTGGACGATTTGCCCTTTTGAAATCAGAAGGATTTGAACCCATCACAGCTTCCCATACGGCTTGCGTCACAGGATATTCACCGAGCCAATAATCACTCAGCTTGACTTTATGAATGGGTTGTTCCGAGCTGTAATCATTACTGCCCATATCGAAGATGCCCCCTTCGATGGCAATCATATTGAAGGTAAGAGGGGTATCTTTTACTGTTTGTCTGTGGTTTTTATGGTTTGTCATAAGCGGTCATCGTATTGGGCAAATATAACTAAAACATGTAAAACACTTGTAAGGCACTGGCAAAACCTAAAATAAATAGCTTTGCGAGCATATCCCCTCAGTAGGTCACACGCATCGGATACGTATGACCCTTTTTGCAAGGAAATTTCAATCGTCTGCGTGGCAGAATCCTGAAAAAATGTGTTTCTGCAATCAATGAAAAATGTAAATCATTGATTGTCATTCCCTTAGATGCGATACAGAAAGACAGATAAGCGCAAATTGATTAAAAAGAAAGCGTTCAGAAACCTCGGGAAGGCATTCAGAAACCTTGAGAAGGCGTTCAGAAACCTTGAGAAGGCGTTCAGAAACCCTGAGAAGGCGTTCAGAAACTCTGAGAAGGCGTTCAGAAACCTCGGGAAGGCGTTCAGAAACCTCGGGAAGGCGTTTCTACTTTCCAATAAATCAATTGTTCGTAAGGTGTTGCAGATGCTTGAATCGGCAAAATCGGTTGATGCGACGGCGAGATGCAGGGACACTCGAATGTAGGGGGTGGTGCCAAAAAATAGGCTCTAAGCAGCTATTGGATATTGACACAGCGGGCTGATGATGTTCATTTTTTTTCTGGAAAAACACAAGTAATCAAGGGTTTTGGGTTTGACGTGTGATGAAAATCGGTTTCTATCTTTATTGTATATATTTGATAACGCAATATATGGGTTTATATTTCTAAAATGCAAATATTTAAATATTGAAAATTGTTTTTTGAAGTTTAACCAAAAGCATTAGGGTAGGGGTGCTGATTATAGTCCTGTATCGGATATTGTACCCGACTAAAAACACAAAGGTCGGCGAGCCTACGACTCGCCGACCTTTGTTGTATAAGCACTCATTTTATTGTTTCACAAAACGAACCAAATCTGTTGCGACACCTACTTTATTGATAAAACGGACTTGATATAAGCCAATCGCTAAATCACTAATATCCAATTGATTACCAACCACTTGTACCGTTCTCACTAAAGAGCCTTTCATGTCAAAAATCTGTACAGACCCCTCAGTATCGAGGTTGTTTGAGACAAAGTTGATTTTGTCGGAAGCTGGATTCGGGAATACTGTCAAAGCTTTTTTGCCCAAGCGCATATCTACCGAAGCAATCGTCGAATACTCGAATTTATCATCAAAATCCACTTGTTTGAGACGATAATAGTTGATACCACTGAGGGGGTCATTGTCAGTGAATTGATAAGTCTTTTTTGTATTTGTTGTACCGTTGCCTTTCACTGTGCCTATCGTTGTCCAATCACGACCATTTGCACTGCGTTGCACATCGAAGTGGCTATTGAATTTTTCAGAAGCCGTTGACCAAGTCAAATCTACTGAACCATCTTTCTGAGCTTTTGCCAAAAAGTCTAACCAAGTGACACCGATGGCAACTGTCGGTGCATAATTGCTAACCACAACGGGGTTCGTTAAATCCCAGTCTGTTGCATTATTATCATCGGGTACTGCATCAAATGGGCCATGATTGTTACCGTCACCATAAATCAAAAATTGAACATCGAGCGCAACTACATCTAATAGCTCTGCTTGACTTGCGCCTGTAACGGCTGTACGAGCGATACGGACTTCAACAAAGCCATCAGCGGCATTGAAGTTGTTAGGAATATTATCGGCGACAGAATAAGTTGTTCCATTGTTAGATATTGGTGTACCCACTCCTGTCCAACTGGCACCATCCCATGAATGAAATTCGGCGTAGTTACCATAATCATTCCCGTTGGGCACATTGTCGCGACCCAAATGCCCTCTAAAAACATAGTCAGGCTTATTGGCATGGTCATAAACAATTTTACGACCCCAAGAGTCTGCCGAACCACCACCTGCTTTGGTGTTGATAAGGAAAGCAAAATGTTGCCAACTTGCAGAAGAAATCTCTGCGCCCAAATAAATATAATTGGCATCAGCTGTAACATATAGTTTTTTAGCGTTAGCACCGCCCCAACCTGGGGTAAGGTCAGATGTAGCACGCGCAGCACCCCAAACACCTGTGCCGTCGAAAGTGCCATCAATAGTTGGCGTACCTGCCCAAAGCATTGAGCATGAAAACAGAAATGCAAAAAATATAAAATTTCTTTTCATCTGAATTGTTATTTAGTTTAAAAATGACATAATTAGATTTGCGTGCCAAAAATACTAGTTCTCATTGAATAAAAAAATATACTTTTGAAAAGCGACATGACTTTTCAAAAGTACTACTACGAAAAAGAAGAAGGAATGTTTACTTATTGACTGATAAATGGTTTAAGCGTCTTCCAAATCGTTTCTACGATGATTTTGTTGCCTTCCGCTGTTGGATGAATCCCATCTTTTTGGTTTAATTCTGCTACGCCACCGACTCCTTCCAATATAAATGGAATCAAAGGCAATTTGTTTTTGGTCGCCAAAGCTGGATAGATGTTGTGGAAAGCCGTTGTGTAGTCTTTGCCCATATTGCGTGGGGCTTCCATGCCTGCCAAAATGATTTGTACTGAGGGGTACTTGGCTTTTACTTTATCAATGATGGTTTGCAGGTTTTTGGTGCTTTCGTCGGGCTTTAAGCCTCTCAAAGCATCATTGCCGCCCAATTCTAAGACAAAAACATCCACAGGTTGTTGTGCGATGACCCAATCCACGCGTTGCGCACCGCCCGCTGTTGTCTCGCCACTCAAGCCTGCATTGATGCACCGATACGGTAATTTGAGCGAGTCAATACGATTTTGAGTCAATGACACAAAGCCCAACGATACATCGTCTAAACCATAAGCAGCTGTTAGGCTGTTACCGAAAAAAAGGATATTTTTCTTGGCAACTGTGGGTTGTGCGGCGGTTGTGGTTTGTTCCGTTTTGGGTTTATCGGTCGTTTGTTGGCAAGCCAATAGGTTCAAGATGCCCAAAAAGAGAAAAAATTTCAGTATTTTCATTTTTATTAAATTTTTAGTTTGCAAACTTACGAATTAAGCCTCTACGCCTACATATAGTCGTTTTTCTTTTTTTTAAATTGTTAGACAGGTTTTGTATTCGGCGTTTGTTTTTAATTTTGGGCTTTGCTTTCGTCAGTCGTCATTGGTCAGTAATCATTTGCAAATAGCCATTGACCTAAAATCACTCGTCAATATGATTCGTTACGAAAAAGATACACAGAACATCGTCACGCTGACACTCGATATGGATGGCTCGCCCTACAATATCATCAGCCACGAGATTGGTCGCACCTTTGTGCCTGTTTTGGAACATCTCAAAGCTGAAAAAGCGAAAGGTTTACTGAGGGGGGTCATTATCACGTCGGCCAAAAAGAATTTTGTGCATGGTGGCGACCTCGATTTTTTCTACAACTGTACCGATGCTGCAGCGATTTTCGATACATCACAGAAATTGTCTCAGTTTTTTCGACAATTGGAAAGTCCAGGTGCGCCTGTCGTTGCAGCTATCAACGGCACAGCTTTGGGGCCGGGCTTTGGTTTGGCGTTGGCGTGTCATCATCGGATAGCGATTGATAAGTCGGATATAAAATTGGGTTTGCCCGATACTTCTTTGGGTTTGATGCCTCGCGGTGGCGAAATCATTCGTCTGATGTGGCTTTTGGGTATCGAAAAAGCCTATCATGTCGCTTGCGACGGACATTACTACAATCCTAAAGAAGCACTCGTGGCAGGTGTGATTGATGAGTTGGCAGAAGATGAACGCGACCTTTTGGCAAAATCGCGGGCTTGGATTTTAAACAATCAAAACTATTGTCGCCCGTGGGATACTGAGGGGGAGCAAATTCCTGATGGCTCTGTACGCGATGCAAAGACAGGACGAACCATTCGCCGCCTGACAGCGGAACAATATAAAAGAACACGACACATTTTCCCTTGTTATGAAGCCATTTTGAGTACCTTGGTCGAAGGCAGTCGCGTGGATTTTGATACAGCTTGCTTGATTCAAAGCCGCTACTTCGTGAATGTCTGCCTTTCGCGTGAAGCCAAAAATATGATAAAGACTTTTTGGTTCGACTACAATGCCATACGCTATGGTGCAAGTCGTCCGAAAGGGTATGGAAAATTCAGACCACGCAAAGTGGGTGTCATCGGAGCGGGTTTGATGGGTTCTGGTATCGTTTATGCGTGTGCGAGAGCGGGTTTGAATGTGGTTTTGAAAGATATTTCGCGCAGCGTGGCAGAAAAAGGCAAATTGTACACCGCCGAAAAAATGCAACGACTGGTTGACAACAAAGAAATAACCGAAAAAGAACGCCATGATACCCTCGCCCGCATCTTAGCAACCGAAAAAATGGATGAATTCGACAGTTGCGACATCATCATCGAAGCTGTTTTTGAAAACCAACAACTGAAGTCGAAAGTTATCAAAGAAGCTGAGGGTTATCTTGACCAGTATTGCATCATCGCTTCCAACACAAGTTCTATTCCGATTACAAAATTGGGCAAAACGACCAACCGCCCTGCCAATTTTGCAGGTATGCGTTTCTTCCGACCCGTCGAAGACGAGCCTTTGGTCGAAATCGTGAAAGGTGAAGCGACCAGCGATGAGACCATCGCACGTGCCTTTGATTTCATCAAATTGATTAAAAAAATACCGATTGTTGTGAAAGACTCGTGGGGCTTTTTCAGCGGTCGAGTGCGCAACACCTATATCTTAGAAGGTATTTCGATGCTGCAAGAGGGTTTCCCCCCTGCTTTGATAGAGAATCTGGGTATCCAATCGGGTATGCGCTACGGGCCTTTGGCTTGGGCGGACGACCAATCGCTGGATTTAATCAGCGAATACGAACGTCAGGCAGCTGAATTGTATGGCCCGAAATATGTGCGCCATCCAGCCGTTGCCACTTTGGATATGATGATAAACGATGGACGCAATGGGCGCGATGTACGAGCAGGATTTTACGATTATGACCGCGAGGGCAATAGAAAATTGTGGAACGGCTTGAATGCCAATATGAAGACCCCTCAGTATAATGCCAACGAAGTGACCGAACGACTGCTGTTTGTACAGGTTTTGGAGTCTCTGTGGTGTTTACACGAGGGTGTTATTAAGTCCATCGCAGAAGGGAATTTTGGCAGTGTGCAGGGTTGGGGTTTTCCGTCAGTACGCGGTGGCGTTTTTCAATACGTTAACGACTATGGTTTGGCTGCTTTTGTTGAGAAATGCGCTGTTTATGAAAAACTGCATGGACAGCGTTTCCGTGTACCAAAGTTTTTGAAGAAAATGGTCGAAAATGGTGAGGTTTTTTAAACATCTGATAGAGATTTAGGTGGGTTTAAAGAAAAATAGACTGTTAAAAAGCATTCATTAATCCTTAAATCCACCTAATCGAAGGCTCAGATTTCAAACCGTGTTAACTTTTTTCTTCCCAAACAGCGCACAAATGCACAATCATCGCGACCGCTTTCTCCATATCTTGAACCGAAACAAACTCATGTCGCGAGTGAATCGCCTGCTCGCCAGCAAACAAATTGGGGCAAGGCAAACCCATAAAAGACAAACGCGAACCATCTGTACCACCTCTAATAGAACCCAAATGCGGAGTTAATCCTGCTCTTTTGGTTGCTTCAATGGCATATTCTGTGATTTGCGGATATTTGTCCAACATGACTTTCATATTGCGATATTGTTCAAAAACCATCAACTCTGCTTTCGATTGTGGATAGTTTGCCATCACTTTGTCCATGATACCCCTCAGTATGGTTGCCTTTTCAGCCAGCAAAACATCGTCGAAATCGCGCAAAATGAAAGAAACCGATGCGTTTTCTAAGCTACCTTCTATTTTTGTAGGATGAATGAACCCTTGTTTGCCCTCGGTCGTCTCGGGTGTCAAATGGTCTTTGGGCAGAGCCGAAACAATATCTGAGGCAATTTTAATGGCATTTTCCATCTTACCTTTGGCATAGCCTGGATGAGCCGCCACGCCTTGAATTTTTATGGTAGCTCCATCGGCGGAGAAAGTCTCATTCTCGATGTCTCCTATGGGGCCACCGTCGAGTGTATAACCAAAGTCAGCATTGAGTTTTTGCATATCTACATTGTCCACACCCCGTCCGATTTCTTCATCGGGTGTAAACAAAATGCGCACACGACCGTGTTTTACTGAGGGGGTATGGATGAGTTGATACACAGCGTCCATGATTTCTGCCACGCCCGCTTTGTCGTCAGCTCCCAATAGGGTCAAACCACTTGCCGTGATGATGTCATTCCCCATTTGGGTTTTCAAATAAGGATAGTCTGCCAAGCGAATCACTTGAGTCGTGTCATCAGGCAGCACAATATCTTGGCCTTGATAGTTGTGGTGAACGATGGGTTTGACACCTGTACCACTGGCATCGGGAGCCGTATCCACATGGCTGCAAAAGCATAGGGTAGGGATATTGGTTTTATCTGTATTGGCTGGCAAAGTGGCATAAACATAACCAAAGTCATCCATTTCGGCATCTTCAATACCCATTTCTTTGAGTTCTTCGACCAAAAGGCGGCTCAAATTCTTTTGCTTTTCACTCGATGGCGTTGTATCGCTCATTGGGTCAGCTTGCGTATCAATTTGTACATAGCGTAAAAAACGCTCGGCAACAGTATGATTAAATTTTTGCATAGTCTCTAATTCTAAATTTAAAAATGACAACAAAAGTATAGACTTTTAACAATCTAAGCGGTTGTTCAAAGATTTGTTTTTTACATTATTTGTCTAATTTTGAGAAAAAATAGGGCTCAAATTTCTTCAAACTGTTTATGATTTGTTGGACAATTGAAAGTTCTTTAGACCCAATAGCTCAGTGGATTCGTTTTTTCTCATACCATTTTTGCCGAATATCAATCAAAATAGGCTCTATTATCTGCACATCGGGCATCTCGGGCAAGTCCGAGGCATCAAAAGCGGCATCAATTTCTACTAACTTTCGCTCTGCTTTTGCAATCAAGTCAGCGTATTCAAACTCGCCTCTACGAATTGCCAATAGCTCCTCGCGATTCGGGCGGCGTACATTGACTTTCCTTTCTTTCAGCATTTCTTCTGCCATATCCAATAGGCGAAAAGTGTGCATCATATTCTTCGCATCGTAGTTTTTGCCCGATGCAACAGTGTTTTCGTAGCGCGCTTCATTGCGATTTTCAACCCATTCCCAATACTCACGATAGTCCTTGCAATATTTTGAATAGCCGTCTTTATTGAAAAACAGCAAACCCATCGGTTTTTCTCCTTTTACGACGCTGCTCAAGAGCAAATCATTGGCTTCATCTTTTCTCATGATGCCCTTGTACTGTTTTGAACCATCGGTATCGTAAAAAACAGAAAAGCAGCCCATCATATTTGGGATATTCACCAAACCACATCTCTCTTGCTCTAAATTATTGTTTTTTAACCAATTACTGAGGGGTATCGAACCCTGTTCATGTGCTACGTAGCAAAATTCGAGAATCGTTTTGCGCTCTTTGCTCATCGGATTCACAATCTTTTTGTTCAAACCTTGTGCTTTTTTGATTTGCGCCCACGCATAGCCTGCAAAGGCGTTTTTGCATAGTTTTGACAAAAACATCTCCGTTATCAGCAAATCAAAAAGTGGGTCTTTGTGCAGAATACAATCTTCGGGAGAGTTGAGCATCTCTAAAATATTGGGGTTATTTTTCATCAATAACTCAACAAAACGCCGCAATTCATAGTACACTACATCGTTGCGTGCGTCGTTCACTTGCTCGACATAGCCTAAGCCGAAAAGTCGTTCTTCGGGCATCACGAATACGCCTTTGATGTCGGTGTCGGAAGTCGGTAAATGTGTGCCATACGCCCTCGAACCACTGATACACTCAAACAAAATGCACCCCTCAGTATGAAGTTGTTCTATTGTCATTTTTTTTAAATTTTAGGATTAAGGAACTACAAAACAGCCGAGCCTACGGCTTTATTTGACCATTTATCATTTTGTACTAAGCTAAGCTTTTTTCCACCTTGATAGTTCTCTTAAAACAAAAAAGTGATAAATCTGTGAAATCTAATCTGCAAATTTGCCTTTAAAATAATTGATTATGATAGTTTTACGAATAAAAATTTTACTCCTTTGTCTTTTATTTTTTTTACAAAATATTGATTGTCAAAACGCTACAACAACCGACGCAGGTGTTTTAAGTGGCAATTTGCAAGCCAATGGCAATTTTTATATGCGCGATTCGGCCATTGGCGCGGCGAATATTCCACAGTACGACCGCCAATTGGTGGGTGCAGATTCGTGGTTAACTTTGAACTACAATCGAGCGGGTTTCGACATCGGTGTGCGTTTCGATTTGTTCAACAATTCGCAACTTTTGAACCCACGTGAATCGTATTCTGCCAACGGCATTGGGCGTTTTTATCTCAAAAAACGCATTCACGATTTGACCATTTATGGCGGTTATATCTACGACCAAATCGGTTCAGGCATCATTTATCGTAGCTATGAAGACCGACCTTTGGGTGTGGACAATGCCCTTGTTGGTTTGAATTTAGATTATCAATTGACTGACAATATCCACGTCAAAGCTTTCTCGGGTCGTCAAAAACAGCAATTCAGTTTCTATAAATCCACCATTAATGGCTTCAATACTGAGGGGTTCTTTACCGTAAAAAATGTATCGCTTGCACCTGGGTTGGGACTCGTCCACCGCACTTTGGACGACGAAACGGTCAATCAAGTCGTTTCGGCTTTGGCTACTTACACAAAAGCAGACAGTATCGGTGCAAAATACAACACTTTTGCCGCTACCTTTTACAATACATTGAGCGTTGGCAAATGGACATGGTATATCGAAACAGCCTTTAAAACAGCAGAAGCGTTATTTGACCCTTATGCACCCAAAGTGAATCGAGATGGTACAAAAACGGAAGGAAAGTTCGTCAATCGTTCTGGTACAGTGCTTTACACCAATATTGGCTACATTACTGAGGGGGTAGGTATCACGTTGGAAGCCAAAAGAACCGAGGGTTTCACGTTTCGGACGACACCTTTTGCGGTTTTGAATCGTGGTATGTTGAATTTTTTACCACCCATGAGTCGCCAAAACAGCTACCGTTTAACGACTCGTTATGTGCCAGCAACCCAAGAATTGGGCGAACAAGCTGTGCAATTGGACATCAAACTTGCACCTAAAGACCATTTGAATCTTGATTTGAATGTATCGAATATCACAACATTGGACAATGTGCTGCTCTATCGCGAAATGTATGCAAGTTGTTTATTCAAGAAAGAAAAAACAGATTTGACGATTGGTTTACAACTACAAACCTACAATCAGCGCATTTATGAAGTCAAACCCAATGTACCTAATGTGCAAACCCTAACGCCATTTATGGCATTTCAGAAAAGGTTGGATGACAAAAAGTCGCTCAAATTGGAAGCGCAGTATATGCACACACAGCAAGATTATGGCTCATGGCTTTATGGTAGTGCCGAGTTGAGCATCGCCCCACGTTGGTCGTTTACGGTGTTAGATATGTGGAATGTCGTCCCCAAAAAAACAACAAAGGCTTTGCACTACCCCTCAGTATCCATCGCTTTTTCGCACGAATCCAACCGCATAACGGTCGCTTATGTCAAACAAGTGGAAGGTGTGGTCTGCACAGGTGGCATTTGCCGTTTAGAGCCAGCTTTCAGTGGTGTAAAAGTAGGCGTGAGTTCGGTTTTTTAGTAAAACACAAAATGCTCTAAAATAAAAACCGCACAGCCTGCAAAATAGCCGAGTGCCGCAATAAAAGTAATGCGTTTGACATACCAAAAGAACTCAATTTTTTCCATGCCCATCGCTGCCACACCTGCTGCCGAGCCGATGATGAGCAACGAGCCGCCTGTGCCAGCACAGTAGGCAATAAAATGCCAAAAGGTATGGTCTTGCGGGAAATGGTCGAGCGAATACATGCCCATCGAGGCAGCGACCAACGGTACATTGTCAACTATAGCAGAGACAACACCAATGATGATAGCGATAACAGATTCGTTACCAACAACTTGCGAAAACCACTCGGCAACACCCCTCAGTATGCCCGTGGTTTGAAGTGTACCGACAGCTAAAAGGATGCCTGCAAAAAACAAAATGCTTGGTGTATCAATTTTTTGCAAAGCGTGCATGGCTGTGAACGGGTGTTTGTCTTCTTCATCTTTACCTGAGTGCATCAATTCAGTTGCAATCCACATCACACCCAGCGACAACAACATACCCATAAAAGGCGGCAAATGCGTCACCGTTTTGAAAATAGGCACAAAAATGAGTGCTGCAATACCGATAAAAAACACCAAAGTTTTATGTTGTTCCGACACAGGCAATTTGCTATCCATGACTGAGGGGTCACTCATAGGCTCAAAAACACCTTTCATTTTGAGTGAAACAAAGGCTAATGGCGCAACAAGACAGACCAAACTTGGCAAAAACACATATTCCATCAATTTTACAGTTGTGACTTGTCCCCCAATCCAGAGCATGGTGGTCGTGACATCGCCGATGGGTGAAAACGCCCCTCCAGCGTTGGCGGCTATAACCACAATACTTGCCATGAACAGACGGTCTTCTCTATCATTGATGAGTTTTCTGAGAAATGAAATCATTACGATGGTAGTAGTCAGGTTGTCCAAAACAGCCGATAAAAAAAAGGCGATAAAGCCAATAATCCACAACAAAGTGGCTTTTTTACGTGTTTTGATGCGCGACACTAAGACATCAAAAGCATCGTGTGCATCCATTACTTCCACAATGGTCATCGCACCTAAAAGGAAAAAGAGAATCTGGGCGGCTTCTGAAAAATGGTGAATCAGTTCATTTTCAACCAATTCGACATTATTTTTGCCCAACATATAAATAGTCCAACACAGAACACCTGTGACGAGTGCCGAAGCCGTTTTGTTGATTTTGATGTATTCTTCAAAAACGATAGCTGAGTAGCCCAAAAGGAAAACGATGATGATAGCAGTAAGCATAGTCTGATTTTTGAGGCACAAAGTACAGACTTACGCCAAGATTTCCAACGCAACGCTTATCTTTTGTCCACTTTGAATTACCTTTGCACCGTTTGAAACGACATGTTTTTCATACTATTCTGAAACCAGCTAATTTTTATTTTTTATCATAAATCATTGAGTCTTTTCACTAACACATGGTCATAACAGCACAACAATTAGCAGATTTGCTCGGCGGCACAATCGAAGGCAACCCCTCAGTAACCGTATCGCGTCCTGGCAAAATTGAAACAGGACAAGAAGGCGAAATTTGCTTTTTAGGCAACATCAAATACGAAGAATTTGCCTACACCACTTCAGCATCTATCTTATTGGTTTCCAATACTTTTTTTCCTAAAAAAAACATAAAACCGACATTGATTCGCGTTGAAAATGTTTATGCGTCGTTGGCTTTTTTACTCGATAAATTTGGCGCACAAACCCAACAAGAAGCCATCGTATCAAAAATGGCTTCCATACACCCCTCAGTAAAATTGGGTCAAAATGTCTCCATTGGCGACTTCACGGTTATCGAAGAAGGTGCTGAAATTGGCGATAACGTCATACTCTCACCACAAGTTTTTGTTGGTAAAAACGCTAAAATTGGCGACAATACCCTGCTCCATCCAGGTGTAAAAATTTATCGCGATTGTGAGATTGGTGCCAATTGTGTGTTTCATGCAGGCGTTGTGATTGGGTCGGATGGCTTTGGTTTTGCGCCACAAAGTGATGGTATATACAAAAAAATCACCCATACAGGCAATGTTGTCATCGAAGATGATGTCGAATTGGGTTCAAATACGGTTGTTGACCGTGCAACGATTGGCTCGACCATCGTGCGCAAAGGCGTTAAGTTGGACAATTTGATACAAGTGGCACATAATGTCGAAATCGGTGAAAATACCGTCATCGCAGCATTGACTGGCATCGGCGGCTCAACCAAGATTGGCAAAAACTGTCGTATTGGCGGTCAAACAGGTTTTGCAGGGCATCTGAGGATTGGCGACAACGTTCAGATTCAAGGTCAATCGGGTATCTCCAATCACCAACCCGACAACGCCAAACTTTATGGCACGCCTGCTTTTGACTACCACAGCTATTTGCGTGCTTTTTCTGTTTTCAAAAAACTACCTACTCTTGCCAAAAAGGTTCAAGAATTAGAAAAAAGCATCGAAAAAACGGAAAAAACAAAGAAAAAGAAGGTTTAATAGGTCATTAAGTCATCAGTTAAGCTGAAACAATCAATGACTTAATGCCCTAAAAACTCAACGACTAATGAATCATTTACTCATCGAAATAAAGGCGCGTTGCAACGACCCCCTCAGTATAGCAGCCATTTTGACAGCTCAAAATGCAGACTTTAAAGGCGTTGACCATCAGATAGATACGTACTTTCGAGTACCCAAAGGGCGATTGAAGTTGCGCGAGGGTCGCATCGAGAACACCTTGATTCACTACCACCGCACCAACCAATCTGGTCCCAAACAAAGCGATGTCACTTTGTTCAGAACCCCTGCCGATGCACAGGCTTTGAAAAAGATATTGACAGACTCGCTGGGCATTTTGGCTGTTGTGGATAAAAAAAGGCAGATTTATTTCATTGAAAATGTCAAATTTCATATTGATGAGGTTGTGGGATTGGGCAGTTTTGTCGAAATCGAAGCCATTGACTCTGAAAATACAACTCAAACCCGAACCCGCGATGAGTTGGAGGCTCAATGTCGCTTTTACATCGCATTGCTCAATATTCAAAAATCCGACTTGCTCACACATTCGTATAGTGATATGGTGATGGGGCTGCAAGAAACCCTGCACCACGATTCTGATTTTGATTTCGATTTGTAAGGTTTTATGCGCCACCGATTACACGAAGTTTAAGGATTGGGCGAATTAAGGTCTTATTGAAGAAAGTGTTAAATCCGCATAATCCGTTAATTCATGTAATCCGTGGCTCTATGCCTTCTCGTTTCACCGTGGCTCAAAAATTGAAAAAATGCTAAGATTGACTGTTTTTTTCGCTATTTTCATGCTAAATTGCACTAAAAAAAGCACCCCCTCAGTAACACCACCAACAATGAGCAAAGATTCAACATTCACTTATTTGGCTCTTGGCGATTCTTATACAATTGGTGAAAGTGTCGCAGAAGCCGAGCGTTTCCCGAACCAATTGGCAGACAGTTTGCGGATTGCAAATATCAAAATAGGTACAGTCAAAATTGTCGCGCGCACAGGTTGGACGACAGATGAGCTGCAAAACGGTATCGTTGCCGCAGGATTGACGGAAGCCAATACTTTCGACATGGTGACGCTGCTGATTGGTGTCAACAACCAATATCGCAATCGGTCAGTGGAAGAATACAAACCACAATTTACGGCTCTTTTGGAACGAGCCATTCAGTTTGCAGGTGGCAAAAAAGAACGGGTGATTGTGGTATCCATTCCAGATTATGCTTATACGCCATTTGGTGGTGGTCGCAAAAGTATCAGCGATGGTATTGATGCGTATAATGCAGCTAACGAAGCCATCACACGCGCCAAAGGTGTTGCTTATGCCCAAATCACACCCATATCACGCGAGGGTTTGAATGACCCTACACTGGTTGCCTCTGACCAATTGCATCCTTCTGGCAAGCAGTATAGCCGCTGGGTAAGCGTGATGTTACCCATAGCAAAAGCCTTTTTCAAGTAATAAAATCCGTAAAAATGACAATCGAACAAGCCCAACATACCGTTGACGAATGGATAAACACCATCGGCATCCGCTACTATAATGAACTAACGAATATGGCGATTTTGACCGAAGAAGTAGGTGAAGTCGCTCGTCTGATGTCTCGACTTTACGGTGAGCAATCATTCAAAACACCTGAATTAGCGGCGACGGCTAAAGACGACCTCGCCGATGAGATGGCGGATGTACTATTCGTTTTAATTTGTTTGGCCAATCAAACGGGTGTGGATTTGACCGCTGCACTCACTAAAAGTTTGGATAAAAAGACCAAAAGAGACAAAGATCGGCATGCTCAAAACACCAAACTCAACGCTAAGTAGTCATTGGTCATTAAAGCGTATTCAACAATACCACATTTGAAAAACGTCATCCAAACAGCCTGTTCACTCAAATACGAAATGATTGTATAGATAAACTGATTCGTCAAAAATGTTTTAAAACAAACCACGCTCTGTTTGGGTAACTTCAATTCTTTTGAGCAGTATTTTTAAAAAAAAATCAATAATTAGTTAGGAAAATGTGTAAAAAAACACATAATTCCCACTAAATACTGTAAATCGGAAAAAGGGAGTTATATTTGCCTATCTTTCATTTTATAAAATTCGATAGGAATGTTTTTTGAACGAGATTTGTACACCGACCTTTTAGCTTGGCAACAAGGTAAATACAGAAAGCCTTTGATAGTGCAAGGCGCAAGACAAACAGGCAAAACATCTTTGATACGGCACTTTGGGAAAACCCAATTTGCTAATATGGCTTATTTCAACTTTGATGAAAGACCTGAATTGAACCAAATATTTAAACAAACCAAACAAGTTGAACGGCTGCTGCATAATTTATCTATCATTCATGGTCGAAAAATTGACGCAACCGATACGCTTATCTTTTTTGATGAAATTCAAGAATGTGAAGAAGCCCTCAATGCGTTGAAATATTTTAGCGAAAATGCCCCCGAATACGCTATTATTGCAGCAGGGTCTTTGTTGGGTATCAGTTTGGGAACACATAAATCTTTTCCAGTTGGTAAGGTCGAATTTCTGAAATTGTATCCTCTCACTTTCAGCGAATTTTTGAAAGCTAAAAATCCCCGACTCGCCGCATATTTGAATACCATAAACCCTTTTGAACCTTTACTTGATGCGGTTTTTAACGAATGTTTGGACGATTTCAAAACATATATGCTTTGCGGCGGTATGCCTGAACCCGCATTACGGATGGTCGAAACAATGGATATGTTTGAAATTAGCAAAAGCCTTCACCAAATTCACGCCGCTTATGCTCTGGATTTTTCAAAACATGCCGAAAAAACTGAAGCTATCAGAATCAATTATGTGTGGGATGCAATACCCTCACAATTAGCCAAAGAAAATAAGAAGTTTATTTACCAAACTATCCGACAAGGGGCGCGTGCCAGAGAATATGAAAACGCCCTTATTTGGTTGGAACAAGCAGGATTGATTTACCGCGTGCCTTTGTGCAAAAAACCAGAATTTCCGCTTTCTTTTTACAGCGATTTGTCTGCTTTTAAAATTTATATGCTCGATATTGGTTTATTGAGGTATCAAACAAAACTCGACCCACTACTTTTTAAGGAAGGTAATCGCCTCTTTACGGAGTTCAAAGGCGCATTGACAGAAAACTATATTTTGCAAAGTTTGACCGCACAATTTGATTCAAGTTTCAGTTATTGGACTTCTGACTCTATTGCTGAAATAGATTTTTTGTTGCAATATCGTGATAAAATACTCCCTATTGAGGTCAAATCGGGTGAAAGTATCCGTAGCAAAAGTTTAGCTTATTATGCCAAGCAATACAATCCTGTTTTAAAAATACGCTATTCTTTAAAAAATTTGGAAGCTAATGCAGATACGCTCAATATTCCAATTTTTTTAGCCGACCATACAAAACGTTTTATTGATATTCTACTTGTTTAACCATTTATCACCATGCCCAATTCCCCTTTTCATCGCCAGACTTGCCTTAGTTGTCGTCTTCTCTGAATTCTTGTTGCGGGTACACTTACCTTTGCATCATTAAATTTATGATTCAAAAAAAATAAGAAATCACTCGACGATGAAAAAGCTCCTTCTCGCTTTCGCGATTCTCAGCACACAAGTCCTTTTGGCTCAAATGCCACAACAACAACCCGCAGGCGGCCCACAAATGCAACAAAATGCCAAAGGCATTGCCAAACTAACGGGTACGATTGTGGACTCATCCAATGCCAAAGGCGTAGAATTTGCCAATATCGCTCTTTACAATCAAATGACCAATAAATTGGTGGACGGTGCAGTAGCTGATGAAAAAGGCAAATTCAGCATCAGCGAATTGGCAGATGGTGTTTATAAAGTACAGATTTCATTTTTGGGCTTCAACAACAAAACAATAGACAATCTCAAAATCGAGAAAGGCAAAAACAAAGATTTGGGCAATATCAAATTGTCATCAAGCGAAAAACTCCTAAACGAGGTGACTGTCACAAGTCAAAGAGCAATGGTTGAGGAAAAAGTTGACCGCCTCGTTTACAATGCTGAAAAAGATGTCAACTCTCGCGGTGGCGATGCCACAGAGGTTTTGAAAAAAGTACCGATGTTGACTGTTGACCTCGATGGCAATGTGTCACTGAGGGGTAGCTCCAATATCAAAGTGTTGATTAACAACAAACCGTCAACCATCATGGCGAGCAGCGTAGCAGATGCTTTGAAACAGATTCCTGCCGATATGATTAAGTCTGTTGAAGTCATCACTTCGCCTTCAGCCAAATACGATGCAGAAGGTTCAGGCGGTATCATCAATATCATCACCAAAAAGAACAATTTGGAAGGCAAAACTCTTAATGTGGATTTAGGTGTTGGCAATCGTGGCACGAACTTGGGCTTGAATGGCAGTTTGCGTAAAGGTAAGTTCGGCATGAATCTCGGTGGATTTGGTCGCTATGGCTACAATAAAGCCACTACTGATTTGGAACAGAAAACGCTTGTCAATGGCAAAGAGATAGTTACCAAACAAACTGCAGAGGCTTTTGATAATCCACTGTTCGGACACTACAATTTAGGTATGGACTATGACATTGACAAAACACAGTCTTTGACAGGCTCTGTACGCTATGGTCTTCGTAACTTTCAACGTGAGCAAGACCAAACGACCAATCTTTTCCAAAATGGTACACAGTTCTCTTCTACTTTGCGCAATATCAACAGCCGCGACGCATCTAACTCGGTTGACGTAAACGTGGACTATCTCAAAACATTCAAACCACAACAAGAGTGGTCAATTTCATCACAATACAGCCGCAACGACTTGTTGAACAATTTTGACGCTGACCTTTTGAACACTTCGGGCAGTATTTTGTCACGCCAAAAGAACATCAACAACAACTTGAACCAAGAAGTCACTTTCCAAACCGACTATCAGACCCCCCTCAGTAAAAATGGCATGATTGAGTTTGGTGCGAAAGGTATTTTCCGTCAAGTGAACAGTGATTATACTTACCAAATCGCAGAGGGTGCAAATGGTACTTTCGACACAGACGCATCACGCCCAACAGGTAATTTGAACTATGACCAAAATGTAGGTGGCGTTTATGCTTCGTATTTGTTATCAACCAAAAACAAATACAATATCAAAATCGGTAGCCGCTACGAATACACGAGCATTGATGCAACACAAGATGGCAAAGCGATTGATATTCCAAGCTATGGCAATTTAGTACCGAGTGTCAATATTTCTAAAAATGTCCGCGAAGGTTTGACGGTCAAAGCCGCTTACAACCGCCGCATTCAACGCCCAGGTTTGCAACAATTGAATCCGAATTTGAATGCTTCAAATATTCAAAATATCACAGTGGGTAATCCAAACTTACGTCCAGAATTGACAGATAACTTTGAATTGGGTTTGAGTACCAATATCAAAAAAACATACATCAATGCGTCTATTTTCGGTCGTTTTACGGATAATGTGATTACACAAATTCGCCAACCTTCTGATTCTTTGGCAGGTGCTATCGTGACAACTTATCAAAACATCGGTAAGCAACAAGCATACGGGACAAACATCTTTATGAACCTCTACATCCTGCCCAATTGGACTGTGAACGGTGGTTTCGATGTGATGTATATGTTTTTGGAAGGCACAACCACAGGTTTGAATGGTTTGTCACAAACAGTGAGCAATGAGGGTTTTGTACTGAGTGGTCGTTTGATGTCAAGTGTCAATTTCAAAAATGGTTGGGGTATCCAAGCATGGGGCGGTGGTCGCGGTGCGCAAGTACAATTGCAAGGTCGTCAAGGTGGTTTTGGTATGTATTCAGTGGGTTTGAAAAAAGACTTTAAAAACAAAAAAGGCAGCATCGGTTTAGCGGGTGAAAACTTCTTTACACCTGCACGTGTTATCAGAACAGAGTTGAACTCGCCGTTGTTCTCTCAAGTCAGTGTTAACAACCTATACAACAGAGGTGTCAGATTGACCCTCAATTACAAATTTGGCAGCATGACGTTCAACGACCGCAAAAAAACACGCTCTGTCAAAAACGACGACATCAAAGAAGGTGACGGCGGTGGTGACAACGGTGGCGGTCAAATGCAAGGTGGTCAACAACAAGGCAGTGGTCGCCCACAAGGGGGGCAAATGCCACAAGGCGCAAAACCACAAGGCGGAACACCACAACAAAGTGCCAAACCGCAAGGTCAAGCTCCTCAACAAGGCGCAAAAACGCCTCAGCAAAAACCTGCGAATGCACCGAAAGAGAAGGAAAAAGGGAATTAAGCCGTTTTTCATCGAATGAATAAAGGCATGAGGATACCCCTCAGTAAGTAATTGATTGATAATAAAACACTTAAAAAATCAACAATCTTTATTCATCATTCTTAAATGCTAGAGAGTTTATAGTTTTCATACATTCTTGTTGTGAACGAGGGCAATATCAAATTGTCCTCGTTTTTTTATGAAAAAAACAAAACCATACACTCGTAATTGTGGAAAAATGTAACTTTGAAGGTGAAAACGCCTAATTATTAGGGAAAAACCAAATTGCAACCATCCTAATGTCAACATACAAGCGAGATACAAACGAACAAGACCTCATCAAGCTCTTGCAGCAAGGTGACAATCTCGGTTACGAAAAGCTGTATGACGACTATGCACCGATGTTGTTTGGTATTATATCCAAAATAGTGGGCAACGGAGAAGATGCTGAAAACCTACTGCAAGATTGTTTTGTCAAAATTTGGAAGCACATCGAACAATACGACGCTTCAAAAGGGCGATTTGCCACATGGTTGATTAATATTGCACGCAACACAGCCATTGATTTTATCCGTTCAAAAGCTTTTATACAACGAGGCAAAAACCAAACAATGGACAACCTCGTAAGTTTAGGGCAAAACCTAAGCACAACCCTGCACACAGATACACTCGATTTGAGACAATTGGTCAATAAACTGACCCCTCAGTGTCGCGAAGTCATAGAATGGATGTATTTCGATGGTTTCACACAGCAAGAAATTGCTGAGAATTTCAACATACCTTTAGGTACTGTCAAAACACGAGCAAGAATGGGCTTATTGGCTCTAAAAGAATATTTTGAGTAATTTTTAATGCTAACAAATTGAAAAATCGTTTCGATATATGGCTCAATGATTTGTCCAAAAGTTTAACTGACGAATCGGGCAACGAGCCAACAGCCGAAGATTTGGACAAAACCGAAGCGGCTCTGCTCGCTTTTGCAGAACTTCACGCTGTGAAGCCCCCCCTCAGTATGCGCGACAAAATCTTAGCCAATATGCAGCGAATGAACTCTTTAGAAAAGAACAGACAAACACTTTCGCTCAATCATTTACCACTTTTGACGGCTGAATCCAACTGGCTCGATTGGGCAGAAGTCGTGAAAGACATCGCGCCACCGACCGATTTCGACGGTATCCGCATGCACCTTTTAGAAGACAGCCCCGAGCGTGAACTCAATTTGGTATGGGTCAAAGAAGAAGTGCCTGAAGAAGTACATCACGATGTTTTAGAAAGTTTTATCCTCCTCGAAGGTAGCTGCGAATGTCATATTTTTGACTCAGAAGGCAACTCTCGCATCGTTTACATGCACCAAGGAGATTATATTTCATTCAAAATCGGCGAAGTGCACGACATTCACATCACATCCGCCGAGCCTGCCAAAGCTATTTTGCAATGGCTGAAATTAGCGGCTTAGTAACGAGTAAGTAATAATGTGGTTAAAGCTATAGGTATCCGATACAGAAATTTGAATTGTTTTCTACTTTTTTTTCAAAAAAAAAGTAGAAAACAATTCAAATTTCTGTATCGGATACCTGCGCTTGAAAAGACAGTTTGACCAAGTTATTATTTACTGGTTACTTAGTTTTTTGCCTCAAAAGATACCCGCACTTTTCAAAAATTCTGCAATCAAAATACCCCAATATGTGCCAGTGGCATTGCCCAATGCCCCTATCAAAATAGCCGCCAAGCCCAAATCCTCGCGTCCTAAACTTTTGGCACAAGCCAATGCCGTTGACGAGCCGCCGACATTCGCTTGAGAAGCAATACCGAGGATATCCCAATCCTGTCGAAACAGATAACCCAAACCGAAAATCACCACACCATGAATGCACACAAGCAAAGTGACCAATACAAACAGCGTCCAAGCCAGTTGTCCATCTTTCAAAAGGGCTGGAATGTCGCAATGCGCCCCGATAACCGTCAAAAATAAATACACAGCGAACATCCCCAATAGCCGATTGCCTTTGAGGTTTTGCACAAATGGCAACTGCGCCAACACCAAAGCAATAGTCGTCAGGAAAATGACCGAAGGAACTTTTGGGAATATCTTGACCAATTCGCTCACGCCAAACATCGTCGCACAACCGATACCAATCAGTGCCGCCATACTGAGGGGGTCAACCAGCTCTCGGTCGTTGCTGTATGGTTCGTAATGTTCATCCGTCGAAGCCTTTTGCGCCCGAGTAGGAGCTATTTTTTTCATTATCTTAGGAATGAAAAGCGTGACCACAACCCAAATCGCACTCCAAATATTGTCAACAGCCGTCGCCGCCGCAAATAAAGCCCCATCTTTGCTCACACCATAGTGCAGTGCCACCGCATTAAAATTGATGCTGCCACCGATATACGTTCCTGTGTACATGCCGCCAATGGCATGGAAGTTTTCGCCAATGCTCATGCTGCCTTGCACCCACCACATAGCAACGAGAACCCCCAATATTGTCCCCAAACTACCGACAAAAAACCAGATAATCATCGGTGCGCCAGCCTTTCGCAAACTTTTGATTTGCACACCCAACATCAAAAAGAAAATAGCCATCGGAGAGACGTATGTAAAAATACCGTCGTAGAGAGGCGTAGTCTGAGAAGCCGACGGGATGAGACCCACATTCGCTTCGATAGCACCCAAGATGATGACCATCAGAGCCGCACTCAGGTGTCGGATATACGGCAACGTCGCCAATCGTTCAGCAACGATGACATTGAGGCATAGAATAGTTAGTATAAAAAGTGGATTAGCGGACATGGTGCGTTTTTGTGGTAAAGATAGTCATCTACGCCTCATTTTAGAACAAAATATGATGCTGCCGACGGTGAGATGTCAAACCTCACCACCGTTTTAGCTGAATAATTTTGTTGTTTTTTAAAATATTAAATATTTGTTAACAATTATATTAATAAGTGATCGTTAAATTTGTATCTTATAAATTACAATGTATAAAAAGATTGCTGACCAACCGATTGACAAGCCATAACGCTTTGTATTCATAATTCTTATGACATATAAAATGAGCCTCTCTCCGTTATTTCTTGCCGCTTTTGTTCAACATTTTCAATAACCTTATTTCTAATACATTTAAACATTTTTCAGATGTCAAAAACAAGTTTAAGGTACACCACTGTACTCCCGCGCTTCTTAGATATTATTAATATCCTCGAAGCAATCGAACTGGGCAAATGGAATCCTGTCAACCCAAATCTCTCCATTCTGAGTTTAAAAGAACGACATGCACGCGCCCAAACCATCGTTGACAATTACGAGAGGATTTTTGAGATTGACAAAATCAAGACAACGGAGCGTGAAGCAGCTTATGCCTCTCTGAATACGCTCGTTCAAAGAATTTATGCCGCAGCAATAAGCTGTCAGATGTCACCTCCCACGCTCGAACAAATCAAAATCTATAAGGATTTGATTGATGGTAACAATGCCGCACAAGTCGCCGCAGAGCGCAAAAGAGAAGAAAAAAAAGCGAAAGAAGCACTCGAAAAGGCCGCGCTCGAAAAAGCCGCAACACGCTCTATCGAAGCTGAGACAAACTCTGACGAATCGGACAACGAGAGCACCGAAACTAAAAAACGCTCGGTGTCGAAGCAAGCTTATGAATTGCGGTACGACAATTTCAAACGGCTTATCAATCTTTTGACGGTTGCGGAAACCTACAAAACCCATTTGCCCGATTTGACTTTGGATGCGCTCAACCTCTTTTTAGACAAGTTAGCCGCCGCCAACAAAGCCACTAACGATGCCGACAAAGCTTGGGCAGATGCCGTAGCAGCCCGCAATGCGTGTCTGCGCGGAGCCGAAGACTCGGTGTACGCTACTGTCAGGGACATAAAAACGGAATTGGTTGTTATAGAAACCAAAAATGGCGCGAACTACAAAAAAGTGGTTGGCTTACCCATCAGTCCCCTTCGCAAGTAAGAGTAATTTAGCCATATCTTTTAGGGGCGATCCAAGTGGATGGCTCCTTTTTTTTGTTCATTTCATAGACAGTTTAGTCGCTATGCTCGGCAGTTTAGGGGCGATGCTCGGCAGTTTAGGCGTGATGCTTGGCAGTTTAGTCACGATGCTCGGCAGTTTAGGGGCGATGCTTGACAGTTTAGGGGCGATGCTCGGCAGTTTAGGGGCGATGCTTGACAGTTTAGGGGCGATGCTTGACAGTTTAGGGGCGATGCTTGACAGTTTAGGGGCGATGCTTGGCAGTTTAGGGGCGATGCTTGACAGTTTAGGGGCGATGCTTGGCAGTTTAGGGGCGATGCTTGAACTCACGTTAAAACAAAAAGCCACCCCTCAGTATGAGTAGGTGGCTGTCCACTATGAAAAGAATTTTACTGAGGGGGTAGTCACGGCTTGACTCCAAGTCAAGCCGTGACTTTTTTATTGCTTTACAAATTTCACTTGTTCTGCACCGACTTTGAGAACATAACTACCTTGCGGCAAAGCCGATACATCAAGCCCCCTGCCCCCAGAGGGGGTTTTGCCCGTCAATACTTGCTGACCGAGCAGGTTGAAGATTTGAAAATCGGGCCCCTCAGTTGCTTCGTCCCTCGCAATGCCTTCAATGGTTAAATGGGTTGATACAGGGTTTGGATAGACGGCTAAACTGCCTTTTGCGCCTTTGTTTTGGATGGAAATGACTTTTGACAGGATTTCTTTGCCGTCATTGTCTATTTGGCGGAGACGATAGTAGGTTAAGAACGTCGGCGAGGTTTCAACCCTCGCTGACGTTAGGTTGTCGAGAAATTGATACGTTGAGGCTTTGTTATTGCCTGCCACAAAACCCACTTTTTCAAAACGAAGACCGTCACTCGATTTCTCGACTTCAAAACCTTTGTTGTTCACCTCGCTGGCGGTTTCCCAAGTGAGGAGATTACCCCCCTCAGTATTTTTGCCTGAAAAAGACAATAATTCGACAGGAAGCGCGGCTTGCCCCCAAGTAGTTGCTACCCGAATACCGCCTATTATCGAATTCATTGGGGTGATTGAACTTTGCCGAAGTGCAAAAGCACCCAGATTTGCAGCATCTCCATCTGTTGCTGGTGCATCCGTTGCTTGTGGCGAAGCAGGTTCTGAATTAGGAATGCTATTCCCTGGCGAAAATATAAATAGAGAAAAAACATCATTGAATGTACCAGCAACGAACTGATACTTTAATACAACAAGATAAGTTGTATTATACGCATAATTTCCTGTCGCATAAGTAAAAATACTAATGCCAGCTTTGGATACACCTAATTTCAAATTTCCACTGCCATCATCCCTAGCATAAAGTCGAGCCATGGTAATACCTGTGCTCGTCCTAAAATGAACATTGTAGTCCCCAGTTGTGGGAGCTGAGGTGTAACGAACCATAAATGAAGCATAAACCGCGCCTGACGATTGAGTAGTGAAAGCCCGATTTGCATCTTCACTGTTCGTACTACTGTTCGCAAGTGCCACAGAACCTCCACCAGAGCCTGCATAGCCAGTAAATGTAAGCGGCGTTGTTGGGCTTGTTTGAATTTTAATCCCTGTTGCACCTGAATGAGCTGTCCAATTGCCGCTTGAATTGGCTGTCAAGTCACCAGCAGTATACGAAAATGACTCACTAAACAATAACTGCGCCCACGTACTCGAGGCACTTACATTAAAGAGAAAAACAGAAAGCAGGACAAATTTTCTCATTGTTGTGTAAGGTTTAAAAGTAGCGGCGTTGTTGATAAGCTGAGCAGCTACAAAAAGGACTGTTAATTTTCTGAACATCTTGATTGAATTTAAATTATGTTAAAAAATAAAGTGTACTGTGTTATCTTTTGGTTTTTTGAGGTAAAACCACCCCCTCTCCATAGGAGTCCTTTGGACAGTAAGGAGCGTTTTTCTTTGTGGGACAAAGGTCAAGAAGATAAAAAACCTACACAATAGTTATTTTTAACTATATGCCCTCTAAGTGTTTGATAATGAATGATTTATGTTTTCATTTTTTTCTAAAAAATTTACTTTCATAGTGATACAGCCTATATTTTCTTAAAATCAAGCCTAAAAGCCTATATTATTGGGTTCGTTTGAGGGTCAATAAATGAAAACAGCCACCCCTCAGTATGAGTAGGCGGCTGTCCACTATGAAAAGAATTTTACTATTGCTTGATAAACTTGACCTGCTCTGTACCCATTTTCAAGACATAACTACCTTGTGGCAAAGCCGATACATCCAGCCCCCTGCCCCCTCCAAAGGAGTCCTTACTGACAGAGGGGGTTTTGCCCGTCAATACTTGCTGACCGAGCAGGTTGAAGATTTGGAAATCAGACCCCTCAGTTGCTTCGTTCCTCGCAATGCCTTCAATGGTTAAATGGGTTGATACAGGGTTGGGATAGACGGCTAACTTACCTTTTGTCCCTTTGCTTTCAATAGAAATGGTTTTGGAAAGGGTTTCCGTACCATCATTGTCTATTTGCCGCAGGCGATAGTAGGTTAAGA
>JAEUUP010000133.1 GCA_016787525.1 Saprospiraceae bacterium | reverse complement strand
CAATAATATACCCAATTGGGGTGAAATCGCAGGGCAATTACATATCATCTTTGGCGAAAGAGCCGATATTGATATTAAACGTTTTTAATCGCTATCTTTTCATATTTTTTCACCTTTGACACAGTTCCGTGAACATTCTCAATTATTAACCGACGACGAAATTTTAAACTTCGTCGTCGGTGTAACTAAATAGTAAAAAACACTATAAAGCCTCTTGAATATTCTCCACATACTACCCATCTGTCTGCTGCTTTCTCATTGTATGACTTCGCAAAAAGGGCAAACGCAATCTGTCAAAAAATACGGTGCAAAAGGCAACGGCTTGCACGACGATACCGAAGCCATACAAGCGGCGATTGACAAAAACGAGACTGTATTTTTGCCAAAAGGCGTTTATTTAGTCAATCATTTGGTTGTGGGTGACAATAAACGGATTTATACTGAGGGGTATGAAACAGTGTTAAAACAAAACCCCAATCATGCAAGGTTGGCGCACTATGACGTGGACAAATCACTCATTTGGGTGAAAGGTTCTTATGTTTTTTTGGACTATTTGACTTGTGAGGGCAATATTGAGGCGTATGGAGGAGAGCAAAATCATGCAGTTCTACTTTTACCCGACACCAAAAACATATCCAATGTGCATATTAAAGGATTAAAAATCAAAAATATGCGTGGAGATGGTTTGTGCATTGGCAATACGCATTTTTTTTGTTCTGACATAAAAGCAGAAAACCTGACGATACAGAATGTCTATCGAAATGGTGTTTCGGTGACAAGCGGTCACGACATACTATTGTCGAATATTGATGTGCGGCAATCGGGTTTAGGCGGTATTGACCTCGAAGGCGAAGGCAATACCGATATGCCTTTTGAAAACATCCAAATCGAAAAGGCTTTAGTTGGCAATTTGAGTGTTTCGGGGATGAATCAAAAACTGACGAATGTCACCATCAAGGATGTACACATTGATGGTACTTTGAAAGGTAGTACACCCTCTTACAAGTATATGAATCCATCTGGTATTATCATTGAAAAAGCAGAAAACGTACAGTTCACAGATATTATACTTGAAAACTTGCCCGAGTTCGCCATTTATGCAGGAGATGTGGATACCAAACAAGCGTTTTTATCTCGAAATATCATTTTCAACAATGTCAAAATACGCAAATCCTCTTTGACAGAAACCCGTTATAATGCCTATATTTGTGTCATGGGTTTTACGGATTTGACCTTGAACAATCTGACAGCCGATTTAGAAAAGGATAAAACCTTGTTTTTGGGTAAAACAGAAACATTTAAAGGCACACAGCAAGTCATCTTGAACAAGGCAGAAGTCAGAGGTGGCAAAAACTTAGCGCAACGTTGTCAACTTGTTGGTAAAAATTTGGTGATAGATACTGAGGGGGGCTGTTTGACAGAAATGACCGCACCAAGTATCGTCGAAGACAGCGACATCAAATGCCAACGTTTGACGGATAAAGTCGCTGATAAGCCAAAAACAAAAATACCTGCGTCTTACAGTACACAAAAGAGAAGTCTGACAGTGGACAAAACGGATTTTAAGAATTGTACAGTCGTGGAGAGGGAATGATGTTCAAAAAAATAGGCTTACAACTTGGAAACATTAAAAACAACCGCGACTACCGACGGGTTCTTATCAATTTCCTTTCTTTATCCCTCATCCAAGTCTCCAATTACCTCATTCCATTGATTACTTTTCCTTATTTGGTGCGGACATTGGGCTTAGAAATGTATGGATTGGTGTCTTTTGGTCAAAACATCTTTTCTTATTTTGAACAAATACTCACTTATTCGTTCATACTGACAGCACCCAAAGATATTTCGCAAGCCAATGGGTCAAAAGAAGACATCAGCCGTATTTTTCATCGTGTATTTTTTTCAAAAATAGCTTTATTCGTTCTTTGTTTATGCCTTGTGTTGGTTTTGACTTGGACGATTCCTCGATTTTATGAGATAAAAGCCTTGATGGGAGCGGGTTTATTGATTCTTTTAGCCAATATCTTGCAATTCGATTGGTTTTTTCAGGGCATACAAGAGATGAAGAATATTACATTGCTCAATCTATCAGCTCGTTTTCTTTCCATTGCTTTGTTGTTCCTCACCGTACACAGTTCTACCGACATTGTAGCAGCTTTGGTGTTTTTGCCTATCAGTAATATAGCTGTTGGCATCATCGCTTTAATCTTGATTTATCGCAAATACCGATTGCCCTTTACGCCCCCTCTCGGAAAGGAGTCCTTCGGACAGTATTCAGCTATTTTCGATGAGTTGAAAAAAGGCTTTCAGATATTTATCTCTCAATTTTTAGTACGTTTTTACAGTGCCGATGTCAATATCACCATTCTCGGCTTTTTATCCAACAATCTGACACTCGGCATCTACACTTTTGCCAACCGCATCTTCGCTTTGGCGGCTGCGGCAACCTCCCCCCTCAGTACCGCACTCTATCCGCACCTCGCAAAACTTTATGTAGAAGACCCCAATCAATACCGCCGACAGTTCAGAACCATATTGGGCTATCTCTTAGCCGCTTTTATTGTCTTAGGATTGGGTTTATTCGTCAGTGCAGACTTTATCACCACTTTTTTAGCAGGGCAACACACGCCTCAGTCGTCGTTGATATTGCGTATCTTATCTGTGGCTTTGATTTTTGCACCTTTTGGGGCGTTTTATACACAAGCATTTGTTATATTAGGTAAAGAAAAAACGCTTCTTACAACCATTTTCATTTGTATCGCAGTTAACGCCATTTCTTTAACGATAAGTTATCATTATTTTGGAGTTTTAGGTTTAGCTATGACCAATGCAATTGTTTGGTTTGTTCTTTTTCTCATCCCTCTTTTTCATTTCAAGAAGTGGCAAGTGTTATAAATCATCCTTCTTTGATGTTTCAAAAACGAAAAATCCTTTTTTATATCAGCACCTTGAAAAATGGTGGTGCAGAACGTGTTTTGACACTCATGGCAAATTATTGGGTAGAAAAAGGGCATGATGTAACAATTACGTATGTAATTGATGAAGAAATCGGTTTCACTCTTGACAAACGAATCAGACTTATACCGCAAGAAACATACAAAGAATCGAAGCACTTTATTGAAGGATTAGTTGCGAATGTCAAACGCATCTTTCGTTTGCGACACATCATAAAGCAAACACAGCCCGATGTCGTCATTAGCTTTACGACTATGTGTAATATCGTCGCTTATTTTTCTAAAATAGGTCTAAAAACACCTTTAATCATATCAGAGCGCACCAATCCATTGGCTTATCCACTCAATTTTGTCTGGCAAAAACTCAAAACCCTCGCTTACAACCGAGTCGATGCTTTGATACTACAAACTCAAGGTGTTCAAAAACTCTATCGAAATATAAAGACCCCTCAGTATATCGTTCGTAATCCGTTAATTTTGCCTCCCTCTGCTGTTCCCATTACTGTTTACAATCAGAAAGTAGTAATAACAGTAGGCAGATTGGATACATACAAGAATGTGCAAGGATTGGTCGAAGCCTTTGCCAAAACAGAACAAAAAGACTGGTCATTGTGGATTGTTGGACGAGATGGCGGCAAACAAAAGACGATTGAGCAAAGAGCCAAAGGCTTAGGCATCTCTGAACAAGTGATTTTTTGGGGCAATCAGACAGATGTTTTCTCTTATTTGGCGAAAGCCAGCATCTTTGCGACGACTTCGCAAGTAGAAGGTTATCCAAATGCCCTTTTGGAAGCGATGGCAATGGGTTTGCCTGTGGTGAGTACCGATTGCGATTTTGGTCCAAGCGAGATAATCGAAGAAGGAAAGAATGGCTTTCTTGTTCCTTTGAATGATACTGAGGAGTATGCTCAGAAATTGTCTTTGTTGATGAATGATGAAAACCTGCGCCAACAAATTGGACAAAATGCCAGCCGCATTAAAGACTCTCACAGCCTTTCGGCAGTGATGATAGAATGGGAAAAAATTATTGAATTATCAACGACATGAATGTATCATGTTGATACTCACAGTTACTGTTTTCAGTGAGCGATTATTTTAGACACATAGAATAAGTTTTATTAAAGATGCTTTTGTTTTAAGTCATTGTGCTTTGAGTGAAAAAATGTGGTGGCAAACCTTACAACGTTTACAAGGATTTTTACCAAAGGCATTGCTATTTTTGAGTTATCCAGCGAGTTTGATGCTAAGTTTAAGGCGTTAAGCACCTCCCCTCAGTAAAATGCAGAAATTCATAAATTACTCGTTCCATCTATTTGCACTGATTATTGCCATAATCAGCCTGTTGAATATTCCCAATTTTGCTGTTGCAACAAAAGGGAGTGGCACGTTATGGAGTTATGCCATGCTTGTACCCGCTCTTTTAATGACCATTTACTTCTCTTTCAGACGATTTTATGATTTTAATAATAGTTTGACTCTTTTATTTATCACGATTCTGACGTATTTACTGTTGGGTGTTATCAATATGCTTATTTGGGAAGAAAGCGAACTGACAGCAGGCGGCAGACAAATTGTAGAAGACTGGACTTATATATTACGTGTCATGCTGCAAACCTTGTTGGTGACAATAGCCGTGTATAAATATACCTTATACATTCATCAACGCGGTTATATGCACACAGCCATCAACGTTTTTACGGCTGTTTTACTTTTTGGAGCTATCATCACCATCCTATCACCTTTCTTAGGCTTTTACAGCGCGGGTTTTTTTCGCCCAGAGTTCAATAATACGAGTAGTTTGACACGACCTGCGGGTTTTTATATGAATCCCAATTCGGCGGGTTATCATGCCGTTGTCGCTTTGCTGTTGTCCGTGTCCATTCTTTTACGTGAAAAAGGCAGTCGAATCTTAGCCTTTGTGATGATTCTATTGTCTTTGTTATCGGCATTCATTACTTTATCGAAAGGCGCAATCTTAATGAGTTTGATAGTGCTTGTTTCTTATTTTGGTTTAGGTACGGTTTATTTTAACCGTTTGTATAAGACGAATCGGCGGTCTTTAGTCATTGTTGGTAGTTTGGTCATCTTTTCATTAGCTCAGTTCGTTGTATTTTTAATGTCAAAATTCAATGAATTAGGTGCTTTTGAGCAAAGCCGCTTAGTACAAATCATGGATTTATTGGGTGGCAAGGTGAATACAGAGACAACAACCAATCGTTCTGATATTGCAGCCACAGGATTGAAATGGATAGCCGAAGCTCCTTTTTTCGGTTGGGGTTTTGGTGCGTTTCATTACATTCGTCATGGCGGTGATGCAGGCATTCACAATATGTTTCTCATGCTCATCGGAGAATCAGGCATTATTCCGATGTTGTTATACATTGTTTTTTTCATCTTTGGCATTTATAAGAGCATGAGGATTAAAAATATGGAATACCGATTTCTCAGTTTGACATTTTTCCTCTTCACTTTGTTCTTCGCCAACGGCAACCACAACCTTTTTGATAATTATGAAGTCGGGTTTATGTTTGGTTTTATCTGTGCTTTGTCGCGGGTGGACAGTTTAGACAGATTAGCCGAAGATGAAGAGATAGATGAGGACTCTTTAGTAACTGAAACCAATTAAATTTTAAAATAAATAACTATATTACAATATTTCAATGAAAAAAAATATCCTTGTTACAGGCGGTTCAGGTTTTATCGGCTCTAACCTTGTCGGTGCATTATTGAATGATGAACGCATTGGCTTGGTGCGTGTGTTAGATAATTTAGCGACAAGTTCGATTGTCAACCTCGAACCATTTATGAACCATCCAAATTTTGAATTTATCGAAGGTGATATTAGAGATTACGCTACTTGCCTTAAAGTTACTGAGGGGGTGCAACTCGTTTCGCATCAAGCAGCAATGGGTTCAGTGCCGCGTTCCATTAATGACCCTTTGACGACTAATGCTGTCAATATCACAGGCACGCTCAATGTATTCACAGCTGCTAAAGAGAACAAAGTTGAACGCATTGTTTATGCGGCATCTTCTTCCACCTATGGTGACAGTACAGAATTACCCAAATTGGAAGACAATATTGGCAAACCATTGTCGCCTTATGCTGTGACAAAATATGTCAATGAATTGTATGCGCGTGTTTATGGCAATTTATACGGTTTGCAACATATTGGTTTACGTTATTTCAATGTTTTTGGTCCGAACCAAAGTCCAAATGGCGCTTATGCGGCAGTGATTCCACTATTTATGCAAGCCGTTTTAACAGGTAATCGTCCAACAATCAATGGTGATGGCTCAATCAGTCGAGATTTTACGTATGTCGGCAATGCTGTGAATGCCAATCTATTGGCTTTGTTTACACAAAATACTGAGGGGGTCAATCAAGTCTATAATGTGGCTTGCGGACACAGCACGACCTTGCTGGAATTGTTCAATATGATAAAAGAAACAGCGGGTGTTGACATCGAACCGATATTCGGAAAGGATAGAGTAGGGGACATTCAACACAGTTTGGCAGATATTTCTAAAATACAAAAGCATTTGGGCTACGAAGTAAAAGTACCTATGCAGGAGTGTTTGAAAAAGACTTTTGACTGGTATAAAGCGTCTATTTTGCAAGAAGTATAAGGTAAAACAACAACCAATCACAATGTGTGGATTTTACGGAAGTACCAAAATATATGACCCCTCAGTAATCGAGGCGAAATTGAAACGCATACAATTTCGAGGACCCGATGCGTCGCACTATCGCAACTACGACAATCGGGTGATTTTAGGACAGAATCGCCTGTCTATCATTGATCTCGATGCACGCTCACATCAGCCGTTTGAATACGAACATGTTTCCATTGTTTTCAATGGCGAAATGTACAATTTTCAGGACGTGCGCAAAGATTTGGTAGCCAAAGGTTTTGCCTTTCGTACCACATCGGACACAGAGGTGATTTGTGCCGCTTATTTGGCTTATGGTGAAGCCTGTGTGGCGCAGTTCAACGGCATGTTCGCTTTTGTTTTGTACGACCACAAAGCGCATAAACTCTTTGGCGCAAGAGACAGATTGGGTAAAAAGCCGTTTTACTACACTTTGAAAGACCAGTCCTTTGAATGTGCATCGCAACCCAGTCAAATTGCCATCAGCAATAATTTGACAACGAACGAAAAAGCCATCAATCAATATCTCATTTGGACGCATATTCCCGACCCCCTCAGTATCTACAATGAAGTGCAAAAGTTACGAGCTGGTTATTCGTTCACTTACGATTTAGCGACGCACAGGTTTGACACCAAACCTTATTGGTCACTCAATAGCTCGGAGTTCAATACTTTCAAAGGCAGTTACGACGATGCCAAAGCAGAATTACGCACCCTATTAAGCGATGCCGTGCGTATGCGTATGATTTCGGATGTACCATTGGGCGCGTTTTTGTCGGGCGGTGTGGATTCGTCTCTTGTGTGTGCGTTGGCGCAAGATTTATTGCCCAAAGGACAACCTTTGCGCACGTTTACGATTAAGTTTACAGAGAAAAAATACGATGAAAGCCCTTATGCCGAAGCTGTTGCCAAGATTTTAGGCACAAATCATTTGTCTATCTTGTGTGATTATAAAGAAGGCATGAATATGATTGAAAACTTCACCGACTACTACGACGAACCTTTTGCCGATTCATCAGCTATTCCTTCCATGTTGTTGGCAAAACACACCAAACAGTATGTTACAGTTGCCCTCACAGGCGATGCAGGTGATGAAAGTTTTTTAGGCTACAAACGATATGAGTATGCAGTAAAGATTGCGCCTTTGTTCAAGATTCCAAGAACCTTGCGGCGACTTGCTGCCATACCCCTCAGTATTTTGCCCTTGTCAAAGGCTAAAACAGCAGCGAATCTGATGAGTGAGCCCGACCTTCGCGATGTCTATTATCGTCATATGTCGGTTTTTGACACAAGTTGGCTTCAAGATTTTCAAAAAGGTGTCTCAAACGAA
Source organism: Saprospiraceae bacterium (assembly GCA_016787525.1). Classification (GTDB taxonomy): domain Bacteria; phylum Bacteroidota; class Bacteroidia; order Chitinophagales; family Saprospiraceae; genus JAAFJT01. The sequence goes on along the minus strand of JAEUUP010000133.1, from coordinate 36,245 downwards.
TACATCGAGTATTTGAATGCCAACAAACCCATCATCGAAGCAGTGAGCGATTTTGATATAAAAACCTATTTGAACAATGATTTGAACACCAAAGTGGATCGCGCCACGATGTCGGCTTCGCTCGAAGCTCGTGCGCCTATTATGGATTATCGTATTGTTGAATTGGGTCGCCGTTTGCCAACGCATTTTAAATATCAAAATGGTAATAAAAAACGCATCTTAAAGGATTTGCTGCGCGATTATTTGCCCGATGATTTGATTGAAAGACCAAAACAAGGTTTTGGCGTACCAATAGGGCAGTGGTTTCAACAAGAATTGAAGGAAATGGTCATGGATTCATTGACCAAAGACTTTCTCAGCAGTTTGCCTAATATTCATGTACCTGTTGTTTTGAAAAAAATAGAAGACCATGTAAACGGAGTCAACTCAAGTTTTGGGACACAAATCTTCTCTTTATTAATTTTAGAACAATGGCAAAGAAGGAATAAAACACAGAACCAGATAGGCGGATTAATACAGACATTTTGACTAAGAAAAAGATACTTTTTGTCATTCCAACCTTGCAAAGTGGCGGTTCGGAACGTGTGTTCACAACCATAGCACATCAAATAGACCCCTCAGTATTCGACATTACTTTTATGGTTTTGGATGGGCGCGATGCCTTCTTTTCAATCCATAGCCCGCATATAAAGTTCATGGATTTACAAACGCCCAAAGTGACAAAAGCTTTTTGGGCGATTCGGGCATGGATAAAAAAAGAACAACCTAACATCGTTTTCAGCACTTTGAGCCATCTGAACATTATTTTAGCCATGGGACGCTTTTTTTTAGCTGCTAAAAATGCCCGTTTCATTGCTCGTGAGTCTTCGGTGATGAGTTTGAACAACCAATATCAAAATCCGACATGGTTGTTCAACTTCCTAACACGCCAGTTTTACAACAATTTTGACACCATCATTTGCCAATCGAGAGATATGCACGATGATTTTGTCCATCATTTTGATATTTCAGAGCAAAAACTCTCTATCATCAATAATCCAATTGATGCTGTTGAGATTGAGAAAAAAATAAACGTTGCTCTTTCTTCTCGGACAGGAGATGCGCCACAACAAACGCCGTTTTTTCGTTTTGTCACCGTTGGCAGACTGACAAAAAGTAAAGGAATTGACCGTTTGTTGCGTGTTTTGCATCGTTTAGATGCCGCTTTTGTCTTCGATATTGTCGGCGATGGTCAAGAGATGGATAATTTGAAAGCTTTAGCCGACAATTTAGGTATCAAAGAAAAAGTACGGTTTCATGGGGCTTTAGACAATCCATTTCCACTTGTGGCACAAGCCGATGTATTTTTATTTGGGTCCCACCATGAAGGTTTTCCTAATGTTTTGATTGAGGCGGGTGCATGTGGCACGCCAGTCGTGTCTTTCGATTGCAAAGGCGGTATCAATGAAATCATCGAACAAGGTGAAAATGGTTTTATGGTCGCGCACAACGACTTCTTTGCTTTTGAGAAAGCACTCAGAGTGAGTTTGGAAGTGCCATTTGACCGACAAAAAATCAAACAAAGAACGCAAGAACGGTTTGGTATGGTGCAAATAATCAAAAAGTACGAAAATATTTTTCTGGGCTAAAAACTTATGCAAAGGAAAAAAATTGCTCTTTTTATAGTTTCATTAGCCGCAGGTGGCGCAGAACGTGTTGTTTCTAACTTATTGAAGCATCTTTCGGCCGAATATGATTTCCATTTGATACTTTTAAATGAGACGATTCAGTACGATTTGCCATCCAATATTACGCTTCATTTTCTCGATAAAGAAAAATTAGCAGAACCTACTCTTTTTGGGAAACTGTGGAGTTTGTTTAAAATGCCATTTTTAGCTTTTCGATTGAAAAACTATTGTGAGAAGCATCATATTTCGATCGTTTTTTCCCTTTTGTCGCGTTCCAACTATATCAGTTGTTTTCTGAAAGTATTGAAGAAAGAGTTAACAGTCATCATCAGTCAAAGGACCAATGTTTCTTCGTTTTATGCGTCCCAAGGGTTTTCTGATAAGCTCAATCGGTGGTTGATCAGCCATCTTTTTTCGTATGCTGATTTAATTGTGTCAAACTCAAAAGGTACAGAATGGGATTTAAGAGAGCATTATGGTTTTAAAAATGCCCGTTCAGTAGTTTATAATCCATTCGATTTTGATAAAATTGCCCAACTAAAAGCCCAAAATACTGAGGGGGGTATCATAGAAGAAACTTTTACTTTTATCAGCGTTGGGCGACTGAATGTAGTCAAAAACTATTCGCTTCTATTGCAGGCTTTTGCGCAGTTGGACGATAAAACGAGTCAACTGATTATCGTCGGCGACGCATCACAATCCACAGAAAATCTTCCAGAACTGGCGCGTGCATTGAGTATTGACAAACGCGTCATATTCACAGGTTTTCAATCCAATCCATTCAAGTTCATGTCAAAAGCGGACTGTTTTGTTATGAGTTCGGATAGCGAAGGCTTTCCGAATGTATTGATTGAAGCAATGGCTTGTGGATTACCCATCATTTCGACCGATTGTCCGTCAGGGCCACGAGAACTGCTGGCCCCGCAATCAGATTTTAGCAAGATATTAAAAGACCCAAAAATAGAAAAAGCAGAATTTGGGATACTAACGCCCACAAAGAATGTGGAATGTTTAGCGGAAGCAATGAATTTAATGCAACAAGACACTATTTTGCGACAGACTTACAGAGACAAAAATGCTCTTCGATTGAAAAGTTTTGAGTTAGACAGTGTTTTAAACGATTTTAGACAGATTTTTGACCATTAAGCAATAAAAAATGCCCAAAGTTTTACGCATCATCAACCGACTCAATTTAGGAGGACCAACTTTGAACGTGGCTTATCTGACCAAATATCTCGAACCAGAGTTTGAAACCATGTTATTGTCAGGTCAAAAAGACGAGACGGAAGCCAGTTCAGAGTTTATCATTCGCGATTTAGGACTCGAACCACAATATATCAGCTCGATGTATCGGTCAATCAATCCTTTGAAAGACGTATTTGCCTATTTTGAAATCAAGCGTATTATTAAGGAGTTTAAACCAGATGTTGTACATACACACGCAGCCAAATCAGGAGCTTTAGGTCGTTTGGCAGCTAGTCGAGCAGGCGTTCCTGTGATTGTTCATACTTTTCATGGACACGTATTTCATTCTTATTTTGGTCGTTTGAAATCATGGGTTTTTATACAAATAGAACGCTATTTAGCTAAAAAGACAACAAAAATAGTCACAATCAGTGCCGCACAACGCCACGAAATAGCCGAAATATTCAAAATAGCCCCCCTCAGTAAATTCACTATTGTCCCTTTAGGATTTGATTTAGATAGATTTCAGGTTAATCAAGCATCAAAACGCGAATCTTTTCGTAAAGAATTTAATGTGGATGTTGAGACGGTATGTATTGGTATCATTGGTCGGCTTGTACCTATTAAAAATCACACGCTTTTTTTACGAGCTTTAAAATTTTTAAATGATAATACGATCAAAAAATACTGCGCTTTCATCGTAGGTGACGGAGAAAGTCGCAATGAAATCGAGCATTTGGCAACGGAACTGGGCATAAAACATATTGCAGTGCCAGACGTAAAACAACAAGATACACAGCTTATTTTTACATCGTGGCGGCGTGATATTGATTTTGTGAACGCAGGAATGGACATCATCGCACTCACGTCACTCAACGAGGGAACGCCTGTAAGCCTCATAGAAGCCCAAGCTGCTAATAGAGCTATCGTTTCTACTAAAGTTGGTGGTATCAGCGATATTGCGAAAGAAGGCGAAACAGCATTGTTGAGTGACATAAATGACGAGGAAGCATTCTTTAAGAACCTGCTGAGACTGGTTGAAGATGCAAATTTACGCCAAAAATTGGGTGAAAATGGCTCTGAGTTCGTGATGGCTGCTTTTTCCTATCAACGATTGGTAAAAGATATTCGACTACTTTACCAACAATTATTGAGTAAAAATTAAGTAGAAAATTATTTTTACGGTACTTTGCAAACCTTCTTTTCGACAGTTAAAAAAGAAACAATAAAATATAGAAATTCGTATTAATAATTGGTGGGATATTAAATAGATTTGTGCCTTGTTTGGTCATTTATAAACTTTATATTAATTTTGAGCTTTGAGTTTTATCATTCAAAAAATATATGAAAAGAATTTCCTTTTTTATCAAAACCAAAATCTAAGAATTTAACCTAATGTTTTTTTGAAAATAGTAAACTAATATATTGACAATAATGCTGATAAAGGAAATTCAACCAACACGTACTTATAAGCGTATCGTTCAAATCGAAATGAATGAGATTTCAAATTCGGTTATTGACTCTTTGATTGCAAAAGGGCGACTACCTAATTTTGCTAAATTGCAGCGCGAATGGACTTTCCTTAAAACCAATTCAGAGACAGAATACGATAAAATAGAGCCGTGGATACAGTGGGTAACTGTTCACACAGGTAAAACCTATGATGAGCATAAGATTTTTCATTTAAGTGATGTGCACCAATTGAAGCATAAGCAAATTTGGGAAGCACTAAGCGAGAATAAGATAGAATCAGGCATCATAGGCAGTATGAACATTTTGAGGCGCAATACTGAGGGGGGACTTTTTTTCTCTGATCCTTGGGCTATTCAAAATGAAACGTATCCAGCGGGTCTCCGACCTTTATGGGACATCATCTCTCGGCGTGTGCAAAGTCATGCGACCTCTAATGTGTCATTCAAAGATGCCTTGCAGGGGTTAAAATCTTGTCTACAATTCAAATTGCCTCCTTCGCTTTATATGAAAATGGCAAGTCAAATTGTGAAACAAAAACTGAACCCTAAAAACAAATGGAAATTGGCCATTGTATTCGATTGGTTTTTGGTCCATATTTTCAAACACATTCTAAAATCTACCAATTACGGTTTTTACACATTGTTTTTGAATGCAACAGCCCACTATCAACACCATTATTGGCGTTCATTCGATGGTAAAGAATTTGACCCTTCTATCAAATATCCAGATATAAATGACAGTGACGACCCTATGACCTATGGTTATTTGGAATATGACAAAATCTTAGGCGAAATATTTGCTTTGACCGACAAAGACCCTGATACACTGGTCGTCATTTTGTCAGCTTTGTCGCAAGTACCTTATACTGCTAAAGAAGCAGAAGGTGGTATGAACTATTATCGTCTCAACGACCACAAGTCTTTTGCAAAAACAATTGGGTTGGGCGAAGAATATGACATATTCCCTATGATGAGTCGCGATTGGCAAGTGAAATACACAGATGAAATTGACCGTCAAAAAGCACTTCAGATTCTAAAAGGACTGACCATCAATGGTGAATCTTTGTTTCAGATGAAGGAAGATACTGAGGGGTTCATTTTTATCGAAACGAGCTATACGAAAGGAATCAAAAATTCAGATTGTATCATTGATAAAAATGGTCAAGTAGTGACCCGATTCAACGATGTTTTTACTAATGTGGCAATCAAAAGTGGTCATCACACAGGTTTTGGTAATCTTTGGCTTTCTGAAAAACACGAGGTATCAAAAGACACGCATATTCCTTTGACCTTCCTATACAACTTCACGCAAGAAGCCTTGGGTGTGCGACAATTCCAAACAATATAGCCACCCCTCAGTATTGTGTGGCTACGACAGTAAAAAAGCTCTTTCTACGGGAAGGGCTTTTTTAATTTATTTTAACGTGAGTTCGGAGATTTAACTGTGCGACCTCTCTGAGGTCGTTTAGGGGTTTCTTTCTATCTTTTCTACAAATATGCGATGCTTAACAGCATCGTTTATGCGCCTAATGATGCTGTTAGGCATCACATATTTGTAGAAAACAATTATAATTCGCTTGTCCGACCTCGTTAGAGGTCGTATGTTTAAATCTCCGAACTCACGTTATTTTACTATTCTATGCTAAACGTTATTTCAATGAAAAACATGTTTTTAGGCTTAAAATACGCATTAGGGTGTCCATGTTTACACTCTGTACAAATCAATGCATTTGTGCAAAAAAGTCTAACGCTGATACTTTGTTTTTTAATTTTTGCTCAGAGTTATACCTTTTCACAGGGTATTGTCTATCCTCTTACCAATGAAGACGTATATCACATGGTTGATAGGTTTGAAATCTTATATGGTAATCCCTCTATTTTTTATTCGTCTCAAAAAACATTCACACGCGGAGATATCACACGATACGCACAATATTTGGACACTACTGCTAATATTCAGTTGTCTAATTTTGATAAAAATGATATTCAATACATCTACGACGACAACAACGATTGGCTTGCACAATCTGAAACGCCAACGACTTTGACTGGCAAAAAAGAAACAACGGTTGGAACATTGGCTTACCCACAATATCGGTTGAATCGCAAACCTTTTTTGAAGTTTTTTTATAAAACGCCTGCTAACTTTTGGGAGATGAATAAAGAAAATTTCTCGTTGCGGCTGAACCCCATCTTGAACTTTAAAATTTCGCAAGGACGCGATGATGAAGAATTGATTTTTATGAATCAAAGAGGCTTAGAACTGAGGGGTAGTATTGATAAACGCGTACACTTTTACACCAATATACTCGAATCGCAAGCGCGCTTTCCAGATTATGCGACAGATTGGATTATCAAACACAGGGCTATACCAGGTGTAGGTCGTTACAAAACGTATCAAAGTCTGATTTTTAATATCAAAAATGGCTATGACTTTATCAATGCGCAAGGACTTATCAGTTTTAATGCGACTCCTCATATAGGGGTTCAGTTTGGACATGGCAAGAATTTTATTGGCGACGGTATGCGCTCTCTATTTTTGTCAGATTTTGCAAATAATTACTTTTTTTTGAAGTTAAACACAAAAATATGGAAATTTCAATACCAGAATATCTTTGCTGAGTTAGCCAATCAAAATGTTACGAATGGCGATGAATTGTTACCTAAGAAGTTTATTGCACTGCATCATTTAAGCTACAATGTTACACCGAATCTCAATTTTGGTATTTTTGAATCTGTCATTGCCAGTCGTAAGCAACAGTTTGAATTACAATACTTAAATCCTATCATTTTTTATCGAAGTGTTGAATTTGCTTTAGGTAGCCCCGATAATGTCTCAGTGGGAGCAAATGGCAAATGGAATATTGGTAAAAAATGCCAAATTTATGGTCAATTGATGCTCGACGAGTTTGTTTTCAAAGAATTGTTTGTGGACAATAAAGGTTGGTGGGCGAATAAATATGGGATGCAATTGGGTATAAAATATCCGAATGCCTTAGGTATTGACCATTTTGACCTACAATTAGAGTACAATAAAGTGCGTCCGTTCACATATAGTCACTATGATAGTACTAACCATTATACACATATAGGTGTACCACTAGCGCATCCTCTGGGTTCAAACTTCAAAGAGGTTATATTCAAGGCGCGTTATCAACCCCTCAGTAAAATTGTGTGCGAGGGGCGAATTATGTATGCAAAACAAGGCGAAAGCAGTTTGACAAAAAACTGGGGCGAAACTTTAACTGTACCATATACAACGCGCACAGATGATTATGGCTATTTTACGGCAGAGGGTGTTAAGGCAAAGATTTTGTTAATGTCTTTTGATGCCAGTTACCAGATTTATCACAATATGTTTTTGGACATGCATATTTTAGCCCGCAAGAAAGACAGCGACGACCCAACACGCAATCAGCGAACTTTGAATTTTGGTGGTGGGTTTCGGATGAATATTGGCAATACACGATTATTGTTCTAAGCATTTAAATTGTTTTTTACTGAATGAAAAAGCTCAATGGTATTTTGCCATTGGGCTTTTTCATTTTTACCCCTCAGTAAAACTGGCGTTAGAATCACCTCAACGCAATTTTTTGTATTTGTCACTCCCAGAAATGTTAAGGTTTTCTAAAAAAAACTAAAAAATTTAACATTCCCTAAATGTCTTTGAGAAAAATTGGAAAAAAATCTAAACTCTAATAAGGTGTAAATGCTTGATAATCAATTTCTTTTATTTTTGAACTTTATACTGAGGGGGGGATTAAATCGGAAAAACTGATTTTTTTTCTAATTTTCTATGAGTCATTCACCCTCTACCTTTGTATCATCAAAACAGGGAAATAGAAAATGACAAAACAAGAAATTAAAATCACTATCACTTTCAACAGCAAATAATACATAGGTTTATTCTGATAGAAAATAGCTGCCGTTTGTAAACGGATTTCGGGAATGATGGCAGCTTTTTCTTTCCTAAAAGACCAAATTGAAAACAGAAAGACTTTAAAAGACCAAATTGAAAACGAAAAGACTTTAAAAGACCAAATTGAAAACAAAAAAAGACTTTAAAAGACCAAATTGAAAAAGAAAAGACTTTAAAAGACCAAATTGAAAACAGAAAGACTTTAAAAGACCAAATTGAAAACAAAAAGACTTTAAAAGACCAAATTGAAAACGAAAAGACTTTAAAAGACCAAATTGAAAACGAAAAGACTTTAAAAGACCAAATTGAAAACAAAAAAAGACTTTGAAAGACTAAAGTTTTTTTTTAAAATGATAAAAAAAATTTTGACATACGTTAATTAGAGAATACCTTGCGAGACCAAATGATAGACTATTTTTCCAATGAAAACAATTTACAGTACCAATGAAAACTTTTATTTACTCTGCGACTCTTGACCATTTTTTCTACTGCGATTAAAGATGTTTCTTTTATGATTGGTTGACTTACTAAGTCACGCTTATCTCTATTCACAAAGCTTTCAAATTACTAATTATTCATCTATTAATTAAAATTAAAAATTTATTTATCACTTTAAATCCGTTAAAATCAATGAAAAATTTAAATTTCAAATCAATCTGCGCTTTTTTCGCACTCGTCACTATGTCCCTTTCAGCATTTGCTCAGGATATGAGCGCTCAAGGCGGAGGCAAAGGTCCTCAAATTATTCCTGGTCAATACATCGTCAAGATGAAAGCAAATGATGCTGATTTGGCTTCAACATCAGCAAGTTCAACAGAACGCCCAGGTGATGACAATGCAGGCGTATCTGCTGCAGATAATGAAATTAAAATGAAACGTGTTAAAAACTTGAGTAAAGTTCAAACAGTTCAGGCACGTGGTGGCGTTCAAAAGGGCAGTGTGATACATGAATATTCAAATGCCATGGTTGGTTTTTCTGCCAAATTAAATGACGCTCAAGTAAAAAAATTGAGACAAGACCCAGAGGTTGAAGGCGTATATCCTGACTATCTTATCACACTTAGCCCAATGACACAAGAGCAAAACCCATCAGCAGCAGGTCAAGTTACGCCATGTGGTATTACTACATCAGGTGGTTTTGCGGATGGTTCAGCAAAAGCAACTTGGATTTGGATTCTTGATACAGGTATTGACCTTGACCACCCTGATTTGAACGTACAAACAAGTGCAACTTATGCTAAATCATTTATCGCTGGTCAAACAGTAGAAGATGGTCACGGCCACGGTACGCACTGTGCAGGTTCAGCTGCCGCAAGAAACAACGGCTTTGGTGTCGTAGGTGTATCAGCAGGTGCTAAGGTTGTTCCGATAAAAGTATTGGACAATTCTGGTAGTGGTTCATTCTCTGCGCTTATTGCTGGTTTGAATCATGTAATGTCTAAAAAAATCGCTGGTGACGTAGTTAGCATGAGCTTGGGTGCATATCCTGTTGGTAACTGCGAAAACTCGAACCCAGTTTTGAGAGATGTCATCAGAGCCTTAGGTAATGCAGGTGTTTGGGTTGCTATGGCAGCAGGTAATGATTACAATGCAGCTAATGGTACACAACAAAATTTGCCTGGTTGTATCAATGGTAACCGTGTTTTTACAATCGGTTCTATTACGTGCCAAAAAACATGCTCTAGTTTCTCTAACTTCGGTGTTGGTACAGACTATGTAGCAGTAGGTTCAAGTGTTTATTCTACTTACAAAAATGGTGGTTATGCAACAATGTCGGGTACATCAATGGCAACACCAACAGTAGCAGGTGTTCTCCATGCTCGCAATGCTGCTCCAGCAAGCGCAGGTACAGTAAACTGTGGTGGACGTATTTACACGATTGCAAAGCGATAAGACTTGATGTTGCTAACGACTTGGCGCAGGTTCACCGACTTGCGCCAAGTCATTTGAAATAAGTTATAAGTTTAACTGAACAATAAATCATTTTCTAAAAAAAGCTAAAATATGTATGGAATATGAACTGTTTTTTACTCTATTAAGGTGTACATTAATTCTTTAATTTTATCATTAAAATCAGTCAAAAATGAAAACGCTTTTTTTTCAATTGATTTTGTCTTCTCTCTTTATCAATCTTTCTTGCACCAACTCAAATTCACAACCTGCAAGCGAAGTAAAAGAATCAAAAATGAAATGGTCACTTATCCATGCAGGCAACCAATGTGGAGTGGAGGATGCTAAACAAGTTCTTATCAAAAGTCAAGAAGAGTTTGATGATATTTGGCAACTCTGTTTCCAAAACATGCCTGCACCTATCGCAAAACCAACCATAGATTTTTCAAAAGAATGGGTTATTGGTTATTTTAGTGGCTCATCAAAAGGTGGCCAAACATACAATCTTGACGATATAGGTTCGACCGCTAATGGTATAAAAGTCGCAATTACGCATTCAAAACCTGGAAAAAATTGCGTTACTGTTGCATCTATTGATATGCACTACGTGTTAGCTCGAGTTGACCATTTTAGACCCGATAAAGTTGAGTATGCTTTGACAGAAAAGACTGTTGATTGCAATTAACAAATAAGAATAAAACCAATAAGTTTATTTATGAAATCAATCACCAAAGTTTGGGTTTTATTTTGTTTTCAGTTATGTTGGTTAGCTAGCGCATCTAAAGCCCAAACTTTTACTTACGATTTTGAAAGCGATGCACAAGGTTGGCAAGCGGATTGGGCTGACTATCCAGTAACAGATAGTATCTTTTACGAACTCGAAAGCAAACATACAAGCCTACCGAGTTATATTATACCTAATCAGAAAGGGATATTGATAAAAGGAAATAATCATAGTGATGACTTGTTTATGTTTTTAAAGAAAAAGCTAACAGGTTTATTGCCCAATCGCAAATATGCTATTCAATTTCAGTTAGAAATGGCATCAGATGCACGCTCAAATGCTATTGGGGTAGGTGGTAGCCCTGGTTTGTACATCAAAGTAGGTGCAACGACTTTTGAACCTAAAAAAATAACAGGCGATGTAGGAGGTACTCTTTATTATGTGATGAATATTGACAAAGGTAACCAGTCTATTCCTGGAACACAAATGGATACGATTGGCAAGACAAGCGTAAGCGATACCACGACTCGATTTACAATCATCAATCGTCAAAATAAAAAACTGTTTTACGCAACGACGAATGCCAATGGTGAATTGTGGGCAATAGTTGGAACTGAAAGTGCATTTGAAGGTTTATCTACACTTTATTACAGTAAAATTGTTCTGACTTTAACGGCAACAACTGCCGTTGATGATACCCCCTCAGTATTGGATTTAAAAATAAGCCCTAATCCTACAACCTCAATGCTATATTTAGATACTGAAAGTGATAATATGCCCTACTTGATATACGATTTGACTGGTCGTTTAGTCGAGAAGCAGTCTTTTAGTACACAAAATATTGATGTATCCTATTTGCCTATGGGTACTTACTTTTTAATATTAAAAAAAGCAGATGGGCAAATTAAACGTGCCAAGTTTTTGAAAATAAATTAAAATGTTTTGCTAAGATTTCATCACCTAAAGGTATTAAACAATGAAAAAGAATCATTCATTCTTCTTTGGACTATCTTTTTTGCTCGTCTCAATGACCTTTCAGCAACGGGCTTGCAACCAACAAAGTAACAACAATTCAGACTGTATTGATAAGTCTAAAATAAAAAAAGATGCAATATGCACCATGGATTTTAACCCAGTCTGCGGTTGCGATGGTAAAACTTATTCTAATGAATGTGTCGCAAAAAATTCTGGAGTGACCAAGTGGGTGAAAGGCGAATGTAGTAAATGAAAAATATAAAATACACATCAGAGGTGATACCCCTCAGTATCACTTTAGATACTGAGGGGTGTTTTGATTTGATATAATATATTCATTTCACACGAACATGCTATTGCTAAATCTGAAAAAGGCTTATATTTTTGCAGATTGATTGCATGCAATCTTAAGACAATAACCTATGTGTTGAATACTTACAACTTCTCATCATGAAAACCAAATTGAAAATACTATTGTGTTTGTTCCTATTTTTGACTTTTTTTTCAAAAATAGACGCGCAAGTTGTTTATACCGTCACTAACAACCTCAATAGTGGTGCAGGCTCTTTTCGGCAAGCGATGCTCAACGCTGCTGCAACAACCAATCTAAATGTCTCTATCTATTTTAATTTACCCTCTGGCTCAACGACGATTTCACTGCTTAGTGAGGTCATAATGTCAAGTACATCCACGGCTACAAAAAATGTTTATATTTATGGGCAAACCAACCCAACTGGACAAGTTATATTGCAAGGAACAGGAACAGCAGGCATCAATGGTCTGACGAACAACTCCTATTATATCAATATTCATGTACAAGGCTTACAATTTCAGAACTTTAATCGAGCTGTTAGTAATTTAGGTTATTATAGTACGATTGGTACAACCGCAGCACCTAATATTTTTATCAATAACAACAGAGGTCTTTATTATACAGGTTATGGGTCTATTATTGGGAATTATTTGGGTACAAATAAGTCCTTTTCCACGGGCATGGGGAACTATGTAGGGTTTGAAATATATGGAGGTAGTGTAACTGTTTCAAATAACTATATTTGTTCAAATACTTATGCAATATATTCTTACAATTCTTATCGCTGCTACTACAGAAATAACATCATAGGCACAAATAATACTTCTGCTACACGTACTGATTTGGGAAACTCTTATGTATTTTATGGTACTATTAGCGGAAATAGTGGTTCATATCCTTATTTTTGGGGTAATACCATTGCTTATACCTTATCGTACTGTTTTGTCGTGAATAAATATCTTGAGATTGAACGAAATGATTTTATATGCAATGCAGGTACATTTATCTATAATGTAACGCCTTACACGACACCTTCTGTATCTTCTATCACATCAGATCACTATGGTTACATCACTATTAGCGGAACTTCGGCAGCAGTGGGTGACTCGATAGTCATTTTTTCAAGAGACCCCTCAGTATGTGGTACAACTTATTGTCAAGGCAAATGGTTGACGACCGTGGCAAGCAATACAAGTAGGCAATGGTCTGCTTATGTTAAAGTGAACCCTGGTCAACAGGTTTTAGCTTTAGCTAATGGATTTGAGAGAGAAGTTATAATTGGTGGGGCTAATCCATCGGATAGTAGTTTTTTTATGCCTCCAAATGGTTACTTTGGCATGGCTTCACAGCCAACAGGTTGTTATACTGTTCAGTGTCCAACAGGTGTTACTTTTACTTTCGCAAAAACGAGGGATGTTTATTGTTATGGTGGTAACGATGGTGCAGCTCAATTGACGCTTTCTTCCCCCTTCTATATTTCTTTTAGTTATGCCATTGTAAATACAATTACAGGTGCAACCGTTGCTTCGGGTACGACCATGAACCCAGGAAGCCCAACAGTCACCATAAGTTCTCTACCCGCAGGTACATATCAAGCCGTTTTGACAAACCCTAACAACAAATGCACCTATTTGTCCAGTATCATAACCATTGGTCAACCAACCGCAGCACTTGCTATTAAAGCCTGTGGTGAACTATCACCGCCTACGACATTGACCTCTAACGATGGTATTGGACAAGTTACCGTCTCTAATGGTACATCACCTTATGCCATAACAGTTAGAAATTCATTAGGTGCGGTAGTTTATTCGGGTTCTTCTACCAATGGTACTTTCAATATCACTGGTCTAGCTCCAGGTACCTATAGTGTGACGGTGACGGATACGTATTATGCCAACGCCATTTCAAAGACAGGTTGTATTACGACCTGCTCATTTACCATTAGTACACCGACATGTACAAATTTGATTACACAAGTGACCCAACAAACACCCCCTCAGTGTTACAACGGTACAGGCATAGTGGGTATCAGATGCCAAGATATAAGTGCAAATCTTCCCATAACAGTCACTTTTAATAATACAACCATCAAAACCATTTATTCTTCCACGGATTCAACTGTTACATTCAGTGCGCAAGCTGGGAGTTACTCGATACTAGTACGAGATAGAGTTGGTTGTACAAAATCACTGAGTGCTACCATTACTCAGCCTACACAATTAAGTATGACTTGCCCCGACTCAACGCGTATTACACACGCAAAGCGAGTGGGAGAAGCAAGTGGTAGTGCCATTTTAAATATTTTTGGCGGTACAGCTCCATATACGCTTATACTGACAGGTACAACATCCCGAACGATTACAACAAGCCTTAGTACATATACTATCAGTAATTTGGCAGCTGGAACATACACCGTCCGACTATTAGACAATAACAACTGTACAGGAGGCAGTTGTACCTTTGCTATCAAAAATCCGGATTGTACAGGATTTAGTGCGGCTGTTTCACGACAAAATGTAAGTTGTTTCAATGGGACTAATGGTAGCATTAGCTTAGACCCTAATGGTCAGGATCCTTATACCTATCAATGGAGTGCTAATGCCAACGTAACTGGTAACCAAGAGTATGCTAATAATCTGAAGAGCGGTGTTTATCTATTCACTGTAACGGATGATAAAGGATGCCAGTTTTCGTCCTCTGCTGTAATCACAGCACCATCTACTGCATTGACAACAAATATCTCATCGAGTAATGCCACTTCAGTTGGTACAGCAACAGGCTCAATAAGTGTAACCCCAGCAGGTGGTACACCTAACTACAATGTCAATTTGACATTAAATGGGACGAGTATGGCACTCACAAATCGTCAAGGTAATACATTCAGTTTCAACTTTTTAGGTAGAGGTGTTTACATTTCAACAGCAACAGATACGAATGGTTGTGCCAAATTCGACACAATTCGCATCAACGATCCATCGTGTGGCTTTACTTTGACTTCTAAAGTTGATTCTGTAAGATGTTTTAAGGGGTCAGATGGTAAAATAACAATAACCCCAACAGGACAAACAACAAGTCTTACATTTACCTATTTTTGGAATATTACAGGTATAGGGAACACCCCCTCAGTATCGAACCTAAAAGAAGGAATTTATTCGGTGACAGTGACGACTAATAATGGGTGTCGAGATTCATTAGACCTTGAGGTTTATCAGCCTGATTCATTAGCTGTTTCTGGATTTGGTATAGATGTAACAACCGTAGGAGGCACAAATGGCAAAATTGATATTACTGTAAACGGTGGTACACCATCTTATACAGTAACGATGCCAAGTCGCCCTGTGACACAGAACAGCATCAACTCTTTTTCATACCACAACTTACCTAAAGGAACTTATACTTTTACAGTTACAGATGCCAAAGGTTGTTCACAAAGCAAGACAGTCACTATCAATGACCCCGTTTGCAACATTACATTGGATAGACAAATTGATTCAATTGAATGTAATAACGGTCGTGGAGGTGTTAATATCGTTGCAAATAATACAGTTGGCACTTTGACCTACAATTGGAATCCTTCTTCGATAGGCAATGTGGGCAACCCAACCAACTTAGCAGCGGGTTCTTATAGTGTCACAGTCATAGACAGTCGTTTGTGCCAACAGAGTCTATCTATCACTCTAAGCCAACCATCCCCTTTGACTGCGACAATAACCATAAAAGATGTATCTCTTTACAATGGTACAAATGGTAAAGTGAGTGTTATTGTTAGAGGTGGTGTAAAACCTTATTCTGTTGTACTCGATTCTTTGAATGCAACGGTTTTGAGTGACTCTTCGTTTGAGTTTAATAATTTAAGACCAGGTTCTTATACTTTCAATGTTACCGATGCCAATAGATGTGTATTTACCCAAACGATAATTGTTAAAAATCAGCCTTGTATTATGACGGTCTCCCAAACAATAAAAAATATCAGTTGTAAAGGTGGGCGTGATGGTGAAATTACTTTAACTCAAAGCAATGGTCGGTTGCCTATTCTCTATACATGGTCAAATAATATCAGTACAACCAACAAAGCAACCAATTTAACGGCTGGTATTTATAGTGTTACTGTGGCCGATAGTGTAGGTTGTACAGTGGCACAACAAATGACCATTTCAGAACCCGATGCTTTAGTTGTTATACCTACAAAAACTGATATTTTAAGTGTAGGAGATAGGTCAGGTGAAGTTAAATTGAATGTTAGTGGCGGCACGCCCAACTACAATGTCTCTTTAACTCTAAATGGTACTGCGATTTCAGCGAGTCAAACAGGCCCCCCTCAGTATATATATTCAAACTTAGGTACAGGCACATATCTATTTACAGTAATAGACGCAAATGGTTGTACACAATCGGGGACTTTAACCATCAATGAGCCTATTTGCGATATTCGGATAACCAAAGAACAAACCAATGTCTTATGCAATGGAGAGTCTAATGGGCGAGCGTTCTTAACGGCGTTTAATGGACGGAGTCCTTATACGTTTATTTGGAATGACTCACGTATTCCAAACACGGCTAATCCAACTAATTTAGCAGCAGGCAAATATACTTTCACGGTTGTAGATGCACAAAACTGTCGCAAAACTGATTCTATTATCATCACGCAACCAGCCAAATTGACAAGTAGCGTTCAAATAGACCCAATTACGACCAATGGTGGCTCAAATGGTAAAATTCGTTTGACTGTTACAGGTGGTACACAACCTTATACAGTTACAATGAAAAAAGGAGTGACTAATATTTCTCCAACTACTAACACAAATACCTTGTTTTCGTATGAAGAACTATCAAAAGGGAGTTATTCTTACACCATCAGAGATGCCAATGGTTGTATTGATTCGGCAACGATTCAGTTAAACGACCCAAGTTGCAACTCACTTTTAGTAACAACAACCCAAACGAATGTCAGTTGCAAAGGCGGTCGAAATGGGTCTATTTCGGTGTCTCAAACGGGTGGCACAGGGCCGTTCACCTATATTTGGAGCAATAGAGCAACCACAACAACTATCAATAATTTAGCCGCGGGCAACTATTCTGTGACTGTGAACGATGTAGTTGGCTGTGTGCAAACGGCAAATGTGACCATCACTGAACCCGATTCATTGATTGTTCGACTGATTTCGCAACGAAATATCATGCAGGTAGGTGGTGCTAGTGGCCAAATCACAGTCGAAGTGAGTGGTGGCACTGCTCCTTACAGAGTCACTTCGGGTGCGTTGACAGCAACCACCACCAATGGGACAACGTATCTTTTTGATAATTTGAGAAAAGGAACTTACACAATCACAGTTGTAGATTCAAAAAATTGTTCAACCACTATAACAGTGATTTTGACTGAACCCTCTTGCACAAATGTTTCGGCAAAAATTACGGTTAATACAACTATTAGCTGTTTTGGTCAAAAAACAGGTCAAATTACAGCAACAGTTACCAGTATTCAGACCCCTCAGTATAGTTGGAACCCAAACTTAGGGACAACGGCATCGTTGTCAAACTTGGGTGCTGGCACCTACAAAGTGACAGCAACGGATGCTACAACAGGTTGTTTTGGCATAGATTCCATTGTTTTGACACAACCACTTGAGAATGTTGCAAGTATCAAATTCAGAGATACGGCTATTTGTAAAGGGCAAGCTGTACGTTTGTTATTTTCAGTGACAAATGCCAGTCGCAACATTACCCTTGTTTTGAGAGATAATTTTGGCAATATCCAATCCATTCTCGATACAGTTTTTACCGTCCAACCCACTGTGACTACTGTTTATCGCTTAGAATCGCTCAGAGTTGGTACTTGTCAGGGTCGCGTTCTGAATGATAGTGTTATCGTCCGTGTTTCAAACCCCTCAGTACCAACAGGGTTTAAAGTAGAAAAAGATAGTATTTGTGCAGGGTTGGACATTCGTTTAAGTGTCAATACGGCTACCAATGCGACTCAATATATTTGGTTAACACCGCAGGGCAATCGCACGACGACTGTGCCACAATTAACAATTGAGAATGCGACTGTGGCAAACACAGGCAATTATTCTGTAAGAATTGCCGAAAACAACTGTACTTCGGATTCCGTAGCTTCAAAAATAGTTCGTGTATTTAGTGTGCCAACAGAAAAACCAGATGCAGGTCGCGATACGATTGCCTGTTCACAATCTTCAATTGTGCTAAACGCTAAAAAAATTGTGAATCAAGGTATTACAGGGCGTTGGCTAGCATTAAGTGGTGGCACTATCGCAAACCCAAATAGCAATGTTACGACAGTTGCAAACGCCAATGTTGGTGTTAATCGGTTCATATGGGTGTTGTCAGCAGCTGTGTGTGGCGAAATTGGGCGGGATACAGTGGCCATCTCAGTCAGTACCAAGCCCGAATTAGGTACAACGCCACCAATAAATTTGGACAGCAAACTCACATCGTTGTTAATTAATACACAAGAGTTACTAAAAGACCATTCGATAGACCCCTCAGTATTTTCGGTAAAAATTTTGAAATCACCTGATAAAGCAATCGTGGAAGTCAGAAATAATACTATTTATTTTGACAGAAATAACTTGTTAGATGCACAGACAATAGAGATAGAATACGAAATTTGTTCAAAAATCTGTACGAACCTTTGTAGCACAGGAAAACTAATCATTGTGTTGCAGCAATATCGAGATGATTCTGATTTTACAGTACCCAAAGTTTTTGCTATCAACAATCGCAATGGTTCTTCTTTAGAAATCAATGGTTTAGATTTTTATCTTGACAATGAGATAACAATAGTTGATAGATGGGGTGGCACTGTATTTGGGCCAACACCTTACAAAAGCAATATCCCTGAGAAATCTTGGGATGGTACAAAAAATGGGAAAACATTACCAACAGGGGCATATTACTATTTCATTCGTTATAAAGATAATAATATCCTAAAAATGAAAAAAGGCATTATTTATTTGGTAGAAGAACGCTGATAAAACCGTATTTTTAATCGAATACCTGAAAAGACAAATGAAACTTTATTGCAAAATAGTATTGCTACTCATAGTAGGGCTTGTATCACTGCATTTCAACGTCAGAGGTCAGTGTATGACCTTGCCACAACCCCTCTTTTTGCAAGCACCCGATAGTATTTGTGCTGAAAAAAAAGAATTGGTTATCAAAGCTTCGAAAGTTGCTCTCAATGGAGCGAAATACTTATGGCGAATGCCACTCAAAGATACTTTGACTGCGGATTCAATATTACGCATAGTAAGCCCCTCTGTTATTTACTCGGGTAATTATTCGGTTGCTATTGTCGTAGATACCTGTCGTACAGCTTTTTTCGGTCCAATCAATGTACAAGTCATAGGTGTGCAGCGTACGAATGCAGATACCGTCAAAACAGTCATCACATGTGGTAGTTCAGAGATTTTGTTGAATTCAACTTATAAATTGAGTGGAAAAATAACAGGACAATGGGTTGGTACTGAGGGGGTCACTTTCGACAAACTCAATGCACCTACTACTGTTGCAAAAGGACTAAAAGAAGGCGAAAGTTTGGCGATTTGGATGCTTTCTACTTCGGTTTGCCCTTTTTTCTTGAGAGATACTTTTCTTATTCGTAGAGAAATTACACCTGTATTGCAGACAGACGGTGTGACACTAAATATTGGAGAAGCCAGTAAAACGATACATTTGGGGCAAGTAGCAGGTTCAAACCTTGATTTGATAAAAGATGTGACTATTACCGTGACCAAACAACCTAAAAATGGGACGATAGAAATATTGAGTGACGGGAAAAGATTGAAATACAATAGAGGCACTAAGTTCACAGGCCGCGATGCATTTGAATTGAAAGTATGTAATTTGAGGTGTCAAAACTTATGCTCAGGGGCAGTCCCTTATACGATTGATGTTTTTTTTGATGAAAGATATCCTAATGTCACTATTCCAAAAATACTTGCACCTAATGAAGCCACAAATGCTAATGCTTTTAGGATTGAAAAAGTTGAAGATTATCCTAAAAATGAATTATTGATTATGAATAGGTGGGGTAGTGTGTTGATGAAGTTTGTAAACTATAACAACAACATTGCTTGGAATGGTATCGGAGAAAATGGCATATTGCCAGCGGGTGCGTACTACTATATATTTCAGGCAGAAGATAAAGATGGCAAACCATTGAAACCTTTAACAGGAATTTTTTATATCATTAACTAACTTTGAAACTAAATGGAAATGAAAAAATTACTCTTTTTCTTATTTTTTTGCAATATTTGTGTGGTTTTACTGAGGGGGCAGGGTTTGCAACCACTGTTTACCATTTATCGGGAACAGACAGTAGTACTTAATCCAGCCATGCCAAGCACCAACTATTTGGTTAATGAGTTGAATAATACAATAAGTACGACCTATCGTTATCAGTGGTTGGGGATGGAAGATGCACCTGTGACGCAAGTTGTCAATTGGGAATGGTTGCCAACAGATAGAAATATTTTAGTTGGTGCTAATGTGGTCAATGACAAAACAGGTAAAATCGGTTTGACAAGTGCCAATCTTCAGTTTGCTTACAAATTGATGATGAGTAGCATGGACAATCGGTTTCTAAGTATTGGATTCAGTGCAGGTATGCAACAAGCTCGGATTAATATTGCAGAAGATGCGGCAGAGCAAAACGTTTACTATCCCAATCAAAGAAGAATTGTTCCTGACCTCAATATGGGCGTTTACTACCATCACGACAATATATTCTATGCAGGTATTTCAACCCCTCAGTTATTGGGTAGTGTGATTTATTCACAAGCGGACAACAATCAAAGGCTCTATTCTCTGAATAAAGTTAGACATTTTTACGCTGTTACGGGCATGTATATAGACGCACCATTTTTTGGAAATGATGGGGCATTTTTAGAGCCAACGACATGGATTCGGTATATTCCAGAAACTAAAACATTCAGCTTTGATGTCAATTTGAGGGCAAAAATCAGCAATTCTTTTTGGGCAAGTGCGGGCTATAATTTGTATAGCAATACATTAAATATCGAAACAGGCTCTATTTTAGGTGAATCTATCGGACTTGATGCTGGGCATATAAAAATTGGTTTAGGCTTTGGGGTTCCATTGGGTGTGAACAAGTGGCAAGGTTTGGGCGGTATTGGCGAAGTGGTAGTGAGTTATTCGTGGGGTAACTAAAGAGTATGCCCTAGATGTATGATTTTTATCAATAAATATAATCTAATGATTTTCAAACAATTTTTTAAAATTTTTAAAACTACAACAATGAAAAAAATATTCATTCTATTTGGACTTTTGGTAAGTACATTTTTGATTTCTAAAGCGCAAATCACAGACCCTAACGGCGGAAACAATGGCGGTTTCACGCCCTCGTCAGGTAGTTCTCAAGCACAAACAATGGAGGTGAGCAACGCCATTCAAAAATTTAGAATGAGCGAGTTTATGGTTCGTTTCAGCGATTTTAAAAACCAGATGGAGACAGATGCACGCGATTTCATTGCCCGCCAAAACTCTTACAGTATCAAAGATGTGCGTCGTGTACAAATGGCTTATGACAAAACGGCGGCTAAATTCAACCAAATCATGCTTGAAGTAAAACAGGATTTTATGGATAGAGATAAATTAAAAGCGATTAATAAATTCCCAGATATGTATACAAATGGCTTGAAAGGGAAAATTGATGGTTTGGAAGACTTTTACAAGGCAAATTTTCAACAAACATTGTCTGATGTCACTGAGCAAGATGGCAGTGCCTTGCTTTTGGTACTTGTAGATTTGATAAAAGCGGCTGGTGAACTATCGAATCATTTCAAAAATATGAAATATGAAAAGCAATTTATGAATGACCAATACATTCAAGAGAACTTGGTTAAACCCTACAGATTGCCATCTTGGTCGGAATTAAGCAGTACGACAAATATCAAAACAGATGTAAAACTACATCCTTCTCGTGACCCCAATAGTGGTATGAACAACGGCGGAAACAACAACGGTGGTTTCAATAATGGTGGTACGAACAACGGGGGCAATAATAGTGGCGGTACGAATAATGGTGGCAATACAGGTGGTGACATCAATAACAATAACGGCGGCAACGGCAATGGTGACAACAACGGTGGGAACAATGGTGGCGATGTAAACAATGGGGGTAATGGCGATGGTGGCAGTAAACGCCCTCCTGTTACGGGCGAGGATTCACAACATGAGCGTGGCGAAGTTATACCAGATGCGAACAGTGGAGGCATCGGTGTAGAAGGTCAATCCACACTCAAAAAGCAAAATTCACCAAATACCATTAAACAAAAACCAGGGGTGAATCGCCCAAATACTGAGGGGGTCAAAAAACCAGCCAAACCCAATAATACATCTAACTGATTAAAAAGACCGAATAAAGCAAACTAAGCACTTTCATATGAACTGTAATAGGAATATCCAATTGCTACTCCTTTTGGGATTTTTGATAATCTCTGTTTTTGCTCAAGCACAAACGGGCTTATTAGAAGATGATGAGGATTATAAAAAAGCAACTGTGATTCAGCTACCCAGTGGTAGTAAATCAGACTTGCCGCCCAGTGTTGATTTGACTTCTTATTGCCCTTTTGTAGGCAATCAAGGTAAAATTTCTTCATGTGTGGGTTGGTCAGTAGGTTATGGATTAATGACGATTACAAAAGCGATTCAAGACGACGAGACGGATAGGAAAAAGATAACAGATGAGGCTTATTCAGCACTTTTTGTTTATAATCAAGTCAGAAGTAGTGATGGTAACTGTAATTCTGGTTCTAATATGACAGATGCTCTAACATTTATTGCAAACAGCGGTAATTGTTTAGCTAAAGAATTTGGATTCAATGTTGAAGACTGTTACGTTAGACCCGAAAGTGGTCTCAAAATGCGCGCTCAACGGAATAAAATTGCAGGTTTTAATCGGTTATTCAACACCGATACTGACCCAAATATTAAAGTGGATGTCATGCGTAAAGTATTGGCTAAGAAAAAACCACTTGCGATAGGTCTGAAGATAAATGAACAGTTCAAATCCTTATTCGGGAAGGAGTACTGGAATCCGCTCTTGGGTGCTGAACCTGTTGAAGGTCACGCCATGGTAGTTGTAGGATACGATGATGCTCTGAGCTGTTTCATTGTGATGAATAGCTGGGGCAAAGTTTGGGGCAAAGAAGGTTTTATTAAAATCAAATATAAGGATATGGGGAATTATTGCCGCTATGCCTATGCTATTCACAACTACAACCAACCACAGTTTTCAGAGCCGATTGCGATGACTGTCTCGGGCATGCAAGCCCCCAAGCAAAGTTTAATACGCCCAACTGTCGCATCAAATAATACGCCCAATACAAATAATAATACAGCAAAACCTACAAATACGACCCCTCAGCCTCAAAAAGCAGCTATTGCTGAGCAAAAACCAATGCCGAAAAAGCAGGAAACGGTTTCTTCTACCCAACCAAAACCTGTTAACAATAGTAATGTACCAACTAATAGAGAGTCAGAAAATTTGAGTGGACAAGAACCACGAGAATTGGTAGAAATGTCGGGTTCAATAGACATTAACTATTATACAAAGAGGAAAACCAATACAGGCGAACCGATTTTTGAAACTTTAGGAGTTGAGCGTGCAGGCGACCATTATATTTTGGCGAACAAAAATTGGCGTGTTGGCGACCAATTTCAACTGGCTTTGACTTCAAAAATTAATGGTGCTTACGTTTATGTCATCAGTTTGAACCCGCGATATGAAGCTAAAATTATGTATCCGCGCAATGAAGTCTTTGGTGAACGTTATAAAGGGTTTTACGAAGACCCTTTGTTGATGCTAGATGGTGCGAGGGTTGTATTGCCTAATACTAAACAGGCTATAACAGTAGATTTTACAGGTACAGATAGAGTATGTATTCTCTTTTCAACCCGCAAAATCACGGGTATTCCTATTTTATGCGAACAATTGCGGGCATGGAAGGGTAATTTTGATGCCCATTTCCAGAACTTAATCAAAGCTGTGATGGTACCTCTGGCGGATACAGATTATGCAACAGATAAGGTGGCATTTGAGACTTCGACGCGCAGTAATGGCTCTATTGTGCCTATCATCATTGAGTTTCAATCACAATAAGTAGAAAGATAAAATTAAGTCACACTGCCAAAAATCATAAAATATTGTTCACAATTCACTAAACAGATTGACCCCTCAGTAAGTATTAAACCTTATGACTATTAACATGAAAAATTTACTATCTGTTCTTCTCTTTTTATTGCCTTTTGCCACACTGGCACAATTGACAAAAATTGTTACCAAACCATCTATTGGGGAAGACAATGATGAAGTCATTTATCAAGCGGTTCAAGCTCTGAATGGTAAAATATATGCCGTTGGCGAAACTTCTTCAAAAACAAAAGGTGGTTCGGATGGCTTTTTACTTATCCTCGACCCGTTTAGCCAATTGAAGATTGAAAGGAAGTTTGGTGGAGAAGAGGACGATGTTTTACAATCTATAGCAGCTTTGCCCAATGGAAATTTTGTTTTAGTTGGAAAAACACGGAGTAAAGGCAATGGCAAATTTGATGCGTGGGTTATCTATGTTGATGACAAAGGTATTGTTATCGAAGATAAGGTTTATGGAAGCCCAGGCAATGACGCTTTCAATGTAGTAACTGCCAGTGATAATGGGAGCGTGTTTTTTGTGGGTTATTTGAATGATCAAAAACAGTCTGACCTCTGGTTTGTGAAAGAGGTTAATGGTAAAGAAACTTTTAATAAAACACTCATGCTAGGGAATGTGAAAAACATCAAAAGCGGTGTAGATACTGAGGGGGGGGTTGTATTGGTAGGTGATACAAAAAAAGACGAGGATGCATGGGTGGCACAATTTGATAAATCGGGCAATCTTGTAGGTAGTTTTCGGCAATATGGCAATCCTAATACTTTAGAGGAAGCGGCTCAAATCATCAAAACTTTTGATGGCGGTTATGCGATTGTAGGTAAAACCAATCAAACTAAAGGAAAAAAAATAAATGCTTGGTTGCTCAAACTCAACGCAAATTTAGACCAAAGCTGGCAAGACACTTATGGCGGGTCTGATTTTGATTGGGGCGTATCTGTAACACAAACTACTACAGGTGATTACATTTTAGTTGGTTCAACACTGTCTCATGCCGCTGATGCTAGAACAAGGCAGAATTATATCGTGCGGGTTAATTCAGGTGGCAAAGAACCAAAAGAAAATTATGAAGGCGGAAAATTAGATGATGATGCGAGTTTTATTTTAACACTACACGATGGGTCTTATGGCTTTTTTTCGAGTAGTAGTGTCATTACGAAAGGCAAAGATATCATCTATTTTACCTTTAAGATGGATGAAGATAATTTAGACAATCAAGTCGCTTTGAATGAAAACTCATTACTGTTGCGCGAATGGAAAATAAATGGTGGCGATTTGACACTTGAAACCAATCAATTGGCTTATATGAGTGTGAATGTAGTTAATAATACATCCAATTTTATCAAAAATGTTCAATTGCACCTAAAAAAACCAGCAGAAGAAATCAATGTTCCTTTAGTTACATATTTAGGTGTTTTAAGAAAAAATGAGACAAGACGAGTGATTATTCCTGTACGCACCACTGCTGGATTACTTGAAGGACAATACGATTTGGACGCAAAATTAGTATCTTATAATGATAATTTTGCTCAAACTACTAAAACTATTCAAGTCAAACGGGTCGCTTCAAAAGTGGTTTATATCAGTCAGGTAGCTAAAAAACTGACAGATACAGCTATTACTTTTGTCCTAATCAACCCTTCAAATGTTGCTACAAAAGAACTTTCTTTGAATTTTGATATTTCAAATGGTGCAGTAGGAACAAACACAGCTAACTTGAAGACAATTGCGCCACTCAAAGCAGGCGAATCAAGAGAATTAACCCTCCGTTTGAAACCCAATACTGAGGGGGCGAATCGCAGTAAAACCGTAGTTGTTGTTAGTCTGACAGAAAGTGTCGCTTTTCGAGACAAAGTGACTTTCGAAGTCTTACCACAAACAACCCAACTTTTTGAGACACGAATAACTTGGCATTCGCCCGATCAATACCGACAAGATATTCAGAATATTACAACTAATACGGCAGATATGACCATTGAGTTGAATATTGATGCACTTGAACCAGTACAACGCAATCGTTTTAGGGTATTTATTGACGGCGTACCAACAGAAGGTAGTAAGATGGACGTTGCAGACTTATCCGATGCAGCACCACAGGGAAGCATCTACAGGCAGACTTATAGCGCGAAATTATCATTCAACAAACCCAAATCTTATGAGGTTCGAGTCGAGTTGATGACTAATAAGGGTATGGTGAGTAGTGAAACGATGATAGTCAAATACGATCCAGAACGTCCAAACTTACATATTTTGAGCATTGGAACAACCAGCCGAGACCTTAAATATCCGCCAAAAGATGCTAAAGATTTCGCTAAAACTTTAGAAAATAAAGCCAAAGGCGTATTTAAGCAAATTTATACGACCACATTGACTGATTCGTTGGCGACAACGGATAAAAGTATGAGATTGGCTTTTCGTGATTTAAGATTGAGCTACGATAATCCAAGTGCTGAAACCCGTATTTTTAGCAAAGATTATTTGGTCGTTTTTATATCAAGTCATGGAAAAACAGGAGAAGATAATAGTTTTAAGCTCCTGCCTTCAGACTATAATCCTGCATATGGCGATGAATTTACTGTGGATTACCAAAATACTGTGATGAATACGCTTGATAAAATAAAGTGCCATAAACTCGTCTTCATAGATGCCTGTCATAGTGGTGCAGCAAGAGGCACTAAAGGGAGTTTAGATGCAGAAACACTGATGAAACTGACTAAAGCGGCTACTGGCACAACTACTATTACTTCGTGTCGAAGTGATGAACTGTCCTATGAAGACGACGAATGGCAAAATGGTGCTTTTACAGAGGCATTGATTGAAGCGATGAACAATACCCAATGTAAAGATGAAACAGGACCGTTCAGCTCAGATGAAAATATTGATAGTAAAATTACCATAAACGAGATGTACAATTTTATCAAGCGTCGTGTCCCTAATTTGGTCAAAAGTCAAAAAACTTCTCGTGTAACAGAACAAAATCCTGTATTGAATGCCAAAGAATTAGATATGGAACTACCTCTTATTAAGTACTAAATGAATTGTGAATAAGTGTATGTAGTAATCGTCTTAAAATACTGCTAGAAAAAAATAATTGAACTAAGAAACTGTTTTACAATAGGGCAAACGCATCAAAGTATTGTTAGGATTTAAGACCTCAGAGAGGTCTCATATTTGTAAAAAAATTGAGTCTATCTTCTTTTTTCGACCTCGTTAGAGGTCGCACATTTTGATAGGTTCGACCTCTAACGAGGGTGGTATTGCGTTCTTTGTCTTACTTTTACTACAAATATTTGACCCTTAACAGGGTCTTTTTCTTAACAATACTTTGATGCGTTTGCCCTAAATAGAAATAGAGTTTAGAACAGTTTCTTAGATGTTTCCCACTCAGTACCGTCAAGTCATAAGGTATAAAATTCAACCCTAAAACGGCGATGAATATTTCACATCCGTTTCAATACCTGTATCTGTCAAAGTTTTCAAAAACGCAACCAAAGCCGCTTTATCCGCAGCCGATAGATTGAGTCGGCGGGGTTGACCATTTGGCGCACGCAACTCAGGCGACAAGTTCTGATGCGGCTTCACTTGGCTGTTGTAGTGTTCGACCACTTGTTCTAAAGTGGCAAAACGACCGTCGTGCATATAAGGCGCAGATTTTTCGATACCCCTCAGTGATGGCGACTTAAAAAAGCCATTTTGTGCGGCATTCCTCGTCACAGCACCCACGCCATTGTCTGTATAAACAAGGTCTAAACCATTGTTTTTAGCACCTGGAGACGTAAAAGTCTCAGTGCCATGACAGCTGGCACATGCACCTGTGGTGAAAAATATCTGTTTACCTCTGTTCTCTTGTGTCGAAAAATTGGCAAAATTGACCGTCGCAGGATTCTGATTGACTGCAAAAGCAGAACGACCAACATCATATTTGGTGCGGTACGACACCATTGAGCGCACAAATTGAGCAATAGCGCGGACAGTTCGAGCTGAGTCAATCGTTGTCGAACCAAACGCTTTTTGATACAAGGCAGGATAATAAGATAAGGAATTGATTCGACTAATCACATCAGGCATCGTCATACCCATTTCCACAGGGTTGACAAGCGGTTGTGACGCTTGCGCTTCGGCACTGGCAGACCGTTCGTCCCAAAAAAATCGCCCGTTCGGATAATAGCGGGCATTCAACAGCGACATCGAATTGCGGGTTGTTTTACCACCTGCAAAACCTGTACTAAACGTCACAGGGTCAGAAAAAGAATTGCCTTGTTTGTGGCAAGATGCGCACGAAATAGTGCGATTGGCACTGAGGTTTTTGTCATAAAACAAAACACGCCCCAAAGTAGCCCCAT
Organism: Saprospiraceae bacterium; assembly: GCA_016787525.1. GTDB lineage: Bacteria > Bacteroidota > Bacteroidia > Chitinophagales > Saprospiraceae > JAAFJT01. The sequence goes on along the minus strand of JAEUUP010000133.1, from coordinate 7,569 downwards.
TGTCGGTGATGGGATTTGTTGAAGGCGTATTGTTGGCATTGGTGACATTGGGTTGATTGAAATAGTTGGGCAAAACAAGATTTGCGTAAAAATACGGCGTAGTGGGTAGAGTAGGGGATTGGATGACAGGCGCAAGGGCAAAAACAGGTTCTTGGCTAATCACTTCTTGTCCTTTCTGACAACTGGATAAAAAGAGAGTGGTACTCATCAGAACCGCAGTTCCATGAGCAAAAAGCGAATGGATTTTCATAAAATCAACAGTTTAAATGGTTGAAAAAATGTGTTTACAAAAAAGGGAGGTTAAGTCATTTTGCTTTAAGTCAACTTCTAAATGATTAGACACGAACGCTGAAAAAAACTTGCGGTGATTTGAAAAAAAAATTAAAGTTTAATAATACCCCCCTCAGTACACACGCCAAAACCTTGCCGCTCAACCCATTGCCGCTCTTTGGTTTGTCGCATGACAGGGTTGGTGTGGTTGAAATGGATAAAACGGATTTTTGATTTGTTTTGTGAGTTTTTGAATAAATCCATGGTTTCTGAGATAAAAGGATGTGGCACTTCACTCATATCGCGCGGAATTTCGCCATTCTGATAAAATGTGGCATCGAGCAAAGCAATATCTACTTTACCCACTTCTTCGACAATATTGCGTTGCCATTTCGACCATTTGTCAATGTCTGGAATGAATAAAACTTTCTTTTTTTTACTCTCAATCACATAGCCAACAGTTTCAGAAAACTCATCGCGATGCGGGACGACGAGTGGTTTGATGCTCAAATTTTTAGTTATCTGAACAATAGAATCTGCTTTTAACGATTCAATTTTTATGTTTTTCAAACTCACCAACTGATTCCACGGCGCATTATTTTCTAAGAAAAATTTCATTTTGGGCATGGCAAAAACAGGTATTTCTTTTGCCCCCATCGCCTCTCGACCCAAATACATCAGACCTGTGTAGTGTCCGATGTGGGCATGAGTCAAAAAAATACCGCTGAGTGGTTGTCGTGTGTCGGAAAGATACCCCCTCAGTATGCGTTCTTGTTCTGTAAAGTCGGGCGTAGCTTCGAGCATAAAAACCTGTTGGGTTTCCCTATCCACCAAACCTAAGCAAGTGACATGTCGGCGTTTTTCTTTGCCTTGTGCCACCGCCTCACAACAAGATTTGCCACAATAAGCCTGTGGATAACCTGCATCCTGAGCAATGCCGAGAACGACTAAAAATTGTTCAGCAGATGCTGTTTGTTCCATTTTTTTAGGCGTTTGACAACAAAAAATGAAAAACAAGAGCGATAAATAGCCAATTTTCATACGGATTTATATTTTTACAAGTCATAAATGTCTGAATTTCTAAACTAAAATACACTGGTAAATGAAATCAAAATTACTTCTATTTTTTACAATCTACTCAACGATGGTCATTGCTCAATCTTTCAATAATCTACCCGTTGTCACCCAAAAACCACCTTTGCACGGTCGGCATTGGATGGCAGTCACAGGCAAACCTTTAGCTGCAACAGCTGGAGCAATGATTTTCAGCAAAGGTGGCAACGCGATTGACGCTGGTTGTGCGATGCTGGCCGCCACTTGCACGATGTGGGACGTATTGAGTTGGGGCGGCGAAACGCAAGCCTTGATTTACAATCCCAAAACGAAAAAAGTCATTGCTATCAATGCTTTAGGCGTTGCTCCGACAGGTGCGACAGCCGATTTTTTCAAAGGGAAAGGTATGAATTATCCACCCGAATATGGCCCATTGGCAGCAGTTACGCCAGGAACACCAGGAGGATTGATGACCATGTTGGCAGAATATGGCACAATGAGCCTCAAAGAAGTCATCGCGCCTGCCATGCAAATGGCGGAAGGCTATCCGATTGAGGCACAAACAGCCAGCTCCATTGAGCGCGGTAAAGAGGAAATCAAAAAATGGCCTTATTCCAAAAAAGTATTTTTGACTCATTTGGGCGAAAAACGCGAAGCTCCAGATGCGGGTGAAATTTTTGTGCAAAAAGACCTATTAGCTACATTACAAAAATTAGTTGATGCCGAACAAACGGCTTTGAAGAAAGGAAAATCGAGAAAAGAAGCCATTTATGCCGCTTATGATGAGTTTTACAAAGGTTCGATTGCCAAAGAGTTTTCAAGAGGTTGTCGAGAACAAGGCGGCTTGATTACTGAGGGGGACTTGGCGAATTGGAAAGTGAAGATAGAAGAGCCATTGATGGTCAACTATAAAGGTATTGATGTCTATAAATTGCAGCAATGGACACAAGGGCCTGTGATGTTGCAAACGCTGAATATTTTAGAAAATTTCGACCTTAAAGGCATGGGGTACAATTCAACACGCTACATTCATACACTCTATCAGGCTATGAATTTGGCGTTCGCTGACCGCGATTTTTACTATGGCGACCCTGCTTTTGCAGGTGATAAACAACCCATGAAGGGGCTTTTGTCGAAAGAATATGCTCGCGAACGCAGCAAACTGATAAAACCAGACATGAACGATGCCAAAGCTGCACCTGGCGACCCATATCCTTTTGAAGGCCGAGCGAATCCATTTACCGATATGTTGAAAAACTGGGGCGATGCCAGTGCCAAAACACAGGCCCCCCTCAGTAATCAGTTCCTCGATGAGTTTACAGCAGGTACTACTTCGGTTGAGGCTGCTGACGCTGAAGGTTGGGTGATTTCTATAACGCCCAGTGGAGGTTGGGTGCCTGCTTGCATTGCGGGTAATACGGGCGTAGGTATGAGCCAGCGGATGCAGTCGTTTGTCTTAGACCCCAAAGAAAACCCTTTCAATGTGGTTGAACCTGGCAAACGTCCGCGCGTGACCTTAACACCGAGTATGGCTTTGAAAGATGGCAAACCGTATTTGTCATTCGCTAAACAAGCGGGTGATGAACAAGATCAGCTCCTCTTACAATTCTTTTTGAATATGGCAGAGTTCAATATGACAGTTCAAGAGGCGTGCGAAGCACCGAGTTTCAAGACGTATCAGATGTACTCCAGTTTTGGCAAACATGAAAAAAGTGTAGGTAGTTTGACCCTAAATGAACAAACGCCTCCTTATGTGCGCAAAGATTTGGGTCGTATGGGCTACAAAATCAATTATCAAGACCGCACAAGTGGCCCGGTTAATGCTATTTATTTTGACTGGAAACACGGTAGTTTTTGGGGTGGTTCGAGCAATCACGGCGAAGATTACGGTATAGGTTGGTAATAAAAAACAATAGGCTGCCACAGATGGGCAGCCTATTTTCTTTGTATAAATTTACCCAAAAACCTAAATCTTCATAAAACGAACGGCTTTCGATACACCCATTTGCGGATGACGCAGCGTCACGTGGTAAATGCCTTTTGCTAAGTGAGAAATATCGAGTTGTAAACGATTGTCGCCGATGCGCATTTTGATTTTTTCTTGCATTAAAACTTGACCAAGCGTATTGCTTATTTCTAACTGCACATCTTCTGCCAAACGACTTTGCCAATCGAGTGTTATTGAATTGACCGCAGGGTTAGGCGATACTTTCAACAGCGATAATGTAGCAAGTGGGTCCTCCACCGCATTTACCAATCTGACAAAGACAATGAAATTGCAGGTGCTGATATTGCCAAGCGCATCAATTGCGCGATAAGAGATGATGGTTGCACCCAAATTGAAAGTCATACCTGACTGAAAATTGCTGGATACTGAGGGGGTGCTACAATTGTCCGTTGCTGTTGGCGGTGTCCAATAGACAACTGCTGAACTTGTCCCTGTGATGGCAAAAATGGTGTCGGTTGGGCAATTTCTAAAAGTGGGTGGTGTTCTATCGTCTATACATGGATTTTGTACGACTGTCACTGTGAAGCGGCATTGGCTCGTATTGCCACCCGAATCACGTGCCGTATAAATCACAACTGTTGAACCCAATGCAAAGCTCGCACCTGATTGGAAATTGCTGGATACTGAGGGGGTGCTACAATTGTCTGTCACAGTGGGTACATTCCAACGGACGATGGCTGATGTCTGAGTAGTGATGATACTCGTATCACGTGGACAATTTCTGAAAACAGGAGCCGTTTGGTCTGCTAAACACAGGTTTTGTACCACTGTCACCGTGAAACGGCATTGGGCTGTATTGCCCGACGAATCACGCGCTGTGTAAGTCACTTCCGTCGTTCCCAATGCGAAGTTTGTACCTGACTGAATAGTGCTGGATACTGAGGGGGTGTTGCAATTGTCAACCGCCGTGGGTGTAGTCCAACGAACGATGGCCGAATTTTGTGCTGTAACGATGGTGGTATCGCGTGGACAGTTTGAAAACGTTGGTTTTACATCATCAAAAGCGCATGGATTGTAGTTGGGGCAAGTAAATTGTTGAAAATTGCTTAAAACCATGTTAAAACTTGCTGATTCACCATTTTCTAACACAAAAGTCACATACCCTCCTTCGACATTCATATTTTGGCCATTGGCCCCTTTGCCGATTTGCAAAGACGAACCTGTTTGTATCTGTTTGGTAGAACCATCATTCAACTTCAAAGTCCCTGAAATTGAGCCAAAATAACGCCACCTTTGAGCGTCTGGATGCGGGTTATTGTTGCACAATTCAAAACGAGGTATGCGGTTCGAGGCTTTATCAAAGCGTACATCAACCCATATAGGTTGCCAAGTATCGCTCCTAAAGCGGCCTTGCAGTTGTGCTGTACTGTCTCCATTGATATGCAGCACGACACTATCGGATTTAAAATATTCGCCGCAATTGTTGTTGCCTATGCGCAAAGCATATGGTTTCCACTGATTAGCAGAACAGCCACAAATATCATTGGTGTTTTCCACCTCATAAGTCGAGCAAATACTGCCCGCTGCTGCTTTTGTGATGGTTACTTTGAAAGAACATGTTCCAATATTGCCATTGACATCGCGAGCCGTATAAGTGACTACCGTTTCGCCTGCACCAAAATTTGCATTGGGCAAATGAGTCGTCACCAAAGTAGGTGAAGAACAGTCGTCGCGTACTGAGGGGGCTGCCCAAGTGACACTCACAGGCACTTGCGTCGTTATTTGAGCCTTATTTTTAGGACAATTCAAAATGCGTGGCGCAATAGTATCGTTGACACAAGCCAAATCGCATGTGCCAGAAACTGGGTTGGACAACACAAAATTGACACTGCCTATGCGCCCGTCGCCCAACTCAATCAAGCCACTTGCACCCAATAAATCGCGATTCTGACCATTGGCACTCACGCCCACTTGCAACAAACTGCGGTTGGTGATACTGAGGGGGTGTTCATCGTCAAATTGAATATTGCCTTGAGCCGTACCAAAAAAACGCCATGTGTTGGCAGCAGCTGTATCGTTGGCACAGGTCGAAAAACGGCGTTGGATTTGATTCGTTTTTGCCCATTGAATATCTAACCAAACAGGTCGCCAAGTTGCTGTACGGAAAATGCCAACCAGACGTGCCGAACTATCGCCATTGATTTGGAAAGTCACGCTGTCAGCTTTGTAGTAGTCGCCACAACCATTTCCAGCGTCAATAAATAGACCATAGGGCATCCATTGGCGTGTGGGACAACCACAAATATCGTTCGTATTATCCACCCTATAACTCGTGCAAGTGCCAGCTGTGGCAATAGTACGCGTCACTGTTACAGTAAAACGGCACTCTGAGGTGTTGTTTTTGGCATCGCGAGCCGTGTAAATCACGGTTGTTGTACCTACGAAAAATGAAGCCCCCGATTGGAAATTGCTGGATACTGAGGGGGTCGTACAATTATCCGTCGCAGTAGGTGCTGTCCATGTTGCCACTGCACTCGAACCCGTTGTTGTCAAACTGATATTTGCAGGGCAATTGGTGAATGCAGGTGGAGTTGCATCCGTCGAGCAAGGGTCAAGGAATTGGACAGTAATGGTAAAACGGCATTCCGATACGTTGCCTCTTGCATCTGTTACGATATAACTCACTGTCGTTGAACCAATTGGGAACGAAGCACCCGATTGGAAATTGCTCGTTACTGAGGGAGTCGTACAATTGTCTGTCGCAGTAGGTGGTGTCCATGTCGCAACCGCATGAGTGGATGTTGTTGAAACCGTAATATTTGCGGGGCAATTGCTGATATTAGGCGGTACAACATCATTGTCACATGGGTTTATGGCTGCAACAACCACATTGAAACGGCATTCAGCAATATTGTTTTTGGCATCTTTTGCTGTATAAACCACTGTCGTTGTGCCGATTGGAAATGATGCACCAGGCGAAAAATTGGTTGTGATGAATGGAATACTGCAATTGTCGGTTGCCGTCGGCGGAGTCCATGCAACAACGGCACTTGTATTGGTGGTTGTAACAGAAATATTCGTAGGACAATTGGCGAATACAGGCGGTGTCAAATCATTATCGCAAGGATTGACAACCGATACAACCACATTGAAACGGCACTCTGCTACATTGTTTTTCAAGTCTTTTGCCGTATAAATCACTGTCGTTGAGCCAACTGGAAATGATTCACCCGATGAAAAATTGCTGTTTACTGAGGGGGTACCGCAGTTGTCCGTTGCCGTTGGTGGTGTCCAATTCGCAATAGCTCTCGCACCTGTTGTTGTAACAGAAATATTAGGTGGGCAATTGCTGAAAATGGGAGGACGTGCATCCGCTTGGCAGGAATCGGATAGAACGCAAGAGCCGTTGGTTGGATTAGCCAAAACGAAACCAAAGCCCCCGCGTTGCCCGTTGCTCAAAGTAAAAAAGCCACTGCCGCCAAACTGGTCGGCATTTTGCCCATTGGCACCCAAACCCACTTGAAAATTGCCGCCGCGACTGCTTATACTGAGGGGTGGCGCACCGTCAAACTGAATGGTGCCAGACATCGCGCCAAAATAACGCCATTGATTGGCCACAACTGCTTGGCTACCTGTCATACACAAATCGAACCGAGGTGTACTCGAAGACGTTTTTGCGAGAGAAATATCTACCCGAACAGGTCGCCAATCGTCAAATGTTCTAAAAACACCTCTAATGGCCGCCGTACTATCATTTCTAATCTCAAAAAAAACAGTATCAGGCTTGTAATATTCCAAACCACAAGCATTTGAGGCTTCCATAAACAAGCCATAAGGACGGAAAAGATAAGTATTGCAACCACAGATATTGTTCGTGTTCAATACTTCATACTTTGCACACGGTAGGGTTGTCTGAGCAGATAGGTTGAATGATAAAAAAAGAATAAAAATGAATAAACGATTTTTGGATAAATGTGTGTTCATGAAATCATGTGTTTTTTGACATTATGAATGTTTTTTCAATATTAATTACAAAAATATATTCTTTTTACTAAATTGTAAAGAATAAGTTGCATTCAATTGAAAAAACACTGTTTTATACTACATTTTATACGTCAAAACTATGCTATATTAGGAGATGGAACACACTTCAAGCTTTTTAAGTAATCAGAAATAAGTTTTCGCGTGTTTGATACTCACTGTTTTGCGCTACGCGCAAAAGACGTACGTTGAAAGTTTTTCTATTGGAGCGAGCGATTTTTTGATTACAATTTTGGCTTTGCCAAAATTGTAATCAA
>JAEUUP010000131.1 GCA_016787525.1 Saprospiraceae bacterium | reverse complement strand
GCACTTTACGAAAAGGTGTTGTCACGATGTGACAAAGGAGACTCTCTTTATCTGCCTGTTACAAATATGTTGTCGCTAACGCGACATCTTAGGCTTGAATTTCGCATAAAATGTCGCGTTAGCGACAACATATTTGTAACAGGCATTCGGAAATGATACCCTATCGTCACGTAGTGACAACACATTTGCCACTAAAATTCAGAGTGCCAAAGTAGAATTAGGTTTTGCCTGCGATTCCGAATATAAGACGCATTCGTTTAAGACATACCAAAGGTTAGAAGTTGAGTTTCGTGTTTTTCCGTTGATTTGCTGACACCGTCCGTTGATTCAGCTATATCAGTCAATGACTTTTAAAATCTCTTGCAATGAATTGAATATGCATCCTTCCAAGTGAGGCTGTTTTAATAATCTTGATACGATTAATGATTCTGCTTCTTCGTAAGAACCAACCATCATGTACATCTTTTGATATGGTTTTTGAATATGCCTTTCTCCATATTGATCAACCACAATCCCTGTATTTTTCTCAGCAAACAAAATGGCGTATTCGTTTTGTTCTATTTTTGGAAATTCTTGCATTTTATCCTTTTTAATGTTTTCATCAATTTTAAAATGCCACTGCTCGATACACCTCTTCTCCAAACCCTCCACAAAGATAAAACAACAAACGACACCGCTTGATTCGTTTTTTTACGTGGGTGCAGTTGCAACTTGTTACTTGTTACTAATAATTTTTAAGCGCACAAATCACATCTAACATCTTGTAACCGCCGATTTTCTCCATAGGAGTCCTTTGGACAATCGGCGGTCTTAAACACAACCCTCCCCTCACATCTAACATCTTTACAAAACATCACATCATTACCCTCCTTTTTATAAAAAATACACAATATCATCCAAAACCAAAGTGAATAAATTACATTTGTCGCACATAAAACAAATATTATTAAACATCAAAATGAAAAACTTATGGCACATGTCCGTATTTGGGTTCACACTGTATGGAGAACAAAAAAACGAACACCCTTCATGCACACCACAAAAAAAAGACATTCACAGAAGAATATCAAGAGTTCATCACCAAATATGGCTTCGTGCGGATGTTGGGTTGAGAGATGTGATGTCTTGTAAAGATGTGAGATGTGAGGGGTGGGTTGTGTTAGCCCGCCGATTGTCCAAAGGACTCCTATGGAGAAAATCGGCGGTTACAAGATGTTAGATGTGATTCCTACGTTAAAAAAGATAGCGGGAACAAACCGCAACTGTACCCTTTTTACGTAAGCTTCTATACTGAGCCAAAACCAATAACCCCTTTTTCATATTTCCGTATCTTTTTACGAACTTGTAAAAGGCTTTTGCATACATGCGGGAACAAGGCTGAAACGAGCGGTGCGTTTTTTTACGTTTAAAAGATTGGAAAGACTTAACGCAGTGGGTCTTTTTAACTCTTAATTCGCATATATTATAATAACTCAAAAATTCTATCATGAAGAACCTCGAATAAAGCATCATTCTCAGCGATGTCAGCAATCTTATTACATACAAAATCTTTACTTGCTATGTGTTCTAAAAAAAGTTGAGGAATAGAAATATTATATTTTTCTACATAATATATAGCTTCACTTGTCCAAAACCATTTACCATCTGAATAAATCTCTTTAGTTCCTATATTCGTATTGTCAATAGGACAAGTGGAAGAACCTCTTGTCCTTATCAGTATGTTTGCATTTTTCATATAAGAAACGATTGTGTCTTTTTTGTCTAAAAGTTGGCAAAATTTAATATCTTCTTTGAGAGAAGGTCTTTGGTAATGCTTAGTATAGAACTCTTGCCAGAATCCAAATGTATTATTAAAGTTCATATTTTTATAGATATTTAAAGTTAAAAATAATATTACTCGCTGTCGCCCAGTCTTCCAAGACACCCCGCTCGTTTCAGTTTCCAGACTGAAACATTTCATTCGCACGTCTCCAGACGTACCCTGCTTGTACAAACTCTTCCTAAAACACCCACAAAGCTACAACAAACACCTTATACTTCTGGGTTCGGTCTTGCTTCTATACTGGGCTAAAACCCCAAAACCAATACCACCTTTTTCATATTTCCGTATCTTTTTACGAACACGCGAAAGGCTTTCGCATACACGCAGGAGCAAAAAACATACATGCGAAAGCAAAAAACATATACGCAGAAGGCTTTCGCATACATGCGGGAGCAAAAAACATACATGCGAGAGCAAAAAACATACACGCGAAAGGCTTTCGCATACATGCGGAAGCAAAAAACATACACGCGAAAGGCTTTCGCATACATGCGGAAGCAAAAAACATACATGCGAAAGGCTTTCGCATACACGCGGAAGCTATTTTTTGTTTTTTTTATTCTAAAAATCTAACGAAAAAAAGTTGTAAATTCGCCAATCATGTCATAAAATCACCAATATGCACCAGTCTGCTTACAAATATCTGTCTTCATACGTTGCGCCTTTGGTCGTTTGGTTTTCCTTATCGGCTTCGGGGTTGTGGACTTATTTCGCGCTTGTTTTTGTCTTTGGACTCATACCTGCACTCGAATTTTTCTTTACAGGTTCTGAAAAAAATATGACCGAAGTGGAAGAATCGCTTGCGCTACAAAACCGCTTATACGATTACATCATCTGGAGTCTTGTACCGATACAAATTCTGCTTTTATTCTATTTTTTAGAACGCATCAGCGACCCCTCAGTATGGTTGTCCGAAAAAGTCGGTATGGTCACGGCTTTTGGCATTTCTTGCGGCGTTTTGGGTATCAATGCGGCGCATGAATTGGGGCATCGGGTGACAAAACATGAGCAATGGATGAGTAAAATTTTACTTTCTACAACTTTGTACATGCACTTTTTCATTGAGCATAATTTTGGGCATCATAAAAATGTCTCAACCGACGATGACCCTGCTTCTTCCAAATACGGCGAAAATATTTATGCTTTTTTCATACGCACCATTCGCGACAGTTGGTTGTCGGCGTGGCAGATTGAGGCGAAACGTTTGGCACAAGCCCAACAAGGGTTTTGGAGTTGGCACAACGAAATGCTGGTTTATCAAGTCATTCAAGCGAGTATTGTCGCCGCTATTGGTTGGTTTTATGGTTTGCAAGTGCTTATTTTCTTTTTGATGTCTGCGACAATGGGTTTCCTATTGTTGGAAACGGTGAATTATATCGAACACTACGGTCTGCGGCGACAAAAAATCAGTGAAAAACACTACGAACCTGTTCAACCCAATCACTCTTGGAACAGCAATCACGCACTCGGACGGCTTTTGTTGTTGGAACTCACGCGACACTCCGACCATCACTACAAAGCCACGCGCAAGTATCAAATTCTGCGGCATTTCGACGAGAGTCCTCAGATGCCTGCGGGTTATCCAGCTATGATGTTGTTGGCATTGGTGCCGCCGCTTTGGTTTCGGGTGATGCACAAGCAGATAGCGCAATTACACCAGATTGAGACCCAACACTAAGCCCCACATCAGAGTAAAACTTATCAATAAAGTCAAATTCACAATCAAACCTGCGATGCGTGAATCGTAGTTCATTTCGTCCGAAAAAGGCAGAAGCGTTAAGCCTGCGGGTAAGACGAGACAGACAATCAAGATGCTCTGCATCAACGATTTAGGCATGAGACAATAAAGCAACGCTACGCCTAAAAGTCCGCACGTATAACGAATCAATAAGACCTTGCTCACTGCCCATACTTGCTTTTTGTCGAGTGCAAAGCTGAGGTAAATGCCCATCAGAAGTAGGACAATGGGTTTATTACCTTTCGCCAAAACGTCCAAAAAGTCCATCGCTACTGAGGGGATGGGTATTTTCAAAATATTGAGTAACAAACCTAAAGCCATCGCTTGCAAAGGCGGCGAACTGATGACTTTTTTAAAAATGAGTCGAAAACTGACATTTCGTTCCCCTTTTGAGGCGAAATAGCTGCCAATGGTGTACACCAAACCGAAGACAACAATCGTATTGCCGATGTCGAGCATAATCGCATAGACCAAAGCATCGCGCCCCCAAATACTTTCGATGATTGGGAAACCGAACAAACCTGTGTTCAAGCCACCCGCCCCCATGATGAGCAGACCACGCAAATCGTTCGGATATTTTCGGAAAACAAGGGAAGCTACTAAAACGAGAATAGAGCCAAAAACAAGTCCTAAAATAGGAATCAACAAAAGATTGGCTTCTATCTTGATGCGCACGGTGGACACCAGCATCAAAGCAGGAAAGGTCGTGTGCATCAAAAACTTTGAGATGATTTTACCGTCTTTTTCAGTGATATAATCCATTTTTTTGAGTAAAAACCCAAAAAGCATCATCGTAAGCGTGATGAGAAAGACGTTATTTGCTTGTGCCATAATTCTAATGCCAAATACTTGGTTCTGCTATCAAAAAATAAAGGGTGACTGTTCGTATCACCCTTTTTTATCCTCTAAACTGTCTCTTCTGCCCCTAAAAGTTCTTCCGAAAAGGCTTTCATATTTAAGCCCATAAACGTACCTGAACTCATGAAAAGTAGGTTTTGATTTTTAAAATCTTGCTCTTTCAAGTGTTCTGTCAATCGTTCTTGGCTCGTGAAAACACGCAAATTGGGATGCCCAAAGCAGGCTTTGACTTCACCCATTTTCAGAGGTGGCAATTTTTTCATTTCCAAAGTGTGTTCATTAAAAAACACAATGGCTTCGTCGGCACGATTCATAGTTGAGCGATATTGTGGCAAAAAGGCTTTGCTCAAACTGCTGTAAGTGTGCAATTCCAAACAAGCCACCAAACGTCGCTTCGGAAACTGCTCTTGAACGGCTTTTATCGTCGCTTTCACTTTAGAAGGAGCATGAGCAAAATCTTGATACGCCACACTCACCTTTGTTTGTGCCAACGTTTGTAAACGTTTCGCTGCGCCTTTGAAAGTCGGTATAGCTGCAAAAAACTCATCATCTGTGATACCCAATTCGCCGCAAGCCAAATAAGCCGCTTTGAGATTGGCTAAATTGTGTTCACCGAATATTTCAAGTGGGACTTGCCGACCTTCTTCGGTTTTCAGAATTGTTTTACCCCGTTTGATTTCAGACAAAAAGGCATTGTAGGCTATGGATTTCAAACCTTCAATATGTGCAATTCGGCTCAAATCTTTATCTTTTTCATAGTAAAAAAGGACCCCCTCTCCAAAGGAGTCCTTCGAGACAGTATCTGCTTCTGTATCCTGCGTTTCGTCAGTTGTTGGGGCATTTTTTACCATCGTTTTGATGAATTTCTCAAATTGCTCGACATAGTTTTCATAGGTCGGAAACACATTCATATGATCCCACGCTACGCCTGTGATGATGGCAACATGTGGTTTGTAATGCAAAATCTTTGGCACTGGATCAATCGCCGAAGACAAATATTCGTCGCCCTCAATCACCATTATCGGCGCATCCGACAAACGCACCATCGTATCGAAACCTTCCAAAAGTGCGCCCACGAGGTAGTCGAAATTGCGTCTAGCATGTCGCAGAACGTGCATAATCATCGAAGTTGTCGTCGTTTTGCCATGACTACCTGCCACGACAACCCGCTTTTTATCCACCGCATGATTGTAAATGTATTCTGGAAAAGATTGAATATTCAAACCCAGTTCTTGTGCTTTCAGCAGTTCGGGATTGTCTTTGCGGGCGTGCATACCCAATATCACGACATCAATATCTGTCGTAATATTATCGGTTGACCACCCCTCTCCCGAAGGAGTTCCGTGAACAGTATTTGGCAACAAACCTGCCGCTTTGAGGCGAGAACGAGCAGGTTCATAAATTTCGTCGTCAGAACCCGAAACCGTGTGTCCGTTTTGTTTTAAGGCTAACGCCAAATTGTGCATCACCGCACCGCCAATGGCTATCAAATGAATTCTCATTTAGAAATCTTTGTACGTAAAATCGTTTTGTCCTTGTACTTAAAAAAATTAATATTTAAATCTAAAGTTTACACCTGCTGAAAACCAACGTTTAGGCATCGGAATATTATTTTGCTCCGTAAAAACAGTGTCAAAGATATTACTTGCCTGCACAAAATAGGTCATTTTTTCACCCAGCCATATCAATTTAGCATCTGTTACGGTGTATGGTTCTGCTTGATTGTACCGTTTTGCGTGACGCACTCTGATATTTTGGCGCAATTTACTAACAATTCCACTTTCTTCACTGAAAGTAAATTGTTCTGTTAAAAAGTCGAGTGCGTAGCGGCTCAAAGTCTGAATTTTTGTAAATTCATTGTCCGTTATTTTCAAATAACTGGCCGTCAGATTCAAGCCATTCAACACCTTGAACCGAGCCGACACACTGCCATCAATACCCCTCAGTAAAAGGCTGTTCAAATTGGTCGGTGTCCACTTTTCTGTCGCTAAATTCTTCGTTCTATCAATCAAATTCAATGAATTGCGTTCAAAAAACGCCATTTGCACACTCAAAAACTCGTTGATGAATTTTGCGCCAAACTCATAGCTGTTGGCTTTTTCGGGCAAAAGATTCGGATTATTGTTGTTGGCTGCATTGAAAAAATATAAATCTGTGAACGTCGGTACGCGATACGTTTTACCATAATTGGCAAACACTTTCACATTATCATGCACCCTAAAACCAACATCAATGCCGGGAAATGAGTTGCTGCCATAATCAGAATAGTGCGCCAACAAAATGCCGGGTGTGATGTCCAAACGCTCGTTGAAAAAACGGAAACGGTGTTCCAAAAAGCCTGACCACATCGTGCGCGCATGGTCGCCCAAACGTTTGTTAAAAAACTTGGCATCGTTGTATTCGATACTCAAACCCGTCGTACCGATTTTGGAATCGTAGTTGCCATTCAATTCAGCCGATAAAACTTGGGTTAAAGTCCAATTGCGCGTATTGGCACGCGTTGTTTCAGTCGAATAATCGAAAAAATACTCGTCTTGATTGCGTCGCCACGACACGCGAGGAGTCAATTTTAGACCGTTGATACTGAGGGGGGCATCTATTGCTACAAAATTGGTCTGAATAAATTCACGCTCGTTGGAAGTGTTGGTTGAGTTATAAAAACCACTTGCGCCAAATTTCCTTTCCGTAAAACCACCTAAAAAATTGATTTTTTGTCCCTTGAGATTCATCGTGTTTTGATAAAAAACATTGCTGATTTTATAGTCAGAATTGGGACGATAACCATCCGATTGGTCGTGAGACAGTGAAATATTCTGCGAAAAATGCTTAGATACATTAGAAAAACTCAATTTTCCACTCCATAAATTGAAATCACCCGCTTGGATGCCGCCCGAAACGACCCCCTCTCCAAAAGGAGTTCCTTGAACAGTATTTTCGCGTGTGACAATATTAATCGCTCCTGTGAAGGCATTTTGACCATAAATGCGTGCCGCAGGCCCTTTTAAAATCTCTACACGCTCGATGTTTTCCAAATTCAACGGTAAATTCAAGGCATGATGACCTGTTTGTGGGTCGGTGAGTTTTGTACCGTTTATCAAAATCAAAACTTGATCGAAAGTCCCGCCGCGAATCGTCACATCGGGTTGAATGCCATGAACGCCTCGCTGACGCACATCAACACCCGAAAAATAATTCAACATTTCGGCGAGTGATTGGATAGGTGCTGTTTCAATTTGCTTTCGAGAGATGATTTCTATGCTTCGGCTGGCTTCCGAAAAACGCATTTGTAAGCGGTTTTCTTTGATAACGACATCGTTCAGGAGAGTGGCTGAGTCGGTGACTTGTGCTGATAATGAATGAGTTATAAGAATTAGTGCGCTGAAAAAGAGTTTGATAATTTTCATAACTGGTGAGTTTGTTTATGACAAGAGTGTTGTAAATATTCTCATTTTCGCCGCAAAGGTATATTGAGCAGTTGTAAAGGCTGTTAATTTTTATTCATTTTTCTGAAATCTTCTTTTAATACGCCTTGTTTTTTGGGGAAAAACTAACTTTGCGGACTTTTTGAGGCACGAATGCCTCTGTATTCTCAACCAATTTTTAAATCGAACAACAGAATGAAAAGACAAAAAATCGTTGCAGGCAACTGGAAAATGAACAAAACGCACGAAGAAGCTCTCAGCTTGGCGCAAACATTGACCGAAAAATCCTTGCCTTCGGACGTAAAAGTTATCCTATGCACCCCCTCAGTATTTTGCTCAGAAGTGGGCAAAATCGTAGCAAATCACCCTTCTTTGAATATCGGCGCACAAAACTGTCACCACGAAGAAAGCGGTGCTTACACAGGTGAAGTATCTGCTGCGATGTTGCAAAGCATTGGTGTTCAATACGTTATTGTGGGTCACTCTGAGCGTCGTGAATATCAAAAAGAAACGAGTGCCGTTTTGGTGAAAAAAATAGATTTATTGCAATCGAAAGGTATGACTCCGATTTATTGCTGTGGTGAGCCGCTAAAAATCCGTGAAAAAGGCACGCATGTGCGCCATGTCGCCAAACAAATCAAAGACGAATTGTTCCACCTCGACAAAGATGCTGTGCAGAATATCATCATCGCTTACGAACCCATTTGGGCGATTGGCACAGGCTTGACTGCATCGCCTGAACAAGCGCAAGAGATGCACAACGAAATCCGCAAAGTGTTGCAAAGAAAATACGGCAAACGGGTATCGGATAAGATTTCAATCCTTTACGGTGGCAGTGCGAATGCAGCGAATGCTAAAACATTGTTCGCTCAACCCGATGTGGACGGTGGCTTAATCGGTGGCGCATCATTGAAAGCGGATGATTTTACAACGATTTGCAATTCTTATTAGTTGTTTGTTATTCGTTATTCGTGGATTCGTTTCTGTAATTTCAATAACGAATCCACGACTAACGAATAACAATCACCGTTTTTTATACCATTCAGAAGTTGTTACTGGCGGTACATTCAGTTGTTTTTTATGGTCTAAAAACAACTGAACCGCGAGTGTTGCAGCGATTTCGGCTTCTTCTGGATTCTCCAATTTGTCGGGTGTGAAATAATGTTTGACAAAATGGGTGTCAAATTTTCCATTTATAAAGGCTTCATGTTGCAGCACAAACTTACCAAAAGGCAAAGTCGTTGCCACTCCTTCCACTTCAAAATTGTCAATAGCATCAATTAAGCGACGCGTGGCTTCTTCACGCGTTTCGCCCCAAGCGATGAGTTTAGCAAGCATCGGGTCATAATAAATCGGTACATCCATCCCTTCTTCGATGCCATCGTCCACGCGCACATTCTCCATACTGAGGGGTGGTCTGTATTTTTTGAGCAAGCCAACTGAGGGCAAAAAATTCTCACGAGGGTCTTCAGCACAGACACGCAACTCGATGGCATGACCGTTTATGGTCAAATCATCTTGTGTAAATGCCAATTTCTCACCTCTTGCAACTCTGATTTGCTGCTCAACCAAGTCCATTCCTGCAATCCACTCTGACACTGGATGTTCCACTTGCAAACGGGTGTTCATTTCCAAAAAGTAGTAATTGAGTTTTTCATCCACCAAAAACTCAATTGTTCCCGCACCCGAATAATTGCAGGCTTTGGCAACTTTCACGGCATCTTCGCCCATCGCTTTGCGGATTTCGGGTGTCAAACAACTCGACGGAGCTTCTTCCACCAATTTCTGATGGCGACGCTGAACAGAACATTCACGCTCGAAAAGGTGTACGCAGTTTCCATGATTATCTGCTAAAATTTGTATCTCAATATGGCGTGGTGAGCCAACGTATTTTTCAATAAAAACAGCCCCATCGCCAAAGGAAGAAATGGCTTCACTGATGGCACGATTCATTTGCTCATCGAATTCTCCCTCGTTTTCTACGATACGCATACCCTTGCCACCACCGCCTGCCGAGGCTTTGATGAGGATGGGATAGCCAATCTCAGCTGCAATTTTTTTAGCTTCTGGAATATCGGAAATGGCCCCCTCAGTACCCGGCACCATCGGGATATTGTATTTTTTGACCGCTTCTTTTGCGCCCAATTTTGATCCCATGATTTCCATGGACTCTGCCGACGGCCCGATGAAAGTGATGCCTGCGGCTTTGACAGCACGGGCAAAATTGGCGTTTTCACTCAAAAAACCATAGCCTGGGTGAATGCCGTCAACGCCCAATTGTTTGGCAATTTCGATGATTTTATCACCTAAAAGATAAGATTGACTCGACGGCGGCGGGCCCAATAAAACGGCTTCATCGGCAAACCTAACATGCGGCATGTGACGGTCAGCTTCTGAATAAACAGCAACAGTTGCAATACCCATACGGCGGGCGGTACGCATGACTCGAAGAGCGATTTCGCCACGATTGGCTACGAGGATTTTTTTCATAATCTGGATTTATTTAAAGCAATTTGATTGTTCAAATGTTTCGTCTATGAACTTGGTCGTGTTGTGCATCATTTTGTAGGGCGAAAATATATAGATTTCTATATGTTTTAAAATTTATCGCCCACTATTTTTATCATCGTCATTTTAGCAATAAAAACACAAATGGTCAAGCTTAGTTTTATCTGGTTTTTGTACGTCACAATTTTTCAAAAACTAATTTTAGTAAATAATGTATTTATGGTAGATTTGGTATAATTTTTTCTGTTAGCATTTTTGTTATCCACTGTATTTTGAATAAAAAACAATAAACTGTTCATACTTTAAACCTACTCAAATATCACAAAAATGAAAAACTCCATTTTTTTAGCCTTTTTACTCATATCACATTTTTCGGGCATTATTGCACAAAGTCTGCCATCTTTGTCAAGCAATGCACCTACTTACAATTTTGTTCTGTCAATTGCTGAGAACTTTAACGCAGGTCGCCGTTTTGAGGAAATCAATCAAAATCTTCCGTCTGGCACATTGGGCAACCTCTCATTGCCGACCAATTTTTCAAGCCTTTCGTTGGCACAAAGGGCTTTGTACATTTTGAATGCCGAGCGTACTTGCCGCAATAATGTCAATTACAGCACAGGACTTGTTAAATTATTGCCTTTCCAATCGGAGGAGGTTCGTTTGTCGCAAATAGCACAGGCTCATGCCGATTGGTTGGTGACTCAAAATAAATTCGACCACTGCGGCAACCCAAGTTTAGGAACAGATTGTAGTGGCAGTTTTTCGTCGCCCACAAGCCGTATTCAATCCTCGACTTTGCTCAAAGATGGTTGGGAAGGCAATAGTGAAAACATTGGTTTAGTGGTTTCCAGCAGCCCAAATAGCTCGAGTTTTGCTTTGGCAAATGAGAAAACCATCTACGATATGTTGTACCGAAATGCGCCGAACTGGGCGCACCGTGCCAATTTTTTGAAGCAAACAACTGACAATTATGGAACGACAGGGCAAGAAGGTTTTTTAGGTGTGGGCGAAAAACAAGCGGTTAATTACAATCCACTCAACACAGCGGGTATGACTGTTGGAAAAGTGGTTGTTTATTCGATTTACGACCCAAAACCCAATGCCAATAATTCATTTTCTTTCGTTGCTCCCACACTTGACATCACAAAAACTTATCAAATTATCGCTAAACACAGCAATAAAGCTTTGACGGCTCTCTCCAACTCGCAACCACAAGCCATCGTCCAATCAACTGTTAACAACGCTACGGCTCAAAAATGGCAATTCGTGCCAACCGCTAACGGTTATTTTCAGATAAAATCTGTGCAAAATCAGTTGTTGATAGATACCCGTTGGGGCGGCGATAAACCTGGGACAAGGCTCAATCTGTGGGCTAAAAACAATTCGAGCAGCCAAGAATGGAAATTAGTGCCACAAGCCAATGGGAGTTATAAAATCGTCAATAAAAACGGCAGTCTTTGCATGAGTGTACCCATCAATATGACGATAGATATACAATTGGTGTTGCTCAATTCGTCTCCTGCCAATGGACAAGAGTTTCTATTGGTTGAAGTAACCAACTGAAAAAAGCCCCCTCAGTAAAAAAGCCTTTGTCGCGTGACAAAGGCTTTTTTACTGAGGGGGCCGCTCTTTCTAATTCACAGGCTCGGTTTTCAGTTCCGATTTATCCAATTCGGCCATCAGTTGCGCCAGTTTTGTCACATTCATCCCTCCTTTCGATTGATTCAGTCTGAAAAATTGATTGATTTGTGCCTTTTTGCTGGGCATGGCAGCAATCATGGACTTGGCATCAATTTTCAATTCCTTGAACGCGCCTTTATCTCCTTTTCTAAAAAAGTAGCGATAGTCTTTTCTGATTTCGTCGTAAACTTGATTCGAGCCGTAGCCATCGTTGTTATCGCTTTTGACCCTGAAAATATACTTACGCACATCGCGATACAACTGCAAAGTCGGGCTTTTGTAAATTATTTGTAGCATAGTCAGTTTGCGACCATTAGGCACTGATTGCGGCTCGAAGGTGACTAATTTATCGTCAATAAACAATTTGAAATAATCAATATTGCTTTCTGTCAGAAACATTTGCTTGCCATTGTCCAATTTGACTTGCACTGTTCGCTCAATTTGGTCGAAGCGATAAGTCAATTCATTTGCAAAAAAATTGGTTTTTGTCTTCAATTCGCCAGGTCTGTACAAACTATCGTAAAAATAGCGTTCACCTTCGAGCTCAATATTACGTAGATCCATAGGATTGATGTACTGAAAACGGTCGTTCGTTGTGGGCATATTGGTGTAGCCATTGGTCAAACGAAGTGTTTGAGGGCTTTGAGCAAAAGTTAGTGTCGTTTGAATAAAAAACAAAAAAAGAATCCAATTTTTCATTGTTAAACATTTAGGCAAGTGAAACAAAATTATTATTTTTGATACAATTTTAAACAAAAATTCTAAAATGAACTACGCAGTCAAAATTATTTTCGTTGCCTCGCTTCTTTTTTTTACTGAGGGGGCCGTTGCACAAGCTCGTTTCAAAGCCATGGCTTTTGCAGGTGTCAATTTATCGCAAATCAATGGTGACAAACAAGAAGGGTATCGCCAGAAAGGCGTTAGTTTGGGATTGAATGGCAGTATTTTTCTGCGACACGACTTCGATATTAGTACCGAATTGCTGTACAATACGAGAGGTGCGAGACCCGATAGAAACTATTTGGGACAACCCAATATCAATTACAGTACGTTCAAACTGCATTACAGCGAAGTGGCTTTATTGCTCAATTATCACTATCATCTGAGCGGTTCGCGCAATTATTACACGCAATGTCTTACGGCAGGTGTTTCTTACGGTCGTTTGTTAAAATCTCAAACGTCAATTATCCGCGATAATGTACCGTTCACAGCTCTGGAAAATGAGGTTTCAAGCAAACTCAACCCAAACGATGTGTCTGTCATCGTGGGTTGGTCGCAATATTTCACGCCCAAATTAGGTTTTGCGCTACGACACACAGGCACAGTCAATTTTTTGTATAAAAATCCTGAGTACATTCCCAACGCTACTGATAAAGGGTTTGAATTTCTTAGACCTTATTATTTGAGTCTGCATTTATTCTACAATTTTGTGTCACCTGCCAAAGTCATGGAATTGAAAAAGAAGAAAAAAGGGACAAAACACGACCCATTGGAAGAACTTTATTAGGTCAAAACCATCGTGATACTGAGGGGGTGCGCGATGCCCCCTCAGTATCCGTTAGGAATACGGAAGAATTCAAACACTTTTTGTAATTTTGCCCCAAATAGAACAAGATAGACAATGAATTATTTTGAATTTTACAATTTGCCCATCTCCTTCAATCTCGATGAAGCGGCTTTGAAACGCCTTTTTTATGCCAATTCCAAACGTTTTCATCCCGATTTCTACACGCTTGATACAGAAGAGAAACAAAACGAAATTTTAGAACTGTCCACACTCAACACACAAGCCTACAAAACCTTGTCGGATTTTGACCGCCGTATGAAATATGTGTTGGACTTAAAAGGCATTTTTGCAGAAGAAGGTAAAAACGCATTGCCGCAAGATTTTTTGATGGACATGATGGACATCAATGAAGCCATCATGGAATTAGAGTTTGATTTTGATGAATCTGCCTACCAAAAAGTCGTCGCAGATGTACAATCATTTGAAAATCAAATACTCTCAGAGGTGACACCCATCATAGAAAACTATCAAGATGGCATTACGCCTGATTCTGAATTAGAAAAAGTGAAAATTTTTTTCTTAAAAAAACGATATTTGTTGCGCATATTGGAAAATGTTTCTAAATTTGCCCCGCATTAATCGCAAGAGCGTCTGCGACATCGAGCCGAAGTGGTGGAATTGGTAGACGCGCTGGATTCAAAATCCAGTGAGGGTGACCTCGTGCGGGTTCGATTCCCGCCTTCGGTACAAAAGCCGCAATACATTGAAAAATGTTTGCGGCTTTCTTGTTTTTAGTCCTATCTTATTTCCCATCAATCATTAAACCAAATCGGACACGACTGAAATCGGATTGGTCAAAACTTTATGAATCGGACATTTGTTGGCGATGGTGAGCAATTGGATTCTTTGTTCGTTCGATAAATCGCCGATGAGTGTGATATGTCTTTGCAATTGTGTCAAATTTTGGGCTGAATCGCGCTCAAAACTCACATTGACTTGCACATCTTCTAAAGCCCAGTTTTTTCTATCAGAATACATACGCAGTGTGACGGCTGTGCAAGTGGCTAAAGCACTGCACAAAAGCTCGCTCGGCGAAAAGCCCAAATCTGTGCCGCCCGACTCTACAGGCTCATCTGCAATAAGTGTTGTGCGGGTATTAGTAATAGTGGTTTTGTAATGATTTTTCTCAATTTGAGCTGTTACATTCGTTGCCATTAGAGAGCATTGTTTATTTATGAGTAAATATTGGAAATGAGTGGTTGATAATCGGCAGACTATCAACCACTTTCGTTTGACTTAAAGCGCATTGACAAATTCTGACAATGGTTTCCGAGTTCTTTCGCTCAATTCTCTCGATTTGTATGGCTCTTCCAATTGTTCGGCATCGCCCAAATAACCCAAAGCGAACATGCACAGAGGTTGTAGGTTCTCACCCATTTCTAAAAATTCAGCCGTTTTTTGTTTGTCGAAACCGCCGATGGGATGACCATATATGTCCATGGCACAGGCTTGTAGCAAGAGTTGGGCATTTGCCATGCCTAAATCGTGCGCGGCGGCCACGTTGTTGTTGCCATTGGCAGCAAAAGTTTTGCGCGCTGCGGAGACGACTAAAACTGCCGCATCTTTTGCCCATGGTCTGTTGCCGGGCATGAGGCAATCGAACAACCGATTGAACCCCTCAGTATTTTTGTGTGCAAAATAATAGACCCACGGCTGCTCGTTGTTGGCACTCGCTGCCCACGATGCGGCTTCAAACAATGTGTTCATAGTTTCTGCACTGATTTCTTTATCCGAAAAAGCGCGAGGACTGAAGCGGTCTGTAATGAATGACGCAACACCATATTGCGTTTTTGCCGCTTTGATTTCTTTCGTTTCGATAGCTACCACAGTTTTAATTGTATTGATTTTGATAAAAAATATTCACCGTTTACACCATTTTGGCATGTCGTACATGCGCATTTTACAGTGTTTTAGCCTTCAAAGTCCACTTTTCTATGTGTGCCATCGCAATAGGGCTTATTGCCCGATTGACCGCACCGACAGAAAGCTGTGACTTTGTTTTTATGCGTTTCGTTGCCTTCTTTGTCTTTTACAACAATATTGCCGTACACTAACAGGGGACCGTTGGGTACAATTTCTACAATACTCTCCGTTGTAATCTCTTGGTTTTCACCACTTTCATCGTTCATATAAAAACTCAAAGCACCAGAAGGACATTTATTGACTTGTGCGATGATGCGCTCAGTGGTTGCTCCTTCCATGTTTATCCACGGGCGTTCTCGTGGGTTGAACACTTCGGGCAATCCTGTTGCCGCCGTCCAACAAATGCGGGAGTGGATACAAGTATTGGGTTTCCAAACAATTGTGACTTCACCGTTGGTGTATTTTTTCGTTATATCTTCCATGATTTTACATTGGTTTTTTACTCTAAATGACAATTTTTACCACATAAGAAACATAGTATTTTCACATAGAAAACATAGACTTTTAGAATCAAATCCTATGTTTCCTATGTGAAAAAGCCTTTTATACCTATGTGGTAAAATTTGTCATGTAGCGTATTGATTTTTATAAATTAATAAAATATTCCGTTTCTACCAAGCCCATTTAACAGATAAATCCTTCGCTTTGTTGCCCTTTTGTAAGAGTCTTTTCTCTTTTTCTGCTTTTTCGAGCCTTTATACTGAGGGGGTACTTGTTTTGAGTGCATTGTCATTTTTTCAGAAAAACGGTCAAAAATAAGCAGTTTTTCGAGAAATTTTACATAAAGTTTAGGATATTCGTGGCAGTCGCACACCAACGACGAATCATTCTTTCATCATAAAAAACGACTAACCAATGAAGAGAAAAACATTTCTCAAAACATCTGCTGCGCTCGTGGCAGGCGGGTTTTTACCCAATCTGACCGCCTGCACCGAAGAAAAAAAGGTCGTTGTTCGCAAAAATTGGGCGGGCAACTACACTTACAAAGCACCGAATTTGCATCAACCTAAAACTGTCGAAGAAGTCCAAGCCTTGGTCAAAAAATTGGATGCACAAAAGGCTTTGGGTTCTTGCCATTGTTTCAACGACATTGCGGACAGCCCTGCCAATCAAATCTCGACCAAAGAGTTGAATAAAATCGTCTCTCTCGACGAAAAAGCCATGACTGTCACCGTCGAAGCGGGTGCAAAATATGGTCAATTCTGTCCCGAATTGGACGAAAAAGGCTTTGCTATTCACAATTTAGCCTCGTTGCCGCACATCTCAGTCGCGGGAGCTTGTGCGACAGCAACACATGGTTCAGGTGTCAAAAACGGGAATCTGGCTTCGGCAGTCACAGGTTTGGAAATGGTGACGGGGACAGGCGAAGTCATTTCGTTGAGTCGTGAAAAAGATGGTGACAAGTTCAATGGTGCTGTTGTCGGTTTGGGTGCATTGGGTATCGTGACCAAAATGACGCTTGCGGTGCAAAAATCGTTTCAAGTACGACAAGATTTGTTCATTGACTTGCCTTTGCAACAAATGAAAGAACATTTCGACGACATCATGTCGAGCGGTTATAGTGTCAGTTTGTTTACCGATTGGCAAAAAGAATTGGTGAGCCAAGTGTGGGTCAAACGCAAGGTGGATGCTCAAACGCAAAACATGGGCGCGGAGTTTTTTGGTGCAAAAGCGGCGACCAAAAACCTGCATCCCATTATCGCTTTGTCTGCCGAAAACTGTACGGAACAGATGGGTGTGGCGGGCGTGTGGTACGAGCGTTTGCCGCATTTCAAAATGGGTTTTACGCCGAGCGGCGGCGAAGAATTGCAATCTGAGTTTTTTGTATCGCGCAAAAATGCGGTGGATGCCATTTTAGCCCTCGAAAAAAAGCGTGACTTAATCACCCCTCAGTTGATGATTTCAGAAATACGGACAGTGGCTGCCGACGACCTGTGGTTGAGTCCGTGCTACAAACAAGATTCGGTTGCCATACATTTCACTTGGAAACAGCATATTCCAGAAGTCATGGCTTTGATAAAAATGATTGAAGCCGAACTTGAGCCTTTTCAATACATGCCGCATTGGGGCAAATTGTTCACCATCACCCCCTCAGTATTGCACAAGCGTTACGCACGTTTCAACGATTTTTTGACTCTGGTGAAAGAATATGACCCACAAGGCAAGTTCAAAAATGATTATTTGAACAAAAATGTGTTTGTTTAATTGGCTATTTTGTCAATACTTCGGTAGTTTTTAAGCGTAAATAACGCCGCCTGTGGCGGCGGAGTGGACTTTTTGGAGGGAAGGTTTAATTTTTTCAAGTTCGGGCGTAGCCCGAACTTGAAAAAATTAAACCTTCCCTCCATTCCCCCTTTTTTCGGCGGCGAAGCCGCCGTTTTTTAACTAAAAAATTACCGAAGTATTGTTTGTAGAAATTATATGTTGTAGAAAAAATACTGAGGGTTCTGTTTCCATCGAAACAGAACCCTCAGCTACTTTTTGGTTAGGGATTTTGTATTGTTGAATCCCACACAACTTTATGATTTTTCAGCTAATTTTTTCAGTTCCTGATTCATGGCTTCAAATCCGGGTTTGGTTTCTGAATCCAGTTTTTGGAAAAAAGACCGACTAATAGACCATTGAATCTTTCCTCATGCTTAAAGGTGCATTCACCATTTCCATTATCAATGATGGTGAAACGGTGTTCTCCATCAAACAGTCCCGTGAAAAGGAGTTTTCCCAACCAAACGATTTCTTTGTTTGGGTTAAAAACCAACACTTCTGGTCTGAAGACCATTCCTCCTGCATTAATTTTCACTCGATTGCCAACTCTAAAATCGCCTTCAACCAACTTTATAAAAGGATTCCAGTTTTTGTATTCAGAAAAATGGGTCAGAACTGACCATATCGCTTCTGGTGAGGCAGCGATGTCTATTGCGGTTTTGATTTCTTTTTTTGCCATAACTTCAGACATGATTTATGTGAGACAATGATTGCAGTCATTTTTTCAATGCTTATACAAAGTAAAATTGCTCAAAAACTCTTTTCTTGACTGCCAACGGCAAAACTCACGTCGTACCGTTGGCAGCTTTTTACGTTTTATTGTATCGTGTGTGTAAGGTTACGATACCCCCTCAGTATTATCACCTACGATTCGCTTATCTTTCGCAACGTATTGCGCATATATCAATAATGCGCCTGTTACGAT
Source organism: Saprospiraceae bacterium (assembly GCA_016787525.1). Classification (GTDB taxonomy): domain Bacteria; phylum Bacteroidota; class Bacteroidia; order Chitinophagales; family Saprospiraceae; genus JAAFJT01. The sequence continues at coordinate 7,380 of JAEUUP010000131.1, read as the reverse complement.
TGTATTCCTAAAAATGTTGAGTATATCGTTTTCGCTTTCTGCTGCTCTGGGCAAGTGAACCAAAAAAATCATCAGAAAGACATATAAAGCCATCAACACCGCAGCTAACTTATCGTATTTGCCGATGAGACAACTCACCATGAAAGCGGCGATGCAAGCACCTGTGAAATAGTTCCAAAACATCGGAAAGGGCAACCATGAAGGTACGAAAGATGCGCCGACATCCGCCTTGCCAAAGTGCAACATGATGTACATCGAGAACGGCAAAATGAACAACCATTTGCCTAAAGGTAGTATTTTATTCATTTTTTAGCGATTGATTTGATTAAAAAAAAATTAAAGTTCGAAAGGAGCAATGCCGCGCACTTCGACGCTCCCATTGGGGTATTTCAAAATGGGACAGGATTTAGCATAGTTCATTGCCTCTTCTGCGTCCTCGGCTTTGCAAAGGAGATACCCGACAACCACTATATTGTCCGATTTGTAAGGTTGATGATTGAAGCCTTGGTTACTCACCACTGTTCCTCCGTAGTTGATGGGTTTGGTGTCCACCAGTTTACCTTGTTGTGCCAATCCGCCAATCCATGCCTGCCAATTGGGCATATCGTCAAGCATATCTTTCGGCGTTGTAATGTACTGATTGTCACCACTGACGTTGCGAAATAAAAGCAAAAATTCCTTCATTGTCTAACGGATTTAAAATATCATTGAGCAAAATTGCCAACGCAAAGGTCTGCGTTATGTGGCGGCCCACTCTTGACATTTATCAACGTTTTACAAATTTGCCTTTAATCTGCTCAGTGTTTCAGGAGAAATGCCCAAATAAGAAGCGACCATTTTGTTGGAGAGTTTTTGAAGGAGTTTGGGCTGGTGTTCGTACATCCATTTCACTCTTTCGGCTGCTTCCATTCCTATGAAAGTGTTCAACCTAAAAACGGAATTGACATACGACAATTCTATGATTTGGCGGTACATGATTTCAAAAGGAGGCACTTCTTTGAGCATTTTTTGGAAATTTGTTGCACTTATGCCCAATGCGGTGGTGGTCTCGACGGCTCTTAAATTTTCTTTTGCGGGTTGTTGTTTCGAGAAACTTTCTATTTCCATCACCCAATTTTGGTCAAAAACAAAATCTCGGGTGGTTTCATTGCCACTTTTGTCGTATCCAAACACTTGGACACACCCTTCGACAATAAAATAACAGTGTTTGCAAACATCGCCATTGAAAACCAAAAATTCTTTTCTATTGAATTTAAAGGGTTCAAATAAGTCTATAACCGTGTCTAAATTGAGCGGTTCGTAGCCAAATTTCTCAATGATGTATGTTTTCAAAACCTCTTTCATTTTTTTAGATTTTAGTCCATTTTTATCAAGCTTCTACCGTAAAATCATTGATGTATGTTTTGCGAAAGCTTCTCAGGATTGCTTTTTTCATTTTTGTTGTTGCTGTTAGGTTATATTCGATGGTGCAAAAACAGCTTCTTATCGTATGCAACATTTTATCCACTGCATTACTCATCCCGTTGTGTGTGAAAAATGAGAAACAGCATAAAGCAAATGGTCAGAAAAAAGGCATTGCCCTGCGCATTCCACTTTTGAGACTGCCACATCAAAAACCATTCTCCGCCGACGGTTAAAAATATAAAAAACCAAAGGAATACACCCAATGCCAGACCAATAGACGTAGGACGTTTCGCCGTCAAAAAAAGTTGGGCATCGCTATCCATTTTTTTACTCATTTGATACGCACCAAAAATCAATAAACAGGAAACAATAAACTCAAAAATTATGATGCCCATATATAAAACATGATGGAGCATGTCCGATTCAATCTTCCGCCAATCATTTTTAGGCGCGGAAAACACGTCGCTCATTTTTGCGACCATACTGACAAATTGGTAATTTGAATTGTAATCCGAGACGTTGTTGAACACAATCAAGCCTAAATACAATCCGACTATCAGACTGAATACTGTTTTTATTTTTCGATTAATCATTTTTTACTATTTTTTGAGTGGTCATAAACTGCAAATACTTGAAAATTAAATCTATTTGGGCATCCGTCAATTCAGTTAGCTGAGGCATTTTAGTGTTTGCCCTGAAAGAAGAAGGATTCTTGATAAAAAGTTTGATTTGTTCTAATTGCCAATATTCCGTAATATTTTTGGGATAATTCAATTCTGGTCCCATTATCCCGCCTTCTTGATTGATTGAATGGCATTTGATACATTTATCCTTAAATAGGGCAAAACCTTCTATTGGTTCTTTGGCTGTTGTGCGGGGTTTAGCGAGTGAATATTCAGTCGCTTTTTCAATAAATTGAAGCTGAACAATGCCATACGGAAACGCGTGCTTGTGGTCATTTTTTGGAATATCCCAAACGAGATATGCTGGTGCAAACTTCGCCTTTATGTCTTCCTCCCATACATCCTTTGCCTCCACATCTTTTGTTACAATATAGCCATTTCTTTCCAATAGCTGAAGCAAAGAAACAGTCGGACTGTAACCATCTTTACAAAAAAAAGTCACATCATATTTCGATGAGTCAATGTTCAATTCCCTAATCAAAGAAGAAAATATTTTATGGGAATTGACTCCCAAATAGATCTTTGCTTTTTTTACCTCAAAATCATACCCAATGTGTACGACCTCCTTGTCAAAGCGACTCAATAAAGTGTCAATGTCCATTTTAGCTTCGATTGTAAAAGCCTTTTGTTTCGATTCAATATTGGCTACCCCCTCAGTAGGTTTGTTGCTATCGGTGCAACACCAAACCCATAGGCAAAAAAACACCAAAAGAGTCATCTGTTTGATTGTAGTCATTTTCATTTTGTTCATCCATTAATCCCGCTATAATACATCAAATTTTGTACAAATCTATTCTTTTTTTCGAGAATTACAGAGGGGTCTGTTTCCGTCGAAACAGACCCCTCTGTAATTCTCGAAAAGTAGGTGATACGGATTCAAAAGATTACAGTACAGTCATAGTACCACCGCCGTCATTGCAAGCGCAGCGAAGCAATCCGCCCAATTAAACGCAGAATACTGAGGGGGGGACGGCACTCGGCTTTTACAGATTGCTTCGCTGCGCTCGCAATGACGGGTAGAAAGACCCACCAAATAGTATGTATCGCGTTTGGAAACGCTCACGAGCGGGTGCGTTTTTATACTTCATGCCAGCGAAGTGTAACGATGACAAGAGGTTAATTAGAGTTGATGGATTAATAAATTTTCAATATCGCAATACTCGATTAATCACTTTATTGTATGACGAATATCATTGTTTTAGTAATGAATAAAAGTAAAACTTGTAGTAGCATCAGATAGGAATTATTCACTTTTAATTTAAGAACACAATGAAATATATTGAATTAAAAAAACAGACCTTACTATTAATAATATTGTTATCAATCATCATCTCAACATGCAAAAAAGAAGAATTGGTATGTGGAGATTTCAATATTGGGGAAGCGTATCTTATGCCTGAATCAAAAGATTTTATTCGGCAGAATATAGGCAAAAAATATTTTGAGGATTCTAATGGTAATAAGATGACTTTTGTATCTCAAAACTACCTTTATGAAGGTAATTCTAAGTCCATATTGCGGACACGTTGCATAAGCCCCAATAATTTTTGGGTAGATTGGGGAGACTATGTCGCAACCGATTATGCAATGTTATCACTTACTGACAATAAGAAATTTAGTTTTTCTTATCGAGTATTTGTTGTTAGTAGTGGTTTGCCTCCCGATACTCTTCATTACGATATAGCTGCAATCTCTAATATAGCTGATATTTATCCTGTGCTAATTCCTATTTCAAAGAGAGGCATTCCATCGAAAAAAGATTTGAATTTAGGAAACCGCTTTATTGGTGACACTATCATACTCAACAAACCATTTCATAGTGTTTCAAAGAATTATTATGCCGTAACATTCAACTTTTATCTATCACAGCTAATAAAATATATTGATGTAAAACAAACGCTTGTTACAGATGATGTTTATTTTACACCAGAGCAGGGTGTTATCGCTTTTAAAAAAGATGGAAAATTATGGGTATTGTCTCAATAAAAACGATTCATTTTTACTATACTGAGTGAAAAGTGAAAAACGAAAAGTGGGAAGATTTTGATGCCATTATTGCCAATCGTTTGGCACGACATAAGCCCGATGAAAAGTCGCATGAATATGAATGGGTTGTGAACAAAAAAAGATGATTTAAGATGGGTCGAAAAGCACTTGAAGGGCGAGAAGATTTTGATTATTTGTAAGTAAAAAGAAAAACGCGATACACTCAATATACTGAGGGGCTCACGTTTTTTACTTACAGAGCATACTTTTTAAATCAGTACCATTGTTTTATAAAAGCTTTGCAGAACACGGAATCGTTTTGCAAGGCTTTTTCTCTTTTGGAGATATTCTTTCTTCAAAAAATCAAACAAATTTCTCATTTTTTAGTAAAACCAATCCAAAACGATAATTTTGCCACTCAATTTATGAGGTCATTATATCATCAATCATCGAGTGATGGTTCGTTAGTGATTAAAGCGTTCAGAGAAATGTACGAAAAGACTAAAGACCAGCACCAATGACCAACGACAAAATGACCAATGACAAAATGACTTAATGACAATTTATGAAAGTTTTAAAATTTGGCGGCTCATCAGTCGCAAAGCCTGAAAGAATTCGGGGTATCGTTTCGATTTTACAGAAATATCATGCTCGTGGAGACCGTTTTACCGTTGTTTTTTCTGCTTTTGGTGGTGTAACCGATGGTTTGATTGATATGGCAACCAAAGCCGAACAAGGCAACGAAACGTATTTGACCGCTTTTGAACAAGTGAAAACGCGCCACATCGAGGCTGCACAAGAATTGTTATCAGCAGCTCGTTTCGCAGAAGTGTTGCCAACCTTGACCAAAGCAACCGACGATTTGCTCGGTGTACTGAGGGGTATTTTTTTGATTCACGAAGTATCGCCACGCACTTTGGACTATGTGGTGAGCTTTGGCGAGCGTTTGTCGAATCTCATCATCGCGCATACTTTGGACGAATCGGGCATCCCAGCTGAGTTTCTGGATGCGCGCAAAGTCATCAAAACCGATAAGAATTTCGGCTCCGCAAAAGTGGATTTTGAAGAAACTGACCATCTTGTAGCCGAACATTATGCGACACACAGCGACAAAATACAAATCGTCACGGGCTTTATTGGCTCTGTCAAAGGCACTTCAAAGGGCAAAGAGTTTGGTCTGACGACAACTTTGGGGCGCGGCGGCTCAGATTATACGGCGGCTATCATCGCCGCAGGCTTGAATGCCGATGTCATCGAAATTTGGACAGATGTGGACGGTGTGTTGACAGCTGACCCGCGCAAGGTGAAAAAAGCCTTCACAATTCCGACTATGACTTATGCCGAAGCGATGGAAATGTCGCATTTTGGTGCAAAAGTGATTTATCCGCCGACTTTGCAACCTGCTTTCAGGAAGCAAATTCCGTTGTACATCAAAAACACGTTCAATCCTGATTTCATAGGCACTTTGGTCTCGAACAAACGCGAACCGTCGGCTCATGCGGTGCAAGGCATCAGCTCGATTTCAAATGTATCGCTGTTGACTTTGAGTGGTTCTGGCTTGTTTGGTGTGCCGGGCGTGGCAGGACGTTTGTTCGCAGGTTTAGCGGCAGCGAGTATCAATATCATTTTGATTACACAAGGCTCATCAGAGTCTTCGATTTCGTTTGCTGTCAATCCGAATGACGCACCCAGAGCGAAAAAAGCCGTCGAAAAAGCCTTTGAATACGAGTTGAAAAACGGCACAGTCAACCCCCTCAGTATTGAGTCGGATTTGGCAGTCGTAGCGATTGTGGGCGAAGGAATGCGTTATCGTCCTGGTATTGCGGGTTTGATGTTCCACTCTTTGGGCAAAAACGGTGTGAATTGTGTAGCCATCGCGCAAGGTTCTTCTGAACTCAATATTTCGGTGGTTGTCCCACGCCACGACGAGGCAAAAGCCTTGAATGCACTGCACGAAGGTTTCTTTTTGTCTGATGCTCAAACTTTGAATTTATACATCATGGGCGTTGGTTTGATTGGCAAAACCTTGATTCGTCAGATTGCAGATACGGCTGAATTTTTGAAGAAAAACCGTTACATCGAGATAAAAATCGTTGGTTTATCGAACAGCCGTAAAATGTTGTTTGATGAAAATGGTATTGACCAACAAAACTTTATGCAGCAATTGAGTGAAAAAGGAGAAACAGCGAACCCCTCAGTATTTGTTGAAAAAATGAAGGCTTTGAACTTGCCAAACACCATTTTTGTAGATGTGACGGCGAGCAAAGAAGTGGCTGATTTGTACCACAGCATTTTAGACAGTTCTGTTTCGATTTCGACAGCGAATAAAATTGCCAATTCTGCGGCTTACAAAAATTACACGAGTCTGAAAGAAACAGCCATCAAACGCAGCATTCGTTATTGCTACGAAACGAATGTGGGCGCAGGTCTGCCTGTGATTTCGACCTTGAGCGATTTGATTATTTCGGGCGATAGAATTTTGAAAATCGAGGGTGTGCTATCGGGTTCACTGTCGTTTATTTTCAATAATTTCAAACAAGGCGTGACTTTTTCCGACATCGTGACCAAAGCCAAAGAACTCGGCTACACCGAACCTGACCCACGCATTGACCTCACAGGCGTTGATGTGCGTCGCAAATTGGTGATTTTGGCACGCGAAGCGGGTTTGACCATCGAGCAAGAAGATGTCGAAATCAAAAACTTTTTACCCGAACCATGCCTTTCTGCTAAAACAGTGGACGAATTTTTCGAGAATTTGAAAAACGCTGATGCTGCTTTTGACAAAATGCTGGCAAATACTGTCCAAGGGACTCCTAACGGAGAGGGGGGAAAATTGCGAATGATTGCAAAAGTTGAAAACGGTAAAGCGACCATTGGTTTAGAAACTGTTGATGCCAACAATCCATTCTACACATTAGATGGTTCTGACAATATGATTGTGTTCACGACCGAGCGTTATCGTGAGCGTCCGCTTGTGGTGCGTGGTCCGGGCGCAGGTGCGGAAGTGACTGCGGCAGGCGTATTCGCGGAGGTGATTGCGATTGGAAACTATTTAGGATAATGTTTTTTGAGATATAGAATACAAGCGGCTCAAAGTCAAAAAATTGATTTTGAGCCGCTTGTGTTACTGAGGGGTGTCTTTCACGCATGAAAGACACCCCTTGGATTTTAAGTAATCAGAAATAAGTTTTCGCGTGTTTGATACTCACTGTTTTGCGCTACGCGCAAAAGACGTACGTTGAAAGTTTTTCTATTGGAGCGAGCGATTTTTTGATTACAATTTTGGCTTTGCCAAAATTGTAATCAA
>JAEUUP010000116.1 GCA_016787525.1 Saprospiraceae bacterium | reverse complement strand
TTCCAAACTGATGCGCGAAGTCACCGCTTCGCAACGAGGTACAAGTCAAGAAAAAGGCAATGGCTTAGGGCTTTTCCTCGTCGGGGCAATGCTGCAAGGCGAAGCTATCAAAGTGGTGTTTGATTCGCCCGAAGTCGGTGGTACGGTGGCAAAGGTGTTGGGGTAAGCATAAAAAAATGATGGAAGGCCCCCTCAGTATTTTGATAAGATTATTGATGTTTTTTAAGAAAAGAGTTTCTATGTTGAACGTTAAAAAAATACTTCTGTTGGTGGCAACCTTTGCTTTTGTAGCCATTGACGCTGCTTTTTCACAATCGAATGTAAAGATTGATAGCCTCACAGCGCTACTCAACAAGTACCCGAAAGAGGATACAGTGAAGGCGAGGCTGTTGATTGAATTGAGCGCAGCATGGCTCAACAACAGCTCCGTTGAAGGCGTTGTGTGCAGCGATAAAGCCTTGGCAATAATTGCCAATTTTAACGCGCCAGAGCTAAAAGCCGATGCGCTTAAAGCAAAAGCGACGGTTTTGCTGCGCTATAGTAAACCCAACGAGGCACTGGAATTGGCGCAAAAAGCATTTGAGATATACGTGTCCTTGCGCCAAACCTTGAAAATTGCCGCTGCCCATGTTACATTAGGGCTTATCCAGACCAAAAAAGCCAATTACGAGGTTGCCCTAAAACATTTTGAAAGTGCTTTGGCACTAAACGAACCAATCGGCAATTTACGGATTCAAATAGATATCCTAAACGGCACGGGTATCATTTACGCAAGCAAATCCAATTTTCAAAAAGCAATCTCTTATTATGAGCAGGCGCTTGCCTTAGCGCGACAGTTGAATGACCCCTATTTAGAGGCAATTTCTTTGGGTTATATCGGTGTTGCTTACGGGAATAAAAATGATTGCAGCCAGTCTAAAACCTACTTTGAAAAAGCGTTAACACTCAATGAACGTTTAAAAAATTTATTCTTCTTAGTCTTCAATTACTACGGATTGGGCGATTGTTATGCGCGGACAGGCGATGCCACAAAGGCGTTGGATTATTACAACAAAGCATTAACAATAGCCGTCGAAATTGGTAGTAGGCAACAAGAATCCTTTGTCATTCAAAAAATAGGGTCTGTTTCTAAAAAATCAGATGCCACGGTTGCCTATTTGGAAAAAATAGCGGCGGAGAATGAAAGAACGGCAAATTTAGAGGCGGCAATCACTAATTATTTTGACTTGGCGGTGCTGCACAACACTTGGTCAGACCCGCCCAAATCTATTAGCTATTACAAAAAAGCCCTTGCAGTCGCGCTAAAAAATGGGAATAAACCAGCACAAGTCAAAGCCTACGCTGAAATAGGATTCAGTCACCGTTATCTGAACAACTACACTGAGTCCATTGAATACCTGCAAAAAGCATTGACCCTCAACGAAATCGTAAAAGATGACCGCGTAACAGAAAATATTTATGTAACTTTTATTTTGGTATATTTGGCAATAAGAGATTTTGACAAAGCTTTAGATTATGCCAATAAAGCACTCGACTTTGCCCAAAAAACGAAAAACAAAGATTTTGAAGCCAAGATTTACAATCAAATGAGCGTAGCCTACTTTGAACAAAAAAAGTTTGAGGACGCTTTGCAGATGATAGAAAAATCCCGCGAAATCAATAAATTACTGGGTAACGCCCAAGGATTGAACAATAATATGTTTAACTTGGGTAATGTTTATTATTACACGGGACGTAAAGTGGACGCGCATCGTTGCTATCAAGAAACCCTTGCGGGCTACCGAAAAATACCCCAAACGTCGAAAAATAATATTGCGGCGGTTTTAAACAGTATTGCGAATATCTACGCCGAAGCGTCTGATTCATTAGCCCTGCAACTGGGTATCAACCCCCAAGAACGATACGAAAAAGCCACCCAACTGATAACAGAGTCCTTAAAAATAAGTCAAGAGACAGGGGCAACCGACCGCGCCATCAATACTTTGTCCGCGCTCAGTATCGTGTATGAAAAAAATAAAGACTACATAAAAGCCTACGACACCTACAAACAATACATGATACTCAAAGACAGCCTTTCGGGCGATGATGTCAAAAAACAAATCACGCGCAAGGAAATACAATACGAATTTGATAAAAAAGAAACCGAACTCAAATATCAACAACAACTCACCGCAGGCGAACTCGAAAAACAACGCTTACTCACGGCTCAACAAGAACAAGACCTGCTGCTCAATCGGCAAAACTTGACGCTCAAAGAGCAAGCCTTGACATTGAGTAATCGGGAAAAAGATTTGGCGCACTTGGCTTATCTGAAAGAACAAGCCGAAAAACAAGAAAAAGCGCAAGAATTGTCTTTGTCGCAAGAACGCGAAAAAGGTAAAGAACGCGACTTGAGCCTCAAAAACTTGGAACTTTCGGCACAACAAAAACAAAACCTTTATTTGGGTTTATTGGCGGCTGTCCTGCTCGGCGGCTTGGGTACGCTATTTTATTTCTACAATACCTTAAAAAAGCAAAAAAACATCATCGCCCAACAAAACGAACTCAACGAACAAACCATTGCTATCCTCTCGCACGACATCAAAGAGCCGCTTTTGGGTGTTAAGTTGATGCTCAAAAAGCTCAATAAAGACGACCCTTTTGTCGCTCAGGCTTCGCAAAGTCTCGAAGGGCAAATCAACTCGGTGAATGGCATTTTGACCAATTTGTTGAAGATGAAAAAACTGTCTTTGACTAAAAAGGATAAAAACGTGCAAGCCGATGTTCAAGCGGTAGTCAAAAACGTGTTGCAAGAACTCAACGTCGCCATTCAAACCAAAGAACTGACCGTAGAAAATGACATTACTGAGGGGGTCAAGCTACCGATTGCGCCTGAGAAACTGCAAATAATCGTGCATAACTTACTCTCTAATGCTGTCAAATACAGTTTTCCGAACCAAAAGATTCGCATTTTCAATGAAGGCAAAGGTTTTTGCATCCAAGACTTTGGTGTCGGACTGTCACCCGAACAACGTTCCAAACTGATGCGCGAAGTCACCGCCTCGCAACGTGGTACGAGCCAAGAACGGGGTAATGGTATGGGGCTTTTTCTGGTTGGTGCGATGCTGCAAGGTGAAGCTATTAAAGTGGTGTTTGATTCGCCCGAAGTCGGCGGCACGGTGGCGAAGGTGTTGGGATAAGCATAAAAGAATGATGGGATGACCCCTCAGTATATCAAGATAATTTTATACAATATTGCTTGAAAAGTAAATATTATTCTATGTTCGATTTAAAATCAATTGCGTGGTTTATTGTTTTACTTGCTCTTTCTGCTTGTACTGGCAAAAGAGAAAACAGTCAACCTGTTTCTCCAACACCACTCAAAGCGGCATCGGATAGCATTGGTACGCGCGTTTCGACCACTAAAAATAAAATGGTTGATTCACTTCTTTTGAGTCTAAGTACTGCGAAAGAGGACACCAACAAAGCGAATGTACTCAATCAACTCGCTAAGTTCGACGGCTGGGCTTACGGCAATTACGAAAAAGGGTTGGAGTACGCACAGCAAGCACAAGCCTTATCTGAAAAACTTAACCCACTCTACAAGAAAGGACTTGCCGATGCTTATAACAACTTTGGTGCTGTTGCCCATTATCAAGCCAATTTCCCAAAAGCCCTAAGATACCATCTTGATGCTTTGAAAATACGTCAAGAGATTGGGTATAAGTTCGGCATTGCGGATTCCTACAACAATATCGGCGGCGTTTATCACCAACTGGGTGACTATCCAGAATCTCTAAAAAATCATTTTATTGCTCTGAAAATACGCGAAGAAATTGGGCATAAGCAGCGAATTGGTGTTTCTTACAACAATATAGGGCATCTGTATCAACTTCAAGGCAATTTCACCGAAGCACTTGCATATACTTTTAAGGGATTAGAAATCCTAAAAGAAATCGGAGAAAAGCAACATTTAGCCAATTCTTACAACAATATTGGGAATATTTACAAAGCAAAAGGAGATTATCCCAACGCTATTAAGTACCTTTTTGACGCATTAAGAATCTTGGAAGAACTCAAAGACAAGTTTGGTATCGCTACGTCCTATGTTTATATCGGAAATGTTTATATGGCACAATCCAAACACTCCGATGCGCTTCAAATATTTCTTGATGCTTTAAAAGTATTTGAAGAAATCGGAGAATTGCGCGGCATTGCGGATTCTTACAATAATATCGGGGCGGCTTATTTAGCGCAACGAAAAATTCCAGAAGCCTTATCATTTGTGAATAAAGGGCTTGTACTTGCCAAAAAAATTGGTACTTTGGAACGGATTAAGGAAGCGTATCAAACGTTGGCTTCAATAGATTCTACAAGAGGCGATTTCAAAAGTGCTTTTGCCAATTACAGACTTTATACGATTTATAAGGACAGCTTAACCAATCAAGAAAAAATAGTAAAATCAACGCAGCAAAAAATGCAGTATGACTTCGATAAAAAAGAAGCAGAAACAAAACTTATCACTGATGCAGAACTCAGAAAACAGAAGTTAATTCTTTACTTTACGTTGTCAGGACTTTTAGCACTTTCTTATTTTTATTACACGGTCAAAAAGAAAAACGGCATCATCGCCCAACAAAACGAACTCAACGAACACACGATTGCTATTCTTTCGCACGACATCAAAGAACCGCTTTTGGGTGTCAAGTTGATGCTCAAAAAATTGAACAAAGACGACCCTTTTGTCGCGCAGGCTTCGCATAGTCTCGAAGGACAAATCAATTCGGTGAATGGTATTTTGACCAATCTGTTGAAGATGAAAAAACTATCGTTGGTCAAAAAGGATAAAAACGCGCAAGCCGATGTACAAGCGGTAGTCAAAAACGTGTTGCAAGAACTCAACGTTGCCATTCAAACCAAAGAGTTGACCATTCAGAATGACATTACTGAGGGGTTAGTACTGCCGATTGCACCTGAGAAACTGCAAATCATCGTGCATAACTTACTCTCCAACGCCGTCAAATACAGTTTTCCGAACCAAAAGATTCGCATCTTCAATGAGGGTAAAGGCTTTTGTATCCAAGATTTTGGTGTCGGACTTTCGCCCGAACAACGTTCTAAACTCATGCGCGAAGTCACCGCCTCACAACAAGGTACTAAACAAGAGCGCGGCAATGGCTTAGGGCTTTTCCTCGTCGGTGCGATGCTGCAAGGGGAGAATATCAAAGTGGTGTTTGATTCGCCCGAAGTCGGTGGTACGGTGGCGAAGGTGTTGGGGTGAGCATAAAAGAAGGATGGAAGGCCCCCTCAGTATTTTAATAATATTATTGATGTTTTTAAGAAAAGAGTTTCTATGTTGAACGTAAAACAAATACTTCTGTTGGTGGTGGCTTTTGCTTTTGTAGCTATTGACGCTGCTTTTTCTCAATCGAATACAAAGATTGATAGCTTGACAGCTGTACTCAACAAGTATCCGAAAGAGGATACTGTGAAGGCGAGGCTGTTGATTGAACTCAGTAGGGCATCGGTAAAGATTAAGATTAAAGAAGGTATGGCTTATAGTGAGCAAGCCTTGACGATACTGGAAAACTTTAATGCGCCAGAACTAAAAGCCGACGCGCTTTATACAAAAGCACGACACTTAGAGGCTATGGGTAGAAATAAAGAAGCACTTGATGTAATTCTTACGACAGTTGATGTGTATAAGTCTTTGCAACGAGCAAAAAAAATGATAGAAGTATATAATTTATTGGGCTTGATTTATGGCAATCTCTTAGAAGCCGAAAACCAAAGAAATTACTATGACCGTGCTTTAAATTTATCGGAGCAGATAAAAGACATCACTAATAAAATTATCGCTCTGAATGGCTTGGGCAATGCCTATAGCGATTTAGGCGATAGAAAAAAAGCGATTAATTAGAGAGTGCTCAATAAACTGTGTCAGACTAAAAAATGAATAACTTTGTAAATGGAAAAGACATTTAATTTTGAGCACTACAAAAGCGAAGCAGTAGCCGGCCTACTGAATGGACAACCGTTGACGGGGAAAGACGGCGTATTAACACCGTTGATAAAAGAATTCTTAGAAGCGGCCTTAGCGGTAGAATTACAAGCGCACCTAAAATCGAGTAAAGATTATGGCGAAGAGAATCGGCGCAATGGACACATGAGCAAAGAAGTTCGGAGCTTAGGAGGAGGGACGTTTGACTTAGCGACCCCACGCGATAGGTTGGGGACATTTGAGCCCAAAATTGTGGCAAAGCGACAGGTTTTTCTAGGAGATGCCTTAGAGGAGAAGATACTGTTGATGTATGCCCATGGGATGAGTTATGAGAGCATATCGAATGAATTACGCCAAATTTATGGTATTGAGGTCTCCACAGGGTTCATTAGCGAAGTAACGGATAAAGTGATTCCATTGTTGAATGCGTGGCGGACGCGACTCTTGGATAGGGTTTATAGTTTTCTATTTTTAGATGCGATGCACTTTCGTATAAAAGGAGAAGGCGGGCGTGTGGAGTCACGGATGTTACATTTGGTTTATGGTGTGACGACAGAAGGGAAAAGAACGGTTTTGGGGATGTATTTGGCAGCTACCGAGGGGGCGAAATATTGGTTACAGGTACTTTCAGACCTCAAATCAAGAGGTGTTGAAGATGTATTGATTGTGTCAGTAGATGGCTTGAAAGGCTTTGAAGAGGCGATTAAAACCGTATTTCCCAAAGCTGTGGTGCAGACTTGTGTGGTGCACCAAATCCGCCACAGCATGAAATTTGTCTCAGATAAAGACATCAAAGACTTCATGGGAGACCTCAAAAATATCTATCAAGCGGCTACCAGAGAGCAAGCCGAAGAGAGTCTAGAGGTTTTAGACCAAAAATGGGGGAAAAAGTACGCCCCTGTTATTTCATCTTGGCGCAACAATTGGCAGAAACTCAGTGCTTATTTTGATTATCCACCTGTCATTCGTAAAGTTATGTACACCACCAATGCCATTGAAGGTCTCAATCGACAGATTCGCAAAATAACCAAATCCAAAGGCGCTTTCCCGCCCGAAACAGCCTTATTCAAATTGGTTTATCTTATTATTGATGAAATTAGTAAGAAAAAAAACAACGCTATTCCCAATTGGGGCGAAAGAGCCGATATTGATATTAAACGTTTTTAATCACTATCTTTTCATATCTTGAGACTGTTCAAAAAAGTGTGTCAAGGGAAAAAAAAGCGACCTTTGATAGATGAAAAAGACGAGAGAGACAAAAAGGGCAACCAGGGAGTCAAATGAGTTATTTGATTACGATTCATTTGAGCGCGGCGCGATAGCGGGTT
>JAEUUP010000114.1 GCA_016787525.1 Saprospiraceae bacterium | reverse complement strand
CAAATGATGGCAATAAATACGTATTGTTTTGTTTTCTAACTCTACTCTTTCTACTTTTAATTCAGGTAGGTTCAAGAGTAATTCATATACTGTAGTATCCATTCACTAAGATACCACAAAAATTGTCACAGAACGAAAATTCACAAAAGTATTGGGTAAAGTTATTAATCAATTTATTGAGAAGCTGTAAGGGCTAATTTTTATGATTTTCTGAAGTTTTAGAACTTACTGACTTTTAATTTTTTTCAACAAAGCTTTGGTTTCAGGCAGAGGTTCTATACCAAATTCTTCATCCAACACTTTTTCACATTGTTGATAGGTTTTAATAGCCATCGGGCGGTTGCCTTTCAAAAAATAAGCTTCCATTTGCAAGCGATAGGCATCTTCCCAAGCCGAATCAATCAAAAGAGCCTGTTGTGCAAGGCGAATACTCTCCATTGGGTTTTCTGACAAAAGCAATTCTGCAAGGGTGATAATTGCTCCTAAAGCCAAAACTTGTAAGCGTTCACGTTCATCAGACGACCAATCCTCGTACAACCGATTGGGCAAATAGATGCCTTGATATAGGTCAATCGCTTCTCGGTAAGCCATTTTCGCCACTTCAGGTTCGGTTAGGTATTGATTACCCAATGCAATGAAAGATTCTAATGCATCGGCATCAATCCATACCCCCTCAGTATTGAGCTGGTAGGTAACACCTTGACGGACAATGAATTGGGCTTCAGCATGACTTTTTTTATTAGGTTCTAAAATTTTATTGATACCATGCAAAGCCACTTTAAAAACAGCATCACTTGTGTCGGCATCTTCATTCCAAAGCCTGTCCATGATTTGCTCTTTGTGCAAAGCTTTTCGACGACGTGCCGTTACAAAAAACTGGAACAACTGAATCGTTTTGTCGCGCCCCCATTCTTTGGTCGGTACAGCAACACCTTCACGCCACACTTGAAAATTACCCAAAGTCTGCACTTGAATCGCTGCACGAGTGCGTTTGCTTTTTAGGGCTTGGATATGAGCCTCAATTGGATTCATTATTTTTCCTTTGACAGTTTTTCCACTTTTTCATTCAAGCTTTGAATCTCTTGCGACATCTGTTCCAGCATTTTCATAATGTTTTTATAATCCGATTTGGTGGAGCTGCGCCATTCGTCCACTTCTAATTTGTCGCGCACATCTTCTAAATTCTGTTTGAACGCATCGCCTACTTGGTGCAAACGCTCTTGAATCTGGTCTTGGATTTGTTCTTGTATGTGCTGCGCTTGTTTTTTCGGGTCTTTGATAGAATCCAGCACGATCTTCGGTGTTTCAATCGCCATCCGTTTCCAAAGGTCAAAGCTTTTGGACAAAATGCCTTTTTGTTCTTCAGGCGAATTGTGTTCGGTTGCTTGCACTGTCAAATCCGTCAAAGTATGTTGAATAAACTGTACCACTTCATCAAATTTTGAGAAGTTTTTTTCTTCACCACTTTGCACATGACGCATATTGCCACGCCACTGAATTTGTGCTTCACCATGTTCATTTTGATATATTTTTTGCGTAAAACGCAGAACAAAAGAAGCTGTTTCGTCTTTTTTAGTTGCCATAATAATGCGATTTATTCACATAAAAATAAAAATTTCAGCGAAAATACGCTAAACTTTATTTTCTTTTTTCAAAAAATCATAACTTGGCTCGTAACTAACTAAACAATAGTCGAAATGAAGAAAAAACTCATTGAAAAATTAGACAATCCACATCTTTCAGCTATTTCGGGTATGGATGCTGCATTTTTATACGCCGAAACACCGACCAGCCACATGCATGTCGGTTCGGTTGTCGTCATCGAAGGCTCGCTTGAATTTGATACATTTAAAAAAATCATACACTCGCGCCTGCATCTCATCCCCAAATTGCGCCAACGACTGATGTATGTACCCCTCAGTATAGACTATCCATATTGGGTTGATGACCCGAATTTTGATATTGATTTGCACATTTCGCACATTGCCTTGCCCAAACCCGGTGGCTGGCGCGAGTTGCGCGAAACAGCGGCTAAGATTTTTAGCGAGCCACTCGACCATTCGCGTCCATTGTGGTCATTCACATTCATTGAGGGTTTGGATTCAATTCCACAAGTGCCGCCTGGCTCGGTGGCTGTGGTGTCGAAAATGCACCATGTCGCCATTGACGGTGTGGCAGGGGCAAGTGTTTTGGGGCTTTTATTCGATTTAACACCTGATGTGAAAGATATTCCTGCTCCTAAACCTTTTAAACCCAAACCTTTACCTAATGAACTGACTTTGATTACCAAAAGTACCATCAGTTTTGCCCAAGACCCTTTGAAATTTCCTAAGATATTAGGCAATACTTTGACGGCGACCATCAAAGCGGGGTTTTTGACAAGGGTTCAAAAGAAAAACCTACCAACAGCCCCTTTTACAGCCCCTCATACGCCCCTTAACGGCATCATATCGGCAAGACGGAAATGGAACACCGCCATTTTGGCTTTAGATAGAGTCATTGCTTTGAAAAAAATCATGGGAACAACCATGAACGATGTCATGTTGGCAATTTGTGCAGGTGCGTTGCGTCGTTATTTGCTCGAAAAAGGTAAATTGCCGAATAAACCTTTAGTCGCTATGATGCCTATTTCGACGCGTACTGAGGGGGATGCTAATATGCATGGCAATCAAATCACCCCTATTTTGATACAAATTGCGACCAATGTTGAAGATCCAATCGAGCGTTTGGAAGTAATACACGAAAATACATCGCGCGGTAAAGCTTATCACGGTGCTGTGGGTGCGAAAACCTTGTCGAATATGGCGGAGGCAATGCCTTTTGGTATCGCACACCAAGCGGCTCAGTTGTACTCTCGCTTCCATGTGGCTGAAATGCACAACCCTGTTTTCAATGTGACAATTACGAATGTGCCAGGACCGAATATTCCACTCTATATCAACGGACATCAATTGTTGGCAGTGATGGGTATGGCACCGATTATTGATGGTATGGGATTGATTATCACTATTTTAAGCTATAACGGTTTGGTGACAGTTAGTCCAACGTCTGATGCCAACTCAATGCCCGACATTGATGTATTCACACGCTACATACGCGAATCGGCAAACGAATTGGAAGCCGCTATTTTGGCACACCGCAAAACCAAAACAGAAAAAGAAGCCAAAAAGACAGTCAAAGCAGAGTCCGACAAACTGTTCGAGCAACTGAAAAAGTTTTTGAAAAAACAGCCTAAAACGGAAGAACCCAAAGGTGGACTCTATCAATTTGTGGTTAAAGGTGATACCCCCACAGATTGGAAAATTGACTTAAACACAGTGCCAGGCACTGTCGTAAAAGACAAAGCTATCAGTCCAGATGTGATATTTACCATTGAAGATGAACACCTTATGAAAATTGCGGCAGGTAAGTTGGACATCCAAACCGCTTTTATCCAAGGGCGTTTGAAAATAGATGGCGACTTTACAATGGCTTTACGTTTGGGTAAAATTTTAGGAAAAATGCTCAAATCTGCCAATGAAGAGTAGGGTAGGCGCAAATAAAAAGAGGTTATCTTTGAAGATAACCTCTTTTTTATTCAGCGATAGCCAAATCATCTTGAAGTACCCCCTCAGTATCGGACGGATTTTCTTCTCGAATGGGTATTGAAAAACTAAAAGTAGAGCCTACATTCACTTCTGATTCCGCCCAAATACGCCCACCTTGTTTTTCAATAATTCGTTTGCAAATAGCTAAACCGATGCCGTTGCCTAAAACTCTATCGTTGTTCAATCGTTGAAAAATGCCAAAAACCCGCTCTTTATGTTTATTATCGAAGCCAATACCATTGTCTTTGAAGCTAAAAATCCACTCAGAACCTGAGTTTAAGACGCTGATAGCTATTTCAGGTGTGCGCAAAGGAGAGCGATATTTAATGGCATTGCTGATGAGATTTTGGAAAACTTGAACCAACATACGGCGGTTGACTTGCATAATAGGCAAATTTGAAGCCGTTACTACTGCTTGACTGCGATTGATGGCAACAGTCAGATTTTGCATCGTTTCCAACAAAACTTCTCTGACATTGACCGTTTCGATAGGCAATGCTTGTCCGCTCCATTTTGTGTATTCATGCATATCAGTGATGAGTGTGTTCATGCGTTTTGCCCCATCTACAACAAATTCAAAGTCTTTTTTTGCATCTTCGCTGTTCAGAGGCTTGATATACCGACTGTAAATAAATTGAGAAAAACTCGTAATCATACGCAAAGGTTCTTTCAAATCGTGACTGATAACGTAACTAAACTCTTCCAGTGATTCATTCTGCGCTTTGAGCTGTCGTGTTGACTCTTGAAGTTGTAAACTTGCTTGACGCTCAACCGAAATATCATTGAACATAGAGATTGTAAATAGCTCATTTTCAACGATCATTTGAGATAAAGTTAGCCGCACCCAAAAGTAATTGCCCGATTTTTGGAGAAGACGTTGCTCCAAATAAGTATTGTTATTTTTAATTAATTCTTTGAGATTTTCAGAAGGAATATAATCATCGGGGTGTATCAAGTTTTTTAAACTCATCGTCAAAAGCTCCCCCTCAGTATAACCCGTGATTTTTTGGAAGTGTTTATTGAATTTGAAAGGATGATAATTTTCATCTAACATTACAATACCAACAGGAGAGTTATCGAAAATATTTCTAAACCATGATTCACTTTTTCTTAATTCATTTTCCCTGTTTTTTAGCCTTCGTACATAATCCAGTTTGACGAAAAAAATATAGTAACCAACAGAAAGAATCATTAAAGCAACTAAAGTGATGAATTTTTTGCTGTGAGCGTCAATCCCACATAACCACACAAGACTTATAAAATAAAATAGAACTAAAGTTGTATAAAGCGTCATCGCTTTTCTCGATTTGAACATACCCGTTATGCCTACTAAAAATCCCAGTGTGAACACCGTTTCGATGGGTTGAAAGTTGTTGTTGTAAGCAGCCGTTGAAATGAGGACAGCATAGGCAATAGAAAATAGATTACCAATTTCATTTGCCCATTTTTTTACAAATATAATATGATAAGAAGCTAGTATAGAAAGCAGTTGAATAACGATTTGACAATTTCGGAGCAAAGGTAAATCAGGGATAGGTCGCAAAAAATACATATTAACGATAGGAATAAGCAATAGGGTACTTGTTCCGATTAGTGTGCCTACACGAAAATCAAATACATCATAGCTGCTTGAGTTGCGGCTTAGTATTTTTATTATTTTTTCTTGTAATTGATTTATTACTAACACAGTGTATATTGAAATAGCATGACAAATATTCCACCAAAAATAGTAAAGCCCATGTTTTTAGCATGGGCTTTATTGATTTTTTTATCAAAAATACCGCTATTCGAGTAGCGGTTTGATATACTTATTTTATGCTTTTACAACTGACGCGATAGTTGCACCAATGTCAGCAGGAGATTTTACGACATGAATACCGCACTCACCCATGATACGCATTTTAGCCTCTGCTGTATCATCTGCAGAGCCGACAATCGCACCAGCATGACCCATTTTACGACCTTTGGGCGCTGTTTGACCCGCAATGAAACCAACGACAGGCTTTTTATTGCCCATTTCTTTGATCCAATGAGCGGCATCAGCTTCCATGCTACCACCAATTTCACCAATCAAAACGATGGCATCTGTTTCTTCATCGTTCATAAAAAGCTCAACAGCTTCTTTAGTTGTTGTACCGATGATAGGGTCGCCACCAATACCAATTGCCGTTGAAACGCCCAAACCTGCTTTTACAACTTGGTCAGCTGCTTCATAGGTTAAAGTACCTGATTTTGAAACAATGCCAATACGACCTTTTTTAAATACAAAACCTGGCATGATACCCACTTTAGCCTCTTCTGGTGTGATAACGCCTGGACAGTTAGGGCCGATTAAACGACAAGATTTGTCAGCGATATAAGCCTTAGCTTTCATCATGTCTTGTACAGGTATCCCCTCAGTAATACAGATAATCACTTTGATACCTGCTTCAGCTGCTTCCATAATGGCATCAGCAGCGAATTTCGGAGGTACAAAAATCAGACTGGTATCAGCTTGTGCTTGGTCAACCGCATCTTTTACGGTATTGAAAACGGGTCTATCGAGGTGTTTTGTCCCACCTTTGCCGGGTGTAACACCGCCGACAAGATTAGTGCCGTAAGCTATGCACTGCTCGGCATGGAAAGTACCTTCTTTTCCTGTGAATCCTTGGACAATGACACGCGAATTTTTGTTGACTAAAACAGACATATCGAATGATTGATTGAGAGAATAAATGAATGAGTGAAAAGCCCTTCTCAGATGCTATTCTATTGTTTTTTTCTGACTGCAAAAATATATAGCTTTCTATATGTTTTGTTCATAAATCGTATTTTTTTTATAAAAAAATACGATTTTACTTACTGAGCTTATCAATGACAAAAACGTCCTCGTCGTTGGTTTTCATAAAATAGCGTTCACGAGCGAATTTTTCTGCATTGTTTTCCATGTCTTGGTGTTGCGCTTCCACTTCTTTTATCTGATTCTGATAGTAAATTTTGTCGTTTTGAAGCCGATTGACAGTACGTGAAAGCTTATACTGCGTATAGACGCTGGCTTTGTCGAACACAAGCATCCAAACGATGAAAATGGCTAGTATCAGAAATACACGATTGCGAAACCCCGTAGGCAGTTTATTGACTAAAGGCTTGAATGGATTGAGAACTTTGCGGTCGCCGAGTGCCATTTTTATTGACGATTTTGGATTTTTTAACTTTAGCTGATTAAACAATCAAACTACTACTTTGATATTTCTGACAAAATTACGTTTTTATCTAAAACTACAAAATTTTACCCCCCTCAGTAATTTTTACAAAAAAGAAATGAGTAACATGGAAAAACCACATTACTCATTTTTATCTATCAAAAAGCTTCAATACAGAAACTTTTGTACTTGACATCTCCAAATTACGCTTCCAAAGCTGCTGCACCACCCACGATTTCTGACAACTCCTTCGTAATGGCTTCTTGACGTGCTTTGTTGTAGTTGATACGCAAGTTTTTCAACATTTCGTTCGCATTTTCGGTCGCTTTGTCCATCGCTGTCATACGTGCGCCATGTTCAGAGGCTTGTGTATCGAGTGTGTATTTATAGAAAGTTGTCTGCAAAATACTCGGTACGAGTTCTTGCAACAATTGTTGTTGGCTTGGCTCAAAAATGTAGTCCGCTTTTGCTTTTTTCGCACCAGGAGCAACTTCCAGTTTTTTAACGGGCAAAAACTGCTCACATTCAGGGAATTGCATCGCCGCATTTTTGAAGCGACCATAAGCGACTGAAATGTGGTCAAATTTCTTTTGCTCGAAGCCGTCCATCAAAAATTGTCCAACCGATTTGACATTTTCAAATTGTAGATTATTGTACAATTCAACATGGTCAATAATCGTACAATTCGCATAACGACGACGGAAATAATCGTATCCTTTTTTACCAATGCAAACAATAGTTAATTTACCATTGTCGCGTTGTTTAGCATATTTTTCGTTGATAGTCGCTACAGCTGATTTGATAACATTCGTGTTGAAAGCACCGCACAAACCACGACTTGCCGTTACAACAACCACACAAGCGTTCTCAATCTCGCGCTCAACACCAAATGATGTTTCAGCATCGCCATCGAGATTTGACAAAATGTTGATGAGCATTTTGTTGAGTTGGTCAGCATAAGGGCGCATTTGGACGATAGCACCTTGCGCACGACGGAGTTTTGCCGCCGATACCATTTTCATCGCTTTTGTAATCTGTTGCGTACTGATGACCGACGCAATGCGGATACGGACTTCTTTTAAACTTGCCATTTTAGATTGACTATTGTGGGTTGATTATTTGATGCTAATCAACTGCAATTTAACAATTATACTGAGGGGTGTATATCTGACTACTTATTGCTAATTTATCAGTATGAAATTGCTCAAAAATTAGCAATAAGTAGCTCAAAATCAATTACTTAACCTGACGTGCTACATCCGCAGCTACTTTTTTCAAAGTATCCAAGTCAGCATTTTCCAACTTGCCTTTACGGAAGTTTTCCAACATACCTTTATGGTTTGCGTCAAGAGCTAAGAAGAGAGAATCTTCAAATTCGCGAACTTTGTTAACTGGCACATCGCGCAACAAGTTGTTTGTACCACAGTAGATTGCAGCTACTTGTTTCTCAACTGTTACAGGCGAGTATTGTGGCTGCTTCAACAATTCCACGTTGCGAGAACCTTTGTCCAAAACACCTTTTGTTGCTGCATCGAGGTCAGAACCGAATTTTGCAAACGCTTCCAACTCGCGGTATTGTGCTTGGTCAAGTTTCAACGTACCAGATACTTTTTTCATTGACTTAATCTGAGCATTACCACCCACACGTGATACCGAGATACCTACGTTGATAGCAGGGCGTACACCTGAGTTGAATAATGCCAAGTCCAAGAAAATCTGACCATCTGTAATCGAAATTACATTGGTTGGGATATATGCAGAAACGTCACCCGCTTGCGTTTCGATGATAGGCAAAGCTGTCAATGAACCACCACCTTTCACGATACCTGCTGCTTTTAAAGAAGCAGGCAAGTCGTTCATATCGTTAGCGATTTCATTGTTTGAAATGACTTTCGCTGCACGCTCCAACAAACGGCTGTGGAGGTAGAATACGTCACCTGGATAAGCCTCACGTCCTGGAGGGCGGCGCAATAACAAGGATACTTCGCGATAAGCCACCGCTTGTTTTGATAAATCATCATAGATAATTAAAGCAGGACGACCTGTGTCACGGAAATATTCGCCAATCGCCGCACCAGCAAAAGGTGCATAGAATTGCATTGGAGCAGGGTCAGAAGCAGAAGATGAAACGATAGTCGTATAAGCTAAAGCACCATTTTCTTCCAAAACACGTGCAACTTGTGCTACTGTTGATGCTTTTTGACCGCAAGCGACATAGATACAATAAACGGGTTCGCCACGCTCATAGAATTCTTTTTGGTTGATGATGGTGTCCAATGCAATTGCAGTTTTACCTGTTTGACGGTCACCGATAATCAACTCGCGTTGACCACGACCAATCGGAATCATAGCGTCAATTGCTTTGATACCTGTTTGGAGTGGCTCATTTACAGGTTGACGGAAGATAACACCAGGTGCTTTGCGTTCCAAAGGCATTTCGTATTTTTGACCAGCAATCGGGCCTTTACCGTCAATAGGTTGACCCAATGTATTGACAACACGACCCACCATACCTTCGCCTACTTGAATAGAAGCGATACGAGCTGTACGGCGCGCTTTCGAGCCTTCTTGGATGCCATCAGATGCACCTAAAAGTACCACACCCACGTTGTCTTCTTCCAAGTTTAAGGCAATTGCTTGAGTACCATTTTCAAATTCGACAAGCTCACCCGCTTGTACATTGTTCAAACCATAGACGCGAGCGATACCGTCACCGACTTGCAATACTGTACCGACTTGCTCCAATTCAGTCGCTGTGGAGAATCCTCCCAACTGTTGTTTGAGTATTGCTGATATTTCTTCAGGTCTTACGTCAACCATTTTTATATCGTTTTATTAATTTAAAAAATAAAAAATATCGAATATGATAAAGCGTTTTTCGACGCTAAAATTCTGATTTTTAATATTTTGTACTGAGGGGTCAGTTATACGTCACTTTTGTGAAATATAATACTTGGTTTATATTATTACAACAGCCACTGTATGGTACTCCACAATTAAAATATCCCAATACTAAATCAAGCGATTCTGTAGATTTTTGTCTTGGTGCAATTACTACCCGTTTCCATTCATTTCCTAAAGGTCCATAGAAATTAATACTAATAGTTACTTGTTTTTCTGTCAAATTTTCAATTTCTAAAAAATTATTGAGACATTTACTTGAATAGTAACTTGAAGAAGTTCCATACTTAACATAAATTAATGATAAACCCAAAGTTGATAATTTGAGCGTTTCTTTACCAAAAAATGCGCTTGTTGAGTCTTTTTCAATATACTTTTCTACTGTTCTTAACGTATCAATTTTGGTTGAATCATACTTTGCAATCAACTTAGTCATAATTTGTTCTATATTAGGACAACCAGTTTGGCAATCGTAAGTTTTACACAAATCAATAACCGCGCTTGAACTATACCTCGAACCTAATTTTGTACCTAATTCAGCTCCTATAAAAATATTATTATGCAGATAACCTATCGTCAAATCTTTTGCCGTTAAGTTCTCAAGTTTTAGAAAACTTGAAGAACATATTGAATTCATGACAGTATCGAATAATGTAACTTTTACCGTTTTTTGTCCTAAATAAGCCGTCGTCGAGTCTTTTTCAATATAAAATGCCTCAGTTTTTGAAACGCTATTTTTTTCTTTTGAACAAGATAAAACCAAAAATAGCACACACAGAAACGCGAAATTTTTCATTTTCTAATTATATTAATTTGAAATGATAAAATCCAAATTTACATTTTTTGTGTAACTATTCAACGCATTTATACTAAAAAATACTGAGGGGATCAATAATACCGCACCTTTATACTATTCTTGAACTCCATAAAATTGAAGCATGCACCTGTAACACCAATAATTGCCCCTGTTGGCACAACTTCATCTTTAGTTTCATAAGGTCGGATGATAGCGTTGACACCGCCGACAGTATTGTAAAAGATTGAAATTGTTTTTTCTGTTCGATTTGTAATGGTTATCAAATTCGTACACAAAGGAACAATATTACAATCGCCTGATTGTCGTGCCAACGTAATATTCCTTAATGTGAAAGATAGGGTCGTTGTACCTTTGTACGGACTAACCGAGTCTATCTCTGTATAGGTATCTTTCAAAGTCAAAGTGTCGAATGAACGTGTACATGGTTTTGAATCTGGATTATCGGTTTTACCGCAACCAAGACAATAAAATGCGAAACTCGCTATAAGAACCATCAATTTTTTCATTTTCAATGAATTTTGAACGAAAAAACACTTTGGGTTCATTTGTCAACACTGTCAAATACTGAGGGGTATTTTTTGCCATCAGTATTTTATATTGTACCGTGCTTCTCTATTTGAGACTCGTACAGATTAGATGCAAAACCTTTTTTCAAGACATCTAATTTGTGGGCAACACTGGCATCGTAGAGTTTATCACCAAATTCAACGACATAGCCGCCTATGAGAGAAGGGTCAATTTTTACATCAATTTCAACTTGTGTCAAAGTATCAGAGCTTGAAATGAGTTGTTTACGAATCGCTTCGATTGACTCTGTACTGAGGGGGGTAGCTGTTGTTACCTTCACTGTAGTGATACCTTGCATTTTTTTATGCTCAGCCAAAAATTCAGTTGAAATATCTGGTAACAAGCCTTCACGACCTTTGTCAATACAAATTTTGATGAATGACATCGTCAAATCACTCAATTTACCACCAAAAATGGCGTTCATGATTGTATTTTTCTTATCGGCTGTGATGATTGGGCTTTGCAACAAAAGGTACAAATCCCGATTTTTCACGGCAGCGGCGATGGACTTGATGTCTTCGACAACATCATTTAACTTGCCCATTTCTTTGGCAAGATCCATCAACGACTTGGCATAACGCCCGGCAACTCTACTACTGACTGACATATTTCTATAATTATGAAATATGAATTATGAAATATGAAATACAAAAGAGGCAATACCCGTTTTCATGTTTCATATTTCATATTTCATCATTAATTAAGATTCATTTCTTTTACGAGTGAATTGACGAATGCTACTTGTGATGCATCGCTTTTCAACTCTTTTTTAATCACTTTTTCAGCAATGTCCAAAGCGAGCAAACCTGCTTGGTTTTTCACCTCAGTCATAGCAGCTTGTTTCATGTTTTCGATTTCTTGCTGCGCTGATTTCATGATTTTAGAAGCTTCTTCTTTTGCTGCATTTTTTGATTCTGCGACAATAGCATTAGCTGTATCTTTAGCTTCTTTGAGCATTTTCATGCGTTCTTCGCGTGCTTCTGCGAGGATTTGCTCGTTTTCAGCTTTCAAGTTTGCCATTTCTTTTTTAGCATTTTCTGCTGCACCTAATGCATCAGCAATGCCTTCTTCACGTTTTTTCAACGCTTCGAGAATGGGTTTGAATGCTTTACGTCCAATCGGAATCCATACCAAAAGGAAGATGACAGATGTCCAAAATAGAAGACCGAAGTCTGGTTTTATCGGAGAAAAGTCTGCTAAGAATATCATTGTATTGAATATTGATGATTGCTTATTGATTATTTTTCAACTCATTTATGGTCCTTTGAGGTTCAGTAGTTTATTTTTACTGAGGGGGCATTAACAATATATTTTTAGTTGTTAATGACCATCAATGACCAATGATTTTTTAAACTCTGCCTACCAACCAACCGTTGGCAGGTCAGAGTTTAGATTCTTTCGGCGGATTAGACGAAGAATGACAATACGATAGTTGCCAAAGCGGCACCTTCAACAAGAGCTGCTGCGATAAGCATGTTTGTACGAATGTCACCTACTGCCTCAGGTTGACGAGCGATAGCTTCCATCGCTTTACCACCGATTTGTCCGATACCGATGCCTGCGCCAATTACGGCTAAACCTGCACCGACTGCTGCGAGTGTACCAGTCATTTTAGTTAAATTTATAAAAAGTTATAGAAATCAAATATTATTAACGAATTAAACACAATAATTGTAAAATTAGTGATGCGCTGCTTCGTCGTGGTGATGCTCTTCAACTGCACCGCCAATATATAACGCTGATAATAACGTGAAGATAAATGCTTGCAAAAAGGCAACAAGTATCTCCAATATATTCATGAATGCCACAAATGGAATGGCCATCAATGAACCGCCAGCAGAGCCACCTACGCTTTGACCTGCATTACCGAAGATAAAAATCAAACTGACGAAAGTCAAAATGATAACGTGACCTGCTGTAATGTTCGCAAAAAGACGTATTAATAAAGTGAATGGTTTTATGAAAATTGAAGCAAACTCAATAGGTGCCATCAAGATTTTGATAGGGAGTGGCACACCTGGCATCCAAAATATGTGTTGCCAGTAGTTTTTGTTACCACTCAAAGTCACTACGATGAAGACAATGACTGCTAAAATGATAGTTGAGCTGATATTGCCCATTACGTTCGCACCACCAGGGAAGAACGGAATCAAGCCAAACAAGTTGTTGAACAAAATAAAGAAGAAAATAGACATCAAAAGCGTCATGTATTTCTCATATTTTGGTCCAATTGAGGGTTTCGCCACATCATCGCGGATGAAAGTCACGAATACTTCCATCAAGTTAGCAATGCCTTTGGGTGCTTTATTAGGATTGTTTTTGTAGTAATTAGCTGTTTTGAAAAAAGCTAAACCAATCACCAATAACGCCATCAACATTGTAAATACGTTCTTTGTAATAGAAAAATCAATCCAAGATGATTCCAAATTGGTCAATTTGCGGCTTTCTTCGAGTTCGTAGCATTGACCTTTATAACTTACAAAGTGGTGGTCTTCTTTTTTACCTTTGGCATTCAATTCTTCTTTGACAAAAGAGTAGTGACCATCATGAATTTCGTCCAAATCAACTTCGCCCATCGGCAAACCTTTCGCTTTGCGAACGACATCATGAGCCAAAACAAAACCGTTGACAGCTTTTGCACCATGGTGGAACATTGTTGACAAGCCTGCTGTCAAACCGTTTTCCATGTCGTAAGCAAATACAGGTAGCGGGAAATGCAAATCGCCGATGATGTGAAAATGATTTGCATCACCAATGTGGTGCATAACCGCAGGAACTGGGTCGTATTTGTCGCTTTTCTTTTCTTCTGGGTGGCAACCTGCGTGTGCGGCGTGACCTTCAGCAGCGTGTGCATCAGCTCCATGAGATGCTGCTTCGCCTTGTGGCTGTTGACCGTGTTGCTCAGTTGTGGCAGGAGAATGTTGTGCGGGTGAATGCGTATCGTGACCTTGCGCTGAAAGCGTTGTGACCGCTAAAGTGCTTAGTAGGCAAGAGTATAAAAAGGATTTAAGCGACATATCGTATATAGACTTTTATATGTGTTCTTAAAAATCGTCGCAAAGTTAACGCCTCATCACCGAATAAAAAAGCGATGTTCAAACTTTTTGCATTGATTTTGCGCCTTTTTTTTCCACAAAATCAAGCGTTTAGACTACTTTTTAGGAACTTAGCGAAGAAAATTAGGCTGATACTGAGGGGGTGCGATTTTAATTTTGTGTTTTTGTTTTTTACGAAATTATTTAAATGTTTATATATGTGCCTCGAATTTTGAGTTAGCTATTTTGACTTTGCGTTGGGTGAAAATAATAACTGTCAGAAACCGTATTTCTAAATTTTAAGAAAACTTTAACCGCTAATTTCTTAAAATTTGACATCCATTTGACCATTTAGCGTCAAAAAATTACGTTACGTTTGTGAATACATTTTATTCAAAAGAGTACACAATTTGTAAAGTCATTTGTTTTAAAAATTTAAAATTTTCTGACATGAGAAATATCCGTTTTAATCTTTGGCTTATTTTTTGGGGCCTTATGGTCACTGCAAATGCCCAGCAAGTCGCTTCTGAAGATAATCGTACGCCTGCTACGGTGGTGTGGAGCGAAGAATATCAAGAACCATCGAATACTGAGATTCAAAAAATCGTCGCTACTGAGGGGGGCGGTTTTTACGCTTTGCGTTTGCACCAAAGTGGTTTGGTTGGCGGTGGCAAACAAAAACCGATTATTGAGTACTACAATTCACGAATGAAATTGGTGCGTAGTCGTGAGTTGGATTTGGAATACAAAGGCAAGGAGCGTTTTTTGAAAGATGTGGTTATGGTTGATGGTCGTTTGTGGGTTTTGACCTATTTTTATAATGAAAAACATGAAAAAACCTACCTTTTTGCCCAAGAGGTGAATAAAAATACGCTCAATCTGGCAAAAGATATGGTTAAAATTGGAGAACAAGATGAAACGAATCGCGAGCGTCAAGACGTGTTCAGTTTGTCACAATCGCGAGATAGTTCCAAAATTGTGATTTTCAATCGCCAACCCAATTCAAAAGATGGGCAATCATTTTCGATTGCTGTTTTTGACGGAGATTTCAACGAATTGTGGGCAAGAGATGCCAAATTGCCTTATGGCAAAAACAAATTTGGTGTCGAAGACTATCAAGTGGACAATAAGGGAAATGTTTACATCATGGGTATCATTTATACTGAGGGGGCCAATCGTAAGGAAAGACGTGGCAAACCGACTTACCAATACGATATTGTGGCCTATATGAAGGACTCCACGATAGATGTGCAAGAATATAAAATTGGTTTGAAAGATAAATTTGTCACAGATTTAACTTTCCGAATTGCTGATGATGGCGAAATCGTGTGTGCGGGTTTTTATTCTGAAAAAGATGCAAAAGGTATGAAAGGTTCGTGCTTTTTTAAAATCAATCCAAGGACTAAAGATATGACGAGTATTTCCACCCGCGAGTTCGACTTTAATTTTGTCACTGCCAATCTGTCAGAACGCAGCAAACAGCAGGCTAAAGCCGCGACAGAAAAAGGTGATAAAGACCGCGAACCTGAGTTGTTTGACTATTCGCTCGATAAACTCATTATGCGTAGCGATGGCGGTGTGATTTTGATTGCAGAACAATATTATATTGAGGAACGCCTTTTGAATAACAATCCTTATGGTACATATGGTGGTTTGTATGGTTATAACTCCTGGTACAATCCATACTCATCGTGGTACGACCCTTATGGCTATCGCTACAATCGCTCGAATCGCCGTGCGGACTATTATTTTAACTACAATGATATTATCGTGGTCAATATCCAACCAGATGGTGAGATTGCTTGGGCTACGCGTATCCCGAAACGTCAGGTATCGGTGAATGATGGTGGTACCTATTCCTCTTATGCTATGAGTATTGTTGCGGATAAATTGTATTTTGCATACAATGAAAATCCCAAAAACCTTGACCCAAGCCGCACCAAAACTGTTGCTGAAACACCCGATAGATATTCGATTGTTACTTTGGCAGAAGTGTCGAGAGATGGTAGTTTGAAACGTTACCCAATGTTCTCGAATCGAGATAAAGGTGTGGTAACTCGTCCGAAAATTTGCCGACAAGTGGGTCGTCGAGATATGGCTGTGTATGGTGAGAACGGTCGTTCTTATCGGTTTGGGGTTTTGAGTTTTGACTGATTTTTTGTTGATAAAATGAAGAAAAGCCGCTTTTTTCATCGAAAAAGCGGCTTTTCTGTTTTATACTGAGGGGGGGCATCTGTCATGCTACTAAGGCACTTTCTTCGTATTTTTTACATATTTATCCAACCAGGAATTCATTTCCGAGAGCATGTGTAGAAGTGATTCTTTGGCTTGGTAGCCATGACTTTCGTAAGGCAATGTCACATAGCGAACCGTTGCACCCATGCCTTTGAGAGCAGAATAGTAACGTTCACTTTGTATTGGATAAGTGCCAGTATTATTGTCTGCCTCACCGTGCATGAGCAATAAGGGCGTTTTCATTTTGTCGGCATAAGTAAAAGGTGACATACGGGTGTAGATGTCTTGTGCTTGCCAATAGTTACGTGGTTCTGCTTGAAAACCAAACGGCGTGAGTGTCCGATTGTATGCGCCACTGCGGGCAATACCAGCCTTGAATAAATTGCTGTGTGACAATAAGTTAGCTGTCATAAATGCCCCGTAAGAATGTCCGCCGACACCTACACGCGATGAGTCCACAACACCCAAACGAACGCCTTCGTCAATAGCCGCTTTTGCACTTGCCACCAATTGTTCGACATAAGTATCGTTAGGTTCTTTGTCGCCTTCGCCGACTATGGGAATGGATGCGTTGTCCAAAACAGCATAGCCCATCGTTGCCATACATGGTGCGCCTTGGTAACTAATCCGATTGAATTGATAGGGCGAACCACTGACCTGACCTGCGTTCTCTTTGTCTTTATATTCTGTAGGGTAAGCCCACAGGAATGTTGGTAGCGGACCTTGTTCTTTTTTATAACCTGCGGGTAAGTAGAGTGTGGCCGTTAACTCAACACCATCGTTGCGTTTGTAACGCAAAAGTTGCTTAGTAATGCCTTTGACATGTGGATTTGGGTGTGGAAAAGAGGTGATTTGTTTCAGACTGTCAGCACCTTTATTGAGGTTGCGGATATAGTAGTTGGGATTTTCTTCGGGTTTTTCACGCGTTGTGATGTACAAACCTTTGGCTTCATCTAAAACTGCAATAGGGCGTTCAAAAACAGGGGCTTCGGAACGCCACAAGCGTTTTGTTTCTTTGGTTGTTAAGTTCCGAATATCAATAAAAGGCCTATCTCCTTCTGGCGATGCGCCTGTACCGAAGAAAATGACTTCATTTTTTTTATTCAGGTCTAAAACAAAACGCCCGTATTGATTGCGTTTCATTTCGGGTTCGCCAGGATTATTGTAGCGGTCTTCTGACGATACATCAAATAATACTGAGGGGGGGGCTGCATGGCTGGGATCTATAATTTTAGTTACACTGCGTCGTGTTTGCCACCAATATTCATCCGCCAAAGCGACTTTATCATTGCCCCAAGTAAAACCTCTGAAACGTGTTTTGGCTTCATAAATCACTTTGGGTTCACCCGTAAAAGGAGCATTTAGGGCAAATACTTTGTCGCGAATGTCCACTTTGTTTTTGGGATCACCGCCATCTTGAGCTTGTGTCCAATAGACTGTGGATGGTGCATCGGCACGCCACGCAAAACCGCGTGGAAATGGCGTAGTGGCATCAGGAGACCATGGCGCATTCTCATTCAAAGGATTGTAAGCCAATTCTTTAAGCAATTTGCCATCTTTATCCATCATCTCTACACGTGTTGGAAAAGAGCGATAAGGCACTAAGTAGGAGAACGGTCGTTCAATGGTTTCTGTCAGTATGTATTTACCGTCTGGCGAGAGACTCATAGCACTTATAATACCTTCTTTACCAATGGGTTCAGCTTTCCCAGTTAATCCGATTTTCATAATTTGTGAAGTGCAGTAATATTCAAACAGACGAGCATCGGTTGTATTTTTCAAAAGGTCTTGATAGGTTGGTGCTTGTGCTTTTTTACCTAAGTTCTCTTGTACATTAGGCCCTGTTGGCACGAGACTTACGACAGGTGGATTGCCACGAGTTGCTGGTATTGTTTTGACTAAAAGTCCTTTATTGTCGGGCAGCCATGCTATGGGTGTGCCGAGTGTGGCATTGACAGCGAGATTTGACAATTTACGTGCTTTTGCAGTTGCCACATCGAGTACATACACCTCAATCTTATTGTCAGAAGTGTGCGTAAAAGCCACCTTTGTCTCGTCAGGCGACCAAATTAAAGAACCCAATTTCGGGTCTTTGGGTAAATCTGTAACCTGAGTTTCTGACAAATCGCTCAGTTTTTTTACCTTTAAATTAGTTGAATAAGCTTGCCGACTGCCACCATTTGTCGCAGGATTGAGCCTCAAACCTGCTAATTTCAACTCAGGTTGCGCTAAATCTGCTATACTTGGCAAATCGGAACGCTCGATAATGAGCATCAAAGTGCCAGCGGAATTAATGGATACTGAGGGGGTCGGCGAGGCATTGACTAAATCGGCAAGCGGTTTAGGTGGTGTCAAATAAGTCGTCACATCTTGTGAAAACATAATATTAATCTCCATAAAAAAGATGAAAACGATGATAAATCGTTTGATAAATGTCCAATTATCCATATTGTAAATTTGAGTTAAGGTTTGATAAAGTGTCCTCAAAGTTACAATAGAAGATATTACTAGGGTATTTTTTAGAAAAAAACGCTTGTGGTTTAGACTTAAAACAAAAATACACCTTGATGCACATGACATCAAGGTGTAGTAATGATTTTTATTGTGGTTATTTTCAGCAAATAGCTCAAAAGAATACTATCAGTCATTTGCAAAAACAAACCCTTTACCTTTGGCTTGTTCGACCACAGCTTCTTGCATCACTTTATCCAAAGTTAAGTTATCGCCTTGTTTTTTAAGTTCTTCGGTGGTGAATTGCGCAATTTTTTTGTCCAATTCTTGAATTTCTTTGCGTGTGTTCTCGCGCTCTTTGCGTAGTTTTTCGATATAGGCTTTGCGTTCAGCGACCGACATTTTTTTCATTTCTTCAGGGAGTTCGTCGGCAGGCATGGTTGCAATTTTGTCGCTGTCTTTTTCGGTTGCATCCACCAAATCCCATGAATCATTGCGGTATTGAGCTTTCGCTTTGTATGCGGTGCGCGAGGCGACATTCGCAGAGCCATATTCAGCGGCATTCATATCTTGTTTTTCTTGACGTACCTTCATCTCTCTGCCCACAGAGCCATAACCGATATAGGTTTTATTCAAGCGACCATTGAGTTCATTCATACGATCGTCATAAGGTGTGCGGATGTGAATGACTTTTCGGTCTTGTTCGATGTTCAAATATTTGCCTTTGGCGATGTCTGCGCCGTCTTTCCAATGTGTGCGGATTCCTTCTTGCCAACCGCCGCAATGAACAGTATTGATGACAATATTCTTTTTTTCAGCTGTTTTACAGGTTTCTTTATAGTCTTTGGGACCTTGGTCGAATGGCTCATTGCCTGCAATGATGATGAGTTTCAAATCATCATCGTCGGTGGACCATTTCAAATTGTTGACGGCATCGCCAATCACCCAACCACAATACTCGCTACCACCGCGCGTTTTCAAAGCAAATAGTTTTTCAGAAATGGCATCCACATCGTTGGTCAAACTGTTGACCATACGGATATAACCTTCGCCCATTTCGAGGTTGTCATTACCGTATTCAAACAGAGCAATTTCAATATCAGTAGCTTCGTCATTTTTTTTAGCAGAAGCCAGACGATTGACCATTTTCCAAATTTGAGATTTGGCTTGGTCAATCAGTCCGTCCATTGAGTTGGACGTGTCGAGTAGGAGAGCGACTTGGATTTTGCCTTTTTTCTTACCTTTTTGTGTCAGAAGAGGTGTATCGTTGTCATTTTGAGTAAAATGTACTGTTCCTGATAAGCCGTTTTGGCTCGGTGGAATCACACAAGATGTGTTGATACTGAGGGGTAGGAGAGCGATGAGAAGAGCGATGGTTTTCAGCATGGTGTAAGTGTTTTTAAATAATCTTGAAAAATGTAATTTAAAACATTTGCTCGCAAATGTTTCTTTATAATTTAGATGCATGATTTTTCAAAATTCCACAAACCCGTTGAAATTAATTACTTTTTTAAAAGATTTTCAATCTTTGGGCAATTTAATACAAAACGTCGTGCCTTTGCCAATGACTGATTCTTTGACAAAAATCTTGCCGCCGTGGTAGTTATCAATAATCCGTTTGGCTAAGGATAGTCCCAAACCCCAACCACGCTTTTTAGTCGTAAAACCCGGTTGGAAAACGGTTTTGAATTTATTGTTTGGAATGCCATGACCCGAATCTGAAATATCTATACACACCCATTGTGGCTCTTCATAAATATTGGCACTGATGATACCTTTGCCGTTTTCCATCGCATCAATCGCATTGCGCATCAGGTTTTCGACTACCCAATCGAACAAGTGATTGTTGATTTTGACACCGATATACTGAGGGGGTGTTTCGAGCAAAGGAAAGTTGAAAACGACTTTGCGTGGCGCACGTTTTTGCATATAGGCGCGGCAACGGTCAATTGCTTCATAAATATTAGTTGGAATCAATTCGGGTTCTGAGCCAATTTTTGAAAAACGATCGGCAACCAAAGTCAAACGGTCAACATCGTGTTGAAGTTCATTGACCACTTCTTGTGTCATTTCATCGTCTTCATGTGTTGCTCGTAGGTGTTCAATCCAGCCTAAAATGGCGGCAATCGGCGTGCCTAATTGATGCGCTGTTTCTTTTGCCATACCAACCCAAACACGATTCTGTTCGTTGCGGCGAGACGAGCTAAAGCCGAGATAGCCAAAGCCAATAAACAAAGTGATGAGGATGAATTGAAGGATAGGGTAATATTTGAGAAGCGTTAAGATTTTAGAATCGGTATAGTAGATTTTGCCGATAATCATATTGTTGTCGTCCCTCATAAGAACGGGTTCGCGATTTTGGCTAATCAATTCGTTGAGTTTTTTATAGGCAAACGCTGAATCGCGTGTCATTTGGAAGCCTGTGGCATCAATTTCGTCACTAAAACCACGAATATCGTTGATGTTGTAGCGTTCGTCTGTCCAAATTATGGGGATACCTGAGGTAGTATCTGTTGTAAAACCCGCGATGAATGAAATGATATTTTCTGGTAAACTGTTAATGACTTCGCCGTCTTCGGTTGTGAAGACTTTGGCTGCTGTGCGATAATTTTCAATGCGTCTAACTTCTTGCTCTCGCAATTGTTTGACGAGGTAATTGGTGTAAATGACAGTAAAAACAACGATAATCAAACCAATGACAGCCAAATACCACTTCCATTTCGACTTGCGACTATAAATATCAGTTGTTGTACCACTAAAAAGATTACTAAAAAAGTCTTTCAATGTATTCACAATTAAAGGTTTAGTTTCACAGAAACGAGTTAAGGCTTTTAACGGTATTTTGTTTGAAAAAGTACAAATTTAGCGAATATCTTTTAATATAAAAAAGCCGATGATACTGAGGGGTATCATCGGCTTCGTATTTTTTGTTGTTTAAACAGCTTCTGCCATCGCTTCGGCTATTTCTAAAGTATCTTCGATTTCATCCAATTCAATTCGTAGGTTTTCGACTATAAACTCTTGGCGTTCAGGAGTGTTTTTGCCCATATAGTAGTCTAAAATATGGTCAATATTCATGTCGTCGGTCATTACTACGGGTTGCAATCGAATGCCATCACCTATGAAGTCTTGAAATTCATTGGGTGAAATTTCGCCTAGACCTTTGAAACGTGTGATTTCAGCTTTGCCTCTCAACTTGCGAATGGCTTCTTTTTTCTCTTCTTCTGAAAAGCAGTAATAGGTTGTTTTTTTGTCTCGAACCCTAAAAAGTGGTGTTTCGAGTATAAAAAGATGCCCATTTCTGACCAAATCAGGGAAAAACTGTAAGAAAAATGTCAAAAGCAACAACCGAATGTGCATACCATCTACATCAGCATCAGTAGCAATCACAACGCGATTGTAGCGCAGGTATTCGATGCCGTCTTCGATATTCAAAGCATGTTGCAGAAGATTTAATTCCTCATTTTGATAGACAACTTTTTTTGTCAAGCCATAACAATTCAGCGGCTTGCCACGCAAAGAAAAGACAGCTTGCGTAGCCACATCACGTGCTTTGGTCAAAGAACCGCTTGCAGAGTCCCCCTCAGTAATGAAGATGGTGGTGAATGGAATTTTCTCTGCATCACCTTTTTCGTTGAGGTGAAATTTGCAATCACGCAGTTTTTTGTTGTGAATATTGGCTTTTTTGGCTCTTTCATTCGCCAATTTTTTGATGCCTGCTATCTCTTTTCGCTCGCGTTCGCTCTGTTCGATGCGTCGTTTTAGGGCTTCTGCTACTTCTTTGTTTTTTAATAAAAAATCATCTAATGCTTTTGACAGAAAATCGTTGACGAATTTTTTGACAGAAACTCCGTCAGGTGCAATATTGAGTGAGCCTAATTTTGTCTTAGTTTGTGATTCAAAAACGGGTTCTTCTACGCGTACTGAAATGGCTGCAATGATAGAAGTACGAATATCTTGTGCTTCATATTTTTTCCCAAAACGATTGCGAATAGTCTCTACGACAGACTCACGAAAGGCTTGTAGGTGAGTGCCACCTTGGGTCGTATATTGCCCATTCACGAAGGAGTGATATTGCTCACCATAGTGTCGCCCATGGGTCATAGCGACCTCAATATCTTCACCTTTTAGGAATATAACAGGATACTCAGTGTGTTCTTCGCCAATTTTACGGGTTAAAAGGTCGTGTAAACCATTTTTAGAGAAAATCGTTTTACCATTGAAATGAATTTTCAGACCTGTGTTGAGATAAGCGTAATTCCACAACTGAGATTCAATAAACTCTGTACGGAATTTATAATTTTTGAAAATCGTCGAATCGGGTTTGAAGTGAATTAGTGTGCCGTTTGGTTCTTTTGTTGCAACTAATTTATGATTTTTTGTAATTGCTCCTAACGCAAACTCCGCTTGTTTGGTTTCACCATCTCTAAAGGCTTGTACTTTGAAGTATTCGGATAAAGCGTTTGCAGCTTTTGTCCCTACACCGTTCAAGCCAACAGATTTTTTGAAGGCTTTAGAGTCAAACTTACCCGATGTGTTGATTTGGCTGACAGAATCTACGACTTTGCCAAGTGGAATGCCACGCCCAAAATCTCTCACAATGACCGTTCCTTCCTCGACTTTGATGTCAATTTGTTTGCCATAACCCATGACAAACTCATCAATAGAGTTATCTATGATTTCTTTCAAAAGTACATAAATACCATCGTCAGGCGCAGTACCATCGCCCAATTTGCCAATATACATACCTGGGCGGAGGCGAATATGCTCTTTCCAATCGAGAGTCCGTATATTATCGTCTTCGTATCTAACTTCTTGATTCATAATTTTTTGATTTCTAATCCATTAACAAGAAAACTGCGTCAAATGATGATCTAAATGTAAGTGCATCAGTTGCCCCCATTGTTCCGTAGTAAATTCACCGAAAGCGGGGTGTGGCATAAGACCTCCCTTATGACTTTTTTCATAAATATCTTTGATATTGCTCAACAATCTTTCTTTTTCAAACGCAAATTGCCTTTCATCTGTGATGTAAAAACTTTTAGCTGTGGGTGCGTTACGACCGAAACGCCCTTTTTTGATACTATTAAAAACGACCCAACGAATGAGTGTTCTAGATAAAAAATTACTTTCATCTTTGAAAGGCGTTCTGCCTGTAGCTTGTTCCAGAGGTACTGAACAATGTGCCATCATTTGGGCAATGTCCATTTTGCCCCACTGTCTTGGGGAATCGGGTTGTAAACTTTCGACTCTATTGAGGATAGACTCGTAGTCACTGGCGGTGAATAGTGTTTTTATAGTCATTGCTTTATAGATGGTTGATTAATAAAAACGTTCATTTACGTGCCAAAGATAGCTTTTTTACTGAGGGGGTGTTTTGAACTAAGAACAAAATTAATGTTTTTAAAACAAATAAAATAGTTTTGTTCCTCAAAATATAGATTTTAAAACAAAGAAAACAAAAATAGTATACTACCTCTCTGTAACGAAACAGGTTTTGAGCTTTACAAAGCCCAAAACCTGTTTTTCTATCATATAGTTGCTGATTTTTCTTTATTGAACCTTTTTGAATGGTAAAGCACCTACGCGGCGTGCAATGAGGTTGCCTAAACGCAAACCTTCTTCGCAGTCCATGCGCCAGTGTACACCAAGATAGATACGTGAATAAGCATCTTCCCAAGCCATGTCAGAAAAAGAGTTGAACGAACGTGGTGTGCCGTTGAAGTCTGTCCGATTTTCGTGACAACGGTCAGTCAATGAGATATTTTCGCCAAAAACTTGCGCCAAAGCTGCAAAACCTGCACCACCAAATGTAGAGTGACCGCTTGGGTAAGCTGGGAATGAAGGCGTGCTGTTCAAGAAACCAGTACTGGTCAAGCTTTTGACAGTCCAGTTGGGATTGATGAATTTTTGGATATAGGTGATAGGACGTTCGATATTATAAACGTATTTTGAGTTCCAACAAGCTACAGAAGCATCATTGAGTGCCAAACCTGATTTAACAGCAGCTAGAATGGCTGTTTCGAGATTGGATTTTTCTTGTGCTTCAATCTGGCTGGCGATGGCCCAAATGCGTACGGGAGGACTGAATGTAAACGTCAATACGTCATCGCTCCAAAACTCTGCCATCCATCTTTTGTCCGCATCTTGTGGCGTTGTAGTGGAATATACTTCAAGGGCTTGAGCGTAGTAAGCAGATGTTTTATCTTCAGAATAAGGGAGTGGCGGACGAGCCAGTTTGTCTGCTTCTGAGATTGCAAAAGTTCTTACTTTACCCCAGTAAGGGAACATACCACTCTCTAAACCAGGAGGAGTTGGTTGCCATTTTCCTATACCACGAGGCGGGATATAAGAAGTCGGGCGAGGGTCTAGGTACTTATCATGTCCGTCTTTGTCGGTTGCCGAAAAGTCCCAAACGACAGAAGCAACACGTTGACCATATTCACGTGATCGCTTATAAACCTCCGAAGGGATATTATTGGAAAATTGTGTATTGAGGCTACTTTCAAGGGCAGATATTTTGAATAAATCACTTGCACGGATGTTAGCGAAGAATTTTTTGAATAAAAAACCATAGGCATTATTTACAACTGTTGGCCAGTGGTATTCCGCGCCATCTTCGACTTGTGGTATTTCTAAGCCAGGAATTTTGCCTGCAATAGACTGATAGTTAGGCATACCCGATACGCTTGATTCATAAACCGCTAAGCCCATATAACCCATCATACGGGCCGCAGGGCAGGGGCGATAGACTTCAGCATAACGCTCTACTTCCATCAGAATATTTTGCCATTGTTGGGGAACTTGTGAGTCATAGTCTTTGACGAGTTTGGCAGGCTCTGGTGTTACTTCATTGTCGTTGCCACAAGCGGCAATCAGGAGCATAAGAAAGAGTGGCATCACAATGCGCTGTAAAGATTTCATCATGGGAAAGTCACTTTAAATTAGTTCACGAATAATATTAGTTTTGAATATATTTTTATTGAAATATAATAGTAATGCAACTGTATATATTAGGTGAGCTATTAAATCAGTGCTGCAAAAATAGGTTAGTCAAAGTTGACTCGCAACAAAATGACAAAAAATGAGACAAAAAAATTGAAATTTGTTTTTATTATTGTTAAAGAGCAAGTTTCAATTAGACTTAAGATTGTTGCGTTTTTTTTTCCAACGTTTGTGCGACCACAACCAGTTGTCTGGTTTTTGGTACAAAAGCCTCTCCAAACGAGCCATAAAGCGGCGTGTGACTTCTTCTTCGGGTAACGATGCAGCATTTTCTGCTAATAATTCTAAATTTACAGTATAGAAACCCCGTTTAATACGCTGTATGTCCACATAAAAAACAGTGGCATCCAATTGTCGGGCATATTTGTCGCCGCCTTGCGGACAAGCTGTATCTTGTCCTAAGAATGTGACCCAATGCGCATTGTCTGACCATGTGCTTTGGTCACTGACAAACACATAGGTTGTGGGTAAGTCTTTATAGTTCACAAAGGCTTGAGCTGTTTGACCAATTGGCACTAAATCTATGTCAAATTGTCCACGTTTTTTGCGTCCATATTTTTCGATATGCACATTTGAGAGAGGTTTGTAAAAACCCACAACAGGCTTTTGAACGAATAATGGATAGGAAATAGCACCCCATTCCCAATTACCATAATGTGCAGCGATATGAATGGTACTCTTACCCTGGACAATAGCAGCATCAGATACTGAGGGGTTCGTAAAAACATAACGTTTGCGAAAATCAGCTTCCGACATACTAAAACCTTTG
The DNA here is from genome assembly GCA_016787525.1 of Saprospiraceae bacterium. Taxonomy (GTDB): domain Bacteria; phylum Bacteroidota; class Bacteroidia; order Chitinophagales; family Saprospiraceae; genus JAAFJT01. Next base: position 43,981 of record JAEUUP010000114.1, on the reverse strand, counting down.
ACACTTTCGACGATGATATCTGCCAGATTTCGATAAGATGCCTTGGCTATTTGTTCTATCTCGGCTTCTGTCCTATTTGGAAACGATTGACGCAGTTGCTTGAAAACCACCTCTTTGCGGTAGCCAATAACTTTATACAATAACCAAGCTAAGAAGTCAGCAATTTTGTATAAAAAGCTAAAAGGCACAAGGCTGAACTTGAAAACGATAAGACGAAAGAACAAATAGCCAATATATTGCATAGTGAAATAACGATTTTATTTTTTAGTAATAGTGGCTTCAATACGACGGTTTTTAGCTCGTCCTGCTTCCTCTGCATTATCAGCTATAGGGTTGGCTGCGCCCAAACCTTCGGAACTCATGCGCTCACTTGCGATGCCTTTTGATGATAAATAAGACTTGACTGAAGCCGCACGACCTCTTGAAAGCTCTTTGTTTTCATCTGCATTGCCACGACTGTCTGTATAGCCATTTATTTTGATGTTTACTGAGGGGTAGGCTTTCAGTACTTTCACCACATCGTCGAGTTGTATTTTTGAACTGTCTGTCAAATCTGTTTTGTATTTTTCAAAACTCACATTTTCAAAAACGATGGATTTTGATAAATCTGCATTGGCATCAGTGATGGTTGTGTAGAGTTTATCTAAAAAAGACCCTGTTTTCACAGTCAAATCACCTTCGGAAAGTTTCAATACTTTTTGGTCGCCTGAAACAGTTGCTGTGGGTTCCGCATTGGGTTTGTCGGCTGTGGTGGTTGTCGTAGCTGTCGTAGCTGTCGTAGGTGTGTCAGCGGGGTCTTTTTTGCAAGTTCTAAGGCAAATGAGTCCGAATAAAGATGCGCCTAATAGTATCAACCACGGTTTCAAACGCTGTATCAAAGGCTTTTCATTACTTGGCGAAGTGGATTGTGTGGTGCTTTTTTGAGTTTCTTTAGTCGTTTCTTTTGACGTGGTTTTGTTGCCAGTGTTGAACAATTGGGTAGCAGGCTTGGTGGTCGGTTTGCTCACTTCTTTGGATGTTGCTGATTGGGGTGTTTCTATCGCTAATTTTGTCAAACCCAACAAGCTGCTCAACTCGCTCGGAATGGCTTTTTTCAAAATAGGCAACTGGCTACCCAATAGACCAACTAAACTACTGGCCGTGCGTCTGCCATCCATGTTTTTGCCAATACTATTCATTACCAAAGGCGCAGCTAAGTCCAAAAGACTCAGTACCGAGCCTGTTTTGATGCCTGCATGTGTGGCGACCCAATTGACAACGGGCATAATTTTATCGCCTAAAAAAGTGCTGGAGAGTTTGTTGCCGTTTATCAAAAGGCTTTGCAAGGCAGAATCACTGTCCAATAGTGCGCCCATATTGTCGAAAATACGGCCATCGTAGCTGCCTTCGTTGATGATACCTAACAGCTCATCTGCGCCACTCAAAGTTGTTGCACTATTGGCAATACTGCCCAATACTGAGGGGTACAAAACGTCTAAGGCTTTTTGAGTTGCAGTATTTTTTTCATTCAACAATGCTGCAATTTTTGACGCATGGGTGTTGTTGATTTGACTTTTAGTGAAGTCCAATAGGTTGATGCTCATACTTCGATTTCCTCCAATTTAGTTTGGTCAATTTTTGGCGGCAAATATAGGCATACCTAACAAAACTTGGCGCAAGTCATACGACTTGTGCCAAGTTTTTTTCTGTTTAATGACCACATTGAGTGGAAACGATTTTTTCGACAGCTTGATCGAGTTGTTGTCGTTGTTCAAGTTTTTTGTATTTGTTTTTCCACAAACTATCAAGCGTTTGAGTGATGGTTGATGCTAATGTTGCTGTTCGGTTTGTTAAGTCTCGTGCAACTGAATCGTTGTGTTGGATCATTTCAGCTGTTATTTTCGCTCTTTTTTTCAGTAAATCCTCCTCTCGCAAACGTATATTATTGGCAGAGTCAAATCTTTCATTGCGAAGTACACGTGCTTTACATTGCAATAAGGCAATTTTTTCAGCATCAACAGCAAGCGATTTTTCATCAATTTTATTCCCACAGCTTATCGCAAATACGACTAAGGCTAATAGCAATGATAATGTTTTTAACTTCATGAAACAGTCAATTTTAATGAAAAAAAAATGGTATTTCAGCTTGTTTACGCTGAAATACCATTTTGAGTTACTGATGCGGCTATCGAAATGGTCTTTTATTTTGCTTAGTAGTCAAAAATAAGTTTTCGTGCATTTCAAACGCCGCCTTTGGCGGCGAAAAGGTCTTTGAGGAGCGAGCGATTTTTTTATTAAAATTTTGGCAAAGCCAAAATTTTAATCAAAAAATCGCTCGCTCCAATAGAAGAACTTTCAAAGTACGTTTTTTGCGCGTAGCGCAAAAAAGTAAGTATCAAACACGCGAAAACTTATTTCTGATTACTTAATATAGCGTTTATCACAACATAGAAAAGGCTGTATCAAAAGTTGATACAGCCTCTTTTTTGCATATACTGAGGGGGGGGATTCGACCCGTGAATGATGAATAAAAATTGTTCTATGACATGTGTGTTTGTATTGAAAACATCGCCAAAATATATCCAAGTTGATGAAACTTTGAAAGTTTTGCGAATTTTATACAATCATTTTTACACAACAAACACCTTTACCTACCTAAGAAGAGTGACATCTCCTTTTTCTTCTAAGGTAGTCCCATCTTTCAATTGTACTTTTACGACATAAAGATAAGTACCATTTTCAACCTCTTTACCTCTAAACCTACCATCCCAGCCATTGTTGATATTATTGATTTGGACGGTTTCATCATTAAAAACAAGAATACCCCAGCGATTGAATACTTTGAATTCCAATATTTTATCAATCAAATTGGCATCGCCAAAAATATTGAGCCTATCGTTGTTGCCGTCATCATTGGGCGAAAAAGCAGTAGGAACAAAAAGCCCACACTCGCGCATAACTTCTGTTGTGATAACAGTTTGGCAATTGGCTCTATCTTTTACAACAATTCTGTATTTGCCTGCTTTAACTTTGCGAAATAAAAAATCATTTTGGAAATGTACACTGTCGAGACTGTAAGAGAGGTCAGAACCTTTGGCTTTTACAACAATAATGCCCGTAGCGTCGTCGCATACTGAGCGGGTAGTTCGTATATCTTCTACAATGGGTTGTGGTTGACTTGAAACAGTAATGAATTGATTAATAACACAATTGAAGGAATCTCGAACGGACACAGTAAATATGCCGCTGGATAGATTTTGGAACGAATCGCGGTTGCTAAAAATGGAATTGAGACTATAAGTCAACGAACTCGCTGAACTACTGGCTTTGACGATGATTTGTCCGTCGTTTTTGCGACAAGTTTCGGCTTTTACTTGTATGTCGTTGATGACGGGTGGCGCAATTTTTGGGACAATTGTTTTTTGAGAAATCGTACACTGAGCAGAGTCACGAATATAAACAGTATAGTTTCCACCTTGAAGATTGGCAAATTGCATCGCATTGGAAAAACTGATGCTATCGAGACTGTATGTTAAGTTGCGGGCATAAAGTGAAATACTACCATTATTTTTAGCACAAGTACTGGGTGTTATATTGAGCGAATCTAACTTAGGAGGAGCTATTTTATTCACCACTATACTTTTTGAAAACAAACAACGATTGGTATCTCTGATAAAAACAGTGTAAAGGCTGTCTTTTAAGTTTGAGAAAATGTTGTTGTTTAACCACTGGCTACTGTCTAAACCATACTGTAAATTGGGCGTTTCGCCACTACCGAATACGATGATTTGCCCGTTGTTTTTCAAACAATTGGCGGGTATGACCTTAACAGAATCAATGGTTGGTTTTTTTTTCTCGCCGATAGCTATCGTCAAAGTATCTGTACATCCAATAGAATCTCTGACCCTCAAAAGATAGTTGCCACTAGATAATGAATCAAATTTTGCTTGGTTTCTGGCTGCTTGATTGCCCAATTGATAGGTCAAACGCCCCGTGCCATTGTTTATTACAAAGGTTAAAGTCCCATTGTTTCGGTCGCATACTGAGGGGGTGGTTTTGAGATTGGTAATGCTAGGTGGTACAGTATTACCAATGGAGAAATTAGTAGAAACCACGCAATTAGCAGCATCCGTGACCCAAATGGTGTGTACGCCACCTTTTATATTGCTCAAAATAGAATCCGAAACAGCTACTTGATTGTCTAACTTGAATTGCAAAGGTAAAATACCACCGCTGACCGAAATGCGGGCTTGACCGTTGGCTTGATTGCACGTCGCTGAAACGTTGTAAATAGTATCTAATTTCATCAAAGTAGGATTGGGTGAGAGTTGGATATTATCGTAGTAGCCATCATTGTCCGTGCCTCCTTTCAATGTACTGATTAAGCGTACTCGAATTTTACGTGTACCAATCGGAGCTATCCGCGAATCAGTCATTTGTGCCCATGCGCTTGTATTGGTTTGATTACCTGTGTCGAAAGTGGATAAAACAGTACCGTTGACAGAGCGATATTCAACGATGATGCGTGTTTGGTCAGTTGGATTTTGCGCAAAAGACTTGACAAAGCCTTTAAAATCAAACTTTTGTCGGTTGGCATCAATTGGACATGAGTAGTCGGTCACATCCACTTCTTGCATCAATTCGGCGGTACGCGCTCCACCCGCATAGAAGTAAAATAATCCCGACTGAGGGGCTGCAAAAGCATTGTCGGGTCGCCATTCTGTACCTTGTACTTCTGTCCAAAAAGGGATTTTGCCATTGACGGTTGGTAGTTCACAATCACCGTTTTTGAGCAGATTTTGAGAAAAAAGTGTTGATGATAGGGCAATAAAGCCCATTGAAAGTAAGATTTGCTTTAACATCGTGTTGGGTTTTGATTCAAAAGTGTTGTTATATGCAGTGACCAATGATGATTTACTGAGGGGTAAAGTTAGTTTTTTTCTCGTATTTGTTAATTTGGTCAAATGTCAATATAACGTTAAAAGCATCACATCTTATTTAATAATTTTGAAAAAGTTTTCCACATTAGCTTGTAAATTCGAGAAACGCATCTATCTTTGCGACGCGTCAGGCGACCAGCTCCTGCCGAACCTCCCCAGGGTGGAAACACAGCAAGGATAAGGCGGTTGAGCGGTGTGCTTGGCGCATTTTTTTTGTTCAAAATAGAGCTTTTCGGTTAGCTTTTTGTAAAACAGTCAGTTTTTGAACCGAATTGACAAACTGATACTAAAAATAATGTTCTGCCAATGAAATTCTTTATTGATACAGCCAATCTCGACCAAATCCGCGAAGCGAAAGATTTAGGCATCCTCGACGGTGTTACGACAAACCCATCTTTGATGGCAAAAGAAGGCATCACAGGCACAAATAATGTGATGAAACATTACAAAGCGATTTGTGACATTGTGGAAGGTGATGTGAGTGCCGAGGTGATTTCGACAGACTTCAAAGGTATGATCGAAGAAGGTCAACGCTTGATGGATATTGCCCAAAACATCGTTGTGAAAGTACCTATGATTAAAGATGGCGTGAAAGCCATTGCTTGGTTCACCGAACATGAAATTCCGACGAATTGTACATTAGTTTTCAGCGCAGGTCAGGCTATTTTGGCGGCTAAAGCGGGCGCGACTTATCTTTCGCCCTTCATTGGTCGCATTGACGATATGAATTGGGACGGTATGGAGTTGATAAAACAAATTGCTGAAATTTATGGCATCCAAGGCTATGATACGCAAATTTTAGCAGCGAGCATTCGGACACCTTTGCACATTGTTCAAGCGGCACAAGCGGGTGCGGATGTGGTCACTTGTCCACTTTCTGCTATTTTAGGCTTATTGAAACATCCACTAACCGACATAGGTTTACAACAGTTTTTGGCTGATCACGAAAAAGCAAAAGCTAAATCTAACTGAAGAGAACCATTGAAAGAGACTGAAACGATGGTACTGAGGGGGTTGCCAAAAGATTTGCCGTATTTGTTTTCAGAATCTTAGTTTGCCCTATTTTGACAAAGAGATTTACTAAATTTTGAAAATTTAGTAAATCTCTTTCAAAATCTTCCATATCGTTTTCTTACCTTTCCGTTGCATTTTTAATTTGACTATCTAATCTGATGAAAGAATCTCAACCCTTTGCCAAGCATATCGCTATTGCAGGTAATATTGGTGCAGGCAAAACAACGCTGACGACACAATTAGCCAAACACTTCCATTGGGAGCCTCACTTTGAAGACGTTGAGGACAACCCTTATCTCGCAGATTTTTACCACGATATGCACAGGTGGTCGTTTAACTTGCAGGTGTATTTTTTGAACAGCCGTTATCGTCAAATCTTAGGCATACAGAAAGGAAACAAAACAGTGATTCAAGATAGAACGATTTATGAAGATGCACATATTTTTGCACCCAATTTGCACGAAATGGGTTTGATGTCGAAACGTGATTTCGAAAATTATTTTACACTCTTTAAAATCATGCTCGAACAAGTGTCTCCTCCCGATTTGCTTATTTACCTGAAAGCCAGTATCCCAACCTTGGTGGGACACATTCAGCAACGCGGTCGCGACTACGAAGGCACGATTTCTCTCGATTATCTCAAACGCCTCAACGAACGGTATGACTCTTGGATTTCGACATACAAAGAAGGGAAACTCTTAGTTATCAATGCTGATGAGATTGATTTTATCAATCGTCCTGAAGATTTAGGTGAGATTTTGAGTAAGGTACAAGCTGAGTTGCACGGATTGTTTTAGTTGTATGGCATATTTATTGTTGTAAAAGGCTCTAAAACACATCAAACCAACAGGAGTTGCCTATTCAATCTGTAACAAAACGGAAAACTTTGCGTAAAAGTTAAAAAAATCGAAAAAAGACATATTTTTGCACGCATTTTTAAAAATCAGAATAGAATAATTCATTTTCCAATAAAAATTAAGCGATAAATGGCTAAACAGAACATCAAAAAAGTAAGTCAAGAAGAAGTATTAGTAGATATTGCAGAAGTAACAAAAGAAACGCAGCATTGGGTTGAAGAGTACAAAAAACCGATTATGTACGGTGCAATTGCATTGGTCGTTGTCATCGGTGGTTGGTTTGCATGGAAATCTTACGTAGAAAGCAATCAGAAAAAAGCTATACAAGCTATATGGAAAGCGGAACAAATGTTCGAGCGTGATTCATTTGCGTTGGCATTGAACAACCCTGGTGGTGGCTATGAAGGCTTCTTAGATGTGGCAAAAAAGTATGGTAGCACACCTGCAGGCAATTTAGCACACTATTATGCAGGGATTTGCTATCTAAATTTAGGTAAATTTGATGAAGCCATCCAACAATTGGACGATTTTTCTCCTAATGGCGAAGTTTCTCCAACCATGAAATACGGTGCTTTGGCAGATGCTTATAGCGAAAAAAATGATTTTTCAAAAGCTTTGAAATACTACAAAGAAGCTGCAACTTCTGGTGGTGTCGAAGATATGAAAGCTTTCTATTTGAAACGTTACGCTATGTTGAGCGAAAAACAAGGTGACGTATCAACAGCTTTGGATGCTTACAAAGAAATCAAAGAAAAATACGGTATGACAAACGATGCACGCGATATTGACAAATACATCGCTCGCGCTGAGTCAAAAAAGAAATAAACTGAATCTAAAAATAGAACAATCCGCATAGATGAGGCTGATTGGTAAGTGTTTGCTTATCTTTCAGCCTCATTTCATTTAAATCAATTGGATAATATATATGATAAAACTAACTCAATACAGCCATGGAGCAGGTTGTGGTTGCAAAATATCACCTAAAGTATTGGATGAAATTCTGAAAAATCAGAATGAAAAACGCCACTACCCCAATCTTTTGGTCGGTAATGAAGAACGAGACGATGCCGCTGTAATGGATTTGGGCGACGGTACAGCCATTATTTCTACCACAGATTTTTTTATGCCCATCGTGGACGATGCGGAGGATTTTGGGCGCATCGCCTCTGTCAATGCTATTTCGGATGTGTATGCCATGGGAGGTACACCCCTTTTAGCCATTGCTATTTTAGGTTGGACGATTGACAAATTGCCAACTGAAGAAGCCAATAAAGTCATAGAAGGCGCACGAAAAGCATGTGCGGAAGCAGGCATTCCATTGGCAGGTGGACATTCGATTGATTCGCCCGAACCTATTTTTGGTTTAGCTGTCACAGGACGTGTACCTATTAAAAACATCAAGAAAAATGGCGGTGCTACAGAGGGGTCTGTTTTCTTTTTGACCAAACCTGTGGGAGTTGGCATTTTTACAACGGCTCAAAAAAAAGGTAAACTCAAAACTGAACACGCCGATATTGCCCCCCTCAGTATGAAACGACTCAATAAACTCGGCGAAGTCTTCGGACAATTCGACTATGTAGAGGCAATGACGGATGTGACTGGTTTCGGTGTTTTGGGACACCTGAGTGAGATGTGTGAAGCCTCAAATGTATCGGCTGTCATCGAAATGACTAAAGTACCTTTACTCGATAAAGAAGCTCTGATGTATTATCTGAGTGAAAAATGTATCCCAGGTGGAACTGTGCGCAATTTTGATAGTTATGGTCACAAAATTGAACAATTAACAGATTATCAACGCCACATTTTGTGCGACCCTCAAACTTCAGGCGGTTTATTGGTTGCTGTCAAAGGTGAAAAAGCAAGTGAATTTCAAGATTTACTGAGGGGGTATGGATTGGATTTAGAACCTATGGGTAGGTTTGTATCAAAAAAAGAAAAACTCATCGCCGTGATTGATGGAGAATAAATGACTTATTGTCATTCCGATTAGCGAAATTTAAACCATTTCGAGATATGACCGAAATGGTTTAAACTTCTGTATTATTTTTATCAATTAGCCAAAGCTATTTTGATATGCTCAAAATGATGCTGTGTATGCCAAGCTGCCATCGAAAGAGCCTGAGCTAAAGTCAGATTTCTATTTCTCAAAGGGTGAAAAAAAGTTCGTTGCCAATCAGACTCTTGCATGTGGCGCATCTGATGCACCCACCGTTTGTGAGTCGCCTCCAACAACAAAAGAGCATCTGCAACAGGTGTGGTTTGTACCTCTTGCATATTGCTCCAACCATTGATATTAGCTAAAAAACCCACAGGATTTTCTTCACAAATCGCTTGCTTGAAGCGGGCAAAGTGCAAAATGTGCATGTCTGAAATGTGTACAACCAATTGTCGGATGTGCCAAGCTCCGTCTCGATACGTTTTAGCTAAATCCTCATCCGATAAATTTTTTGTCAGACGTTTGTACTTTGCAGGGTATTTTTCGATGATAGCGATAAATTCCTGAATGTCTTTTTCAGAATATTTTTCTTTGGGTTGCCATTTTCCAATCGGATATTGGCGTTTTTCAAGTTCCATAACTTATTAGTTTTAAATGAATTAATAGCAAATTTGAACACAGAAAACTGAAATGAGTTGTAAAACTACTTAATTGGCGTATTTTTAAGCAGAAATAGTTTCATCTTTTCCCAATAATCGGTACCACCTTTTTGATTCAAATCCAAATGCCCTGCTCCTTCGACTCTCACAAACTGTTTGTTTGAAGACTTCAAAGCACTGAAATTATTTTCTCCAAATGAGATAGGGATTTTATCATCAGAAGTGCCGTGTGCCATAAAAATCGGGCAAGTGATTTGTGAACAAGCAAGAACAGGTTTAACAGAAAAAGGGTCGAATTGAGCAATAATACCCGATTTTTTTAGAACATGATGCGTCAACCAAACACTACGAATACCTGTAAAATCCTCTCCATATTCTAAAGCGACTTTGGGAAATTCATCGAAAGTGCTTTCAATTATCCCAAATGATAGGTTATTATTTTCTCCCAAAACTTGCAATGCCACTGCCCCACCCAACGAATTACCATAAATACCAACTGGCATTTGACTGTTTTTCCTCATAAGTGAGTCAATGAAAACAGCGACATCATTTTTTTCATAATAGCCGAAAGTGCAATATAAACCTTCGCTCTGACCATGTGCGCGTGCATCGAAAATGAGTGTTTGATAGCCTATTTCTTTTAATTGTTGACAAAAAGGATAAAAATGCTCTTTGCAATCGCCGATACCATGCACTAAAATAATCGTTGCGCGAGGATTGGGTGCTTTGATTAGATACCCCCTCAGTAGAAGGCTGTCTCTGGTTTTTATGTCAAATGGTTTGTAGTCTAATCCGTAATCGCTTGGTAAATGACCATTTTGGAACTCAGGTCGTATTTCTACTTTAATTCTAAAAGGTTTGATACCAGAATACGGCAAAACATTTTCGACGATGAAAACAGCCAATACGCCAAGAATAAACAGCAAAGCGAAGAGGGTTCTAAAAACTTTTTTCTTAGTTAAAATTATCATACAGGGTTATTTTTACAAATTATTGGGCGAGTGGAAAACCCACCAGCCCAACAAAAATACGCCTCATAAATCGTATATGCAATTTTGCGCTCAAACTTAATTTTGAACTAAAACTTTCTGAACTATTGATTGGCCATTCCAACTCAAATGAGCGGCATACAAACCAGCATTCAAGTTTGGAATCGAAATATTTTGTTGTTGCAGTACCCCCTCAGTATTTTTTAATTTTTGAGTAAAAACGATTTGTCCAGCCAAGTTAATCAGTTGAAAATCAATCGTTTCAGTTGAGTTATGGATACTATAAATCAGATTAATATTATCTGACTGAACAGGATTTGGATAAATAGCAAAACTTGATTTACTGCCCGATTCGTCTCTGACACTGGTTGTGGTAAGAGCTTCTTTCGTGAAAATCATATTACCATTAGATGAGCCACCAAATTTTGTAAAAATGATTTTATAAATTTTACCATTTTGTGATTTAATGAAATAAACGGTCGAATCTGCTACTTTCCAACCTGTTGAGAGATCAAAAACCTTCCAATCTGCACCAATTACATTAACTCGGTTGCTGAAAGTCAAGCCAGAGTAACTGTCATTCGCAGTATCTCTTTTGACTGCTTTAGCAATTGTCACGTTGGGGTTTTGCAGAATACCTGTCAATGGATAATCTTGAAAATAGCCTGTATTATCTGACACCAGACCATAGTAGCGAAAGGCGGTCAAATCCCATTCTTTGATAGCAGGTTCTCTATCCAAAATGGTGTGATTGACCAAAGAATAGTAGCTCATCAATCTATTGGTGTATTGCGTTTTTCTGATTTCGACTATTTTTTCGTTTGTACCATCGAGATTTGCGTATTTGAAAATAAAAGAAGTGTCAAGTGGCATTTTATCAATCAAAATTTTTTGCCATTTGCCCGCTAAGTTTTTGATGATATAAATCGAATCGCCTACGACATTGTGTGTCACAGGATTGTAGCTGCCCCAACCATAGTTCAAGTTATTGTCACCTGTGCGATTGAATGCGCCCATTGACCACGTAGAATCCACGCCATACTGAGGGGTCAAAGTTGTCGTGTCCACATTGACTGTTGCCCAAGCTGAAGCTGGAGCGATGGCTCTATAAAGTGTCGCATTCGGATTGACCCAAATGGCAGCGTCAACCCGTGCGCGCATCGAAAATGCCACATCCCAATTGAGCGCAGGAGCTTGTGTTTTAGCACCTGTTGCCACGTTGTACCAGACTTGTTGTGTGTATCCCGCCCCTATTGAAAGCGTATCTATTTGTTGAGCGGCGAGTGAAAAACTAAACAAAACAATCAAAATGGTAATTATTTTTTTCATAACTAATTAATTGATTTTTAGTAATTTAGAATAGAATAAATCAGATTTGCAATATGTAAAAACAAGGTACTTTGATTTAAAATGCTTGCAATTCGGACACAAAGGTAGCAACGCACCTAAGACAACAGAAAATTCCGAAAGGCTGGAGAGATTGTTTACTTAAAAATGACTGTGTCATCAAATTTTATGATAGAGTTGAAAATGAGAATAATAGAATTGTATCAAAAGTGAGCATCAAGAAAAGTTAACAATTAATTTTTTCATAGCTTTAAGGCTCAAAAAATAAACAAACACAAGACAAAACTGTTTTTTTATCAAAACTGTGATTTTATGACACTTGTCAATAACGATGTATTGTCTTTAATGACCACTCAGAAAGGTCAAGATTTGTTGAGTTTATCCATTCAAAAGCCGATAATGCTGATTTTTTTAAGGCATTTCGGTTGCCAATTCTGTAGGCAAGCCATGGATGAGTTATCGAAGAAGCGGATAGATTTAGCGTCAAAAGGTACTGAATTGATTTTTGTTCACATGGCAGAAAACGAGGTAGCAGAACCTTATTTCAAAAAGTTTAACTTAGAAGGTGTGCAACACATCAGCGACCCCGATTGTCGCTATTATGCTTCTTTCGGTTTGATGAAAGGTAGTTTCACGCAGCTATTTGGACTACAAACTTGGATTCGTGGTTTTACGGCAACTCAAAAATATGGTAATGAAATGGGCAAACACTTAGGCGATAATTTTCAGATGCCAGGGGCATTTATGATTCACAACGGAGAAATTAGAGATCAACATATTCACAAGTTTGCATCTGATAGACCTGACTATGACAAATTGGTACGCTGTTGTGTTATCGGTTGAGCCAAAATACTGAGGGGAGGTATTCAATCATATAAAAATAAGTTTTTTGTTGAAGATATGTCCCAGTTTTGTTTGAAAGAGTGTAATTTCGTTGCGATTTTTGAATTTTAACAAAAAAAGCGGCAATTAGGCGCAATTTTTTGTTTTTTCGGCACACGAAAACCCTTTCAATTTCTTTTTTTTAATTATGAAAAAGGACTATTTGAGGATAATCTTCTACAAAAAACTGTCTAAATATACTGATAAAACGAGTTTCATCAATGATACTTTCGACGAGCTTATTCGACATTATACGTCCGATAATCGTCAATATCATGGTCTTCCTCATATTATAAAGTTATTGCGTTTGCTGGAAGAATATAAATTTCATGTAACAGACGAGGATGCTGTTTTTTTTGCCATTTGGTTTCACGATGCCATTTACAGCACTTGGCGCGATGACAATGAGGAGAAAAGTGCATTTTGGGCACAATCAGTATTCAAAGAGACAACTATGCCACAAGATAAAATTCAAAAAATTGTCTCATATATTATTGCAACGAAAACACACGAATCGAATAATGACCCAGATTTAAATATTTTTTTAGACTTCGATTTGTCAATTTTGGGTTCTGATGATACAATCTACGATGTTTATACGCGCCAAATCAGAGATGAGTTTAGTCTGATGCCTACATTTTTGTACAAGCGAGGTCGACGTAAAGTTTTAAAATCGCTATTAGATCGTCCAAATATCTTTAAAACGACTGTTTTTCAAAATTCAATTGAAGCTAAATCAAGGGATAATATCCAACGTGAATTAAAAAACCTGTAATAATTTGTAAGAAACCAAAACTAAATCACAGCACCTTAAAATATTGATAATCAAGTTTTTTAAATATAAAAACTGTTAATTATAATTTACTTTGTGTTCTCTTGGGTTTAACTAATTACTTAACCAAATCACCACATCATGCCGAATAGAGGTTATCGTTTTTCTCAATACGTTCCCTTGCCGAATGAAGGCACTCCTTTCGAAAAGCTGTTCAAAATCTTACAAGAGTTGTTGATGCACACTTCTGGAGATGTACAAGAGGCTTTGGCATGGTTGACTCAATTAGATAAAGAATACAAACTAACGACACCAGAATATGGAATTGGTGATTTTGTCCAAGATTTGATTGATAAAGGTTATTTGAGACCCGAAGATACTGAGGGGGGGCGTTTTCGATTGACAGCCAAAATGGAAATGGGTTTGCGACAAAAAGCACTTGAAGACATTTTTGGCACAATGAAAAAATCTAAGCGAGGTAGTCACTCGACTGATTTTAATGGTCGAGGCGATGAGTTTACAAGCGATGTCAAGCCTTATGAGTTTGGTGATCCACTCGAAAATTTGGCGATGACTAATACAATTCGCAACGCTCAAATTAATCATGGATTAGATAGTTTTCAACTCGGTAACGATGACCTTGAGGTTTATGAAACCTATAATCAAAGTCAGATGTCAACAGTGATGATGATTGACATCTCGCATTCAATGATTTTATATGGTGAAGACCGTATCACGCCTGCCAAACGCGTGGCAATGGCTTTGGCTGAGTTGATTCAAACACGCTATCCGAAAGATACGTTGGATATTGTGGTATTTGGCGACGATGCTTGGCAAGTAGAAGTCAAGGATTTGCCCTATCTAGAAGTAGGCCCTTATCATACGAATACGGTAGCGGGTTTAGAATTGGCTATGGATTTGTTGAAACGCCGTCGGAATCCGAATAAGCAAATTTTTATGATTACAGATGGCAAGCCTACTTGTATAAAAAAGGGTAAACAATATTATAAAAACTCATGGGGTTTAGACAGAAAAATCATTGCCAGAACATTAGCATTAGCAGCACAATGCAGAAAGTTGGATATACCCATCACGACTTTTATGATTGCACGTGACCCATATTTGCAAAATTTTGTAGATGAATTTACAAGAGCGAATAACGGAAAAGCTTTTTACAGCAGTTTACAAGGTCTAGGTGAGTTTATCTTTCAGGACTATAAAAACAATAAAACTAAAAAAACGAGATAATCATGAAAAAAACAATATTAGTTATCATTGCTTTTTTATCATTCCTATTTGGTAGCTCTGCCTTAGTGTTGAGCTTAGTAGGTGTCAAATTGTCGTTTCTTCTTTGGCTTGACGCAGGAGGTCCACTTCTTGGTTTTATACTTCGTTTAGTTATGATATTTGGCGGTGTCGCTTTGGCATGGATAGCCAATCACAACTGGCAGGCGGAAGATGAAGAAAACGATCCATATATCACGCGGAATGAAAAGTATTAAGTGAATTATGTTTAAAAAAGATAACTATTTAATTATCAATTCTTATTCCTGTTGATTGCTCAAGCGAATATCATTTAAGTACTGTTGTAATTGCTGAATATTTGTCATATCTTCCGAATTGTCAACAATATTCCAAACAATAATATCCTGATTGTCGCACCATTTAACTTTCAAAAAAGAACAATCGTACAGACCAAAAACCGAATTTGTAATAGATTGAATGCGAGGCAGGTAAAGCTCATCTGATTGCAATGACATCGAAAGCAACGTATCGAATAAACTATCGAAGAAATATGACCATTCCATAACAGGACGATGCCGCTTTGGAAAAGTAGAAAAAATAGTATCCGTACTTTCAATAATTAACCCTTGAGTATCTATCAATATCTGTTGATGTACTGATTTTCTCGTATGTGATATAGCTGAATGAATAGCTGAGTCTTGCATTACCAATGGTTAGCGATTAGTCTTTTAGCGAGTTCATAAAAAACAGCTTCAACATTTTTTCCTGTCTTAGCACTCGTCTCAAAATCCCATTTAAGTGTAATATTTTGATAAATTTCTTTCAATTGGCTATCTGAAATGAGGTCTCTTTTATTGGCTACAATAATAAGGGAACAATCTGGCAATAACCTTTTTAGAAAATTAATATCATTAGTTAAGTTAATAAAAGTTGATGGGCGACTCAAATCAACAACATAAATGATGCCGCTTGCACCTAAAAAATAGGAAGCAGGTACTTTATCTTGTGATACCTCGCCAGCAATGTCCCAAAGGAGTAATGACACTTCCTGTTCATTAACCTTGATATTCTTTTTATTGACTTTTACACCAATAGTTGTCATATATCGGTCACTGAATTGTTGATATATGAAACGATTGAAAAGGGAAGTTTTTCCTACCCCAAAACTACCTGTAAGTATAACTTTTTTACTTATCATGTGAACTCAATTCTGTTTAATTTTAATTTTTTGTAATCGTTCTCTTTGAGGCGCAATAAAATGATTTTCAAGAGCTTGTGATATTTCTTCTTGAACTCGTGAATCAATATCTTTCACTCTTAAGGCATCGTTGTTGTGAATGAAATCAATAATTTGGTTACGCAATTGTCCCCCCTCAGTAACAGATACAGAACCGCTCATCGCAACAGCAAAATAATGAGTTGGCATATTTTCAATTAATAGTTTGTATGTACCATATTGAATCAATTCCAAGTCTTCTTTTTCACGCTCGAATGCATCCTCCACAAAACTCTTAATCGCTGTCAACATACCTGCTACCACATCGCGATTGACTGAGGGCTGCAACGCAGCACTACCCAAAAGCAAGCCTGTATCACGTTGAATCACAAAAATCTCCTCAATAATAGGAATATCCAAACTGGCTAACAACATATCAGCATCATCTATTCCCAATATTTTATTCCGAATCCACCAAACAAAACCTCTCTTTGAAAAAAGTGCGTTGATGCGGGCATTGATATTGTCTTTCAATTCTTGGAACTGTAACGAAATGTATTTATTTATCATTTTGCCCATTACTGGATAAATGACATCTAAAATCTCAGTTTGACTCGATTTAAGCTTTTGTTCAACCATTCTGTTCACAATCTGGGCATATTCTTTTGGAAAGTTATGCCGCAAAAATGTCAAATGGTCTTCGACTATGGGGTTTATTTTTTCTGCCAACAACTGTTTTTCGTTCAACGTTCGTTGCAATGCTTCAAGCGCAGAACGGTCTTCGCGCAACAGAATATCTTTCAGTTGCAACATCAACATTTTTTCGTCCGCCGATTGTGTCGCTTGCTCGTTTGCCATGCCCAATTGTTTATACTAAATTTGCAACACCTGAGTTGAGGTCATTATGACAGCAAAAGGTGCAAAGAATCACATTAATCTTTCAATTTTTTACTCAATTCGACCAATAAATCTGCCAAACCAGCCTTATCACTTTTACTCGTACTGCGCATTTGTGTATTGATTTTTTCAACATTTTGCATCAATAACTGCTCTAAACGGTCGAAACGAGCATTCATATCTTGTTCTAGAGCATCAAAACGTGCTTTGGTTGCTGCTTCATTTTGAGCTATCAAAGCCAATGTGTCTTCATTGTTCTTTTTAATGAGAGCCAACGTATCCTCATTATGCTTTTGAATTAAAGCATCAGTGTCTGCGAATTTTTGGTCATACTCTATGACCTTGGGGCCCATAATAATGTCTCGTAACATAGACATATCACCAAATAGACCCATTCCGCCATTATTGACGGGTGCTGAAGTAGTGTTGCTGTTTTCTTTTGACATGGTTAAAATAAGTTTTTTTTAGTATTTATAATAATTAGTAAAAGATAAAATAAATCCCACTCTAAAAATTGCAAATCATTAACAGTCAATTATTTCAACAATAAACAATCGTTAATCATTATTTACCGAGTGTATCCCATCAAAATTTTGATTTCTACGATATTCAAAATTTTATCAGCAAATTACGGTCTATTTTTTCAAAAAGAGTAAATTGGCGTAAAAATTTTATCTTGATATTAAATATTTTTCAAACTTAAATTATATATGGACACACATACTATTCTTTTTTTTTCAGAAAAGCTTACCAATCGCGTCAAATATGTTGCTGAACTCATATTTCAAGATTTGTTAGGTTTGAGTCTATCATTTACTCAAGATGAAACTAATTTTGTTGATTCAGCTCTACCAAAGATTAATTACAGTCAAACACCTCTTTCAGAAAAACTATCATCAAATAACACTTCTACGATCAATAAACGTGAATTGTTCATCAAAAACCATACCTTATTATTTGAAAATCAAATCATTAGTAAACACTTAGAATATGATTTTTCATTTATACATCAATGTAACCCCTTAGCCTTCGATTTTTTAGCCTTTACTTTTCTATTCGTCACACGCTATGAAGAATATATTGCCCCTTCTTCAGCCTTCGATGTACATGGACGTTTTCCAGCTCATGCAAGTATAGCCTCTAAGCATGTATTTTTACAAAAACCCATTATTAATCAATGGGTTGTAAAACTTAACTTGCAACTAAAAACACTTTTTCCAGAACTCCAGACTCGCCTCCCGACATACTCTTTTCAACCTACTTTTGACATTGATATGCCTTGGCGATACAAACACAAACGTTTTATTCGCACGCTTGGCGGTTGGGTCAAAGATGTTTTGACCGGTAAATGGTCTGATGTTATTTTGCGTCTTCAAATACTGAGGGGGTATACCAATGATCCAGATTTTACATTTCCTTATATTTTAGATTGGCACAAACAACACGACCTCTACCCTATTTTTTTCTTGCTCTTGGGCGATTATGGCGAATTTGATAAAAATCCCAATGTACAACTACCTGTATTCCAAGCTTTTTTACAATCTATCACTCAAGAATACGAGGTTGGTTTGCATCCTTCGTATCGCTCCAATACATCAGTAGAAATACTGGCAAAAGAAAAAGGTCGTTTTGAAAGAATAACCAATACCCCCCTCAGTAAAAGCCGCCAACACTTTCTTAAATTACGATTTCCTGAAACGTATAATAACTTAGAAACAATTAATGTAACCGAAGATTACTCACTTGGGTATGCGGATGCTATCGGCTTTAGAGCTAGTATTGCTACCCCATTTCGTTGGTACGATTTGGCAAAAGACGAATGCTCAGACTTAATAATTCACCCTTTTCAAGTGATGGATGTGACATTGAAAGATTATCTCAATCTGTCACCCGACGAAGCTCTAGAGCAGGTCGCTTTGCTCATTGCTGAAACTAAAAAAGTAGGTGGTACATTTATAACCTTGTGGCATAATCCAAGTTTATCAAATACTGAAGGGTGGGCAAATTGGCGGTTCGTCTATGAGAAAATAGCACTGTTGGCTAAAGCATAAGTCATTGATAACCAAAAAAATAACCCTAAGCATTACTTAGGGCTATTAAATTCTGTTAAACCATATTTCTCAAACTTTTGTAGTTTTTATATCTTTTCAATATCAATCTGATGTGTTATGCCTTTTGCCCAATCATTGAAAGGAGCAAAAACGTATAAGAAGTTGTCTTCAAAATGTGCCTTAATTCTCTCAATATCTACCTCTGGCGCAAGTGGCAAGTTGATAAGAAAATAAGGTAATTGTGCCTCTCCTTCCAAAACATCCATCATATAAAAAATCATAAATCGCTGATTAGCCGCTTGTATTTGTATTTTGTCGCAGTCTATGCCTTTTATATCTACCATCAATTTATAACCATTTTTCTCTTTCCAAGCTTGGGCCGTTCTTTCGACCATACCTCCGTTGACAGTATTTGAAAAATCTATTCGAGCCAGCAACTCTTTCGGTATCGAAATATCTAAGTTCATTATTCTATTGATTTTGAAGTTTAAAAAATCTATTGTGCGTTTACTCAAATATTGCAAATTAGATACCAAGCCTAAAAAGCAGACATTCTGTCAGTTTTAGCAAAAAACAAATGCCATTTTGTCTTTAATAGCTTTTTAAAACTGAAAACTTGTCAAAAACAAAGGATAAACTCTTGATGGAACAATGAAATAAGTGACATCATTTGAGATTGTAAAGCATTGATAATCAAATACCTAAAAAACAATCTATTGCCTTTATTTTGATAGCGACATTTAAAAGTGCTAGATACTCACTGTTTTTCGCTTTGCTCAAAATGCGTGCTTGGGAATAATTTTTTATAGAGCGCAGTCAGTTTTTGAGTTTGAAAAACTCAAAAACTGACTGCGCTCTATAAAAAATTATTCTTGTAACGAGGGAGCTTGCGACCAATGTTGTGTCTATTTTTAGGATTTGTCTATGTCGTTATCAAATTCAGAATTCAATTAGTTTCTCTTAAAACTATCTATTACTTGTCGCACAGAGCCATGTTGATTGAGCAGTGCTGTGGCCATTTCTTCATCAACGCCTAATTCAAACATAACCATTCTGACACCCCGATGCACTAGTTTTTTGTTTGTTAATTGCATATCCACCATGCGATTGCCTTTGACTCGACCCATTTTTATCATTAGGCTTGTAGAAATCATATTGAGCACTAACTTTGTCGCTGTACCCGATTTCA
Source organism: Saprospiraceae bacterium (assembly GCA_016787525.1). Lineage (GTDB taxonomy): Bacteria > Bacteroidota > Bacteroidia > Chitinophagales > Saprospiraceae > JAAFJT01. The sequence continues at coordinate 24,008 of JAEUUP010000114.1, read as the reverse complement.
TACGTGTAGAACCTGTAACAAATTCTGGGCCAACCACTACTTCAATAGGGCATTGCGCCACTTCCGCCACAGGAGAACCTGTATTGCATACAATACAACCTGTCAGCAACCCCTCAGTATTGGCACGCCGTAAGCCACCGATCACGTAAGGTGTTCTACCTGATGCGGCTATGCCCAAAAGGATATCATCTGCATCGGGATTAAAAATTTTCAAATCCTTCCAAGCTTGTTCTTCATCATCTTCTGCAAACTCGACGGCATTCCTTATTGCGTGGTCGCCACCTGCAATGAGACCAATAATCCAATCGGTAGGAGCACCATAAGTTGGGGGGATTTCAGAAGCATCGAGAATGCCTAAACGCCCACTTGTGCCAGCACCAATATAAAAGAGTCGCCCCCCTTCGCGCATACGTTCATATGCAGATGTGACGAAAGCCTCAATTTGAGGCAAAGATTGGGCAACAGCATCAGGCACTTTTTTGTCTTCATCATTCATGCTTTTGAGCAAGTCAGACACAGGCATTTTTTCGAGATTATCGTACAATGAAGGGGCTTCAGTGGTTTGTGTAAAGTACTTTTGATTCATATAGTTGTCAATTAATAAATAAGTAATTGGTTGTATCTATGATAAATAATCATAAGTCATTAAAAATCATCAATCATTTTCGGGTGCTTGGTTTTTGAAAGGTAGCTCCACTATCGGAATTTGTATCTCGACCCTTGTTCCTATTGGTTCATTACTGAGGGGGGCGTTTAAATCTATAGTTTTTACAAAAAAAGCATCTTTTTTAGTAGCATGAAGTATTTCGAGGCGTTTTTCGGTGATGCTTGTGCCACGAGATTTGTGTTTGAGATGATATTCGTCTTGTGCTTGCAATTCTCTCGCTTTGACACGACCAATACCATTGTCTTCAATGATGCATAAAATGGTTGTATCGTCTATCATTTTGAATTCAATCTTTATATGACCGCTTTTTTTAGGTCTGATTCCATGTTCAATTGCGTTTTCGATATAGGGTTGTACTATCATCGTTGGCACACCGATGATATCCTCTTCGAGGTCTTCGTCCATCTTGAGGGAATAAGTCAGACGGTTTTCAAAACGCAACTGTTGGTTGATGATAAGGTAATCTTCCAAAAACTCGATTTCGCTTTCGAGCGAAATCACCTCCAATTCTGAATATTCGAGACTCGAACGCATCAATTTTGCGAATCGCGCCAAACATTTACCAGCGTATTCGCGATCGTTGCTGTTGATATAATACTGAATGGAATTGAGTGCGTTGAACATAAAATGGGGGTTCATCTGCGCTCGGAGGGCTTTCAATTGCAATTTTGTTGCTTGCAAACGCAGTAATTCGGCTTCTTTTCGGCGACGTTCGGCTTCGTATTTGAATTCCAGTTCATCAATTTTGATTTTATTCGTTTCTTCATAATATTTTTTGACGAACTGGTTGTGTAATACTTCATAGTCATACGCATTTCTAAAATCGCCACGATCGGCATACATATCTGCAATATCGCTACAAATAATTGCTTGTTGCTTCGTATCTCTGCCCAATTTCGCTAACTCTAACGCTTCAACCAACCGTTTTTCCGCTCTTTTAGACTTACCAATGGCATCGAAAAGTAATCCTTTCCAACGTGACAGGATAGATAAATTCTCATAATCATCAGTTTTGCGCTTGTAAATGACTTCGGCCCGATTATAGAGTTCGAGAGCTTCGTCATATCTGCCTCCTAAATAATAGCAAAACCCTAAATTCGCTGTTGCGTGCGCCCTTGCAGAAAGACTGATATCGTCTTTGATTCGGTCAGCTTTTAAAAAAAACTCCTCAGCATTGTCATAGTCATCAATTGCCATATACGCTTTACCCACATTGACATAGTGCCAAGCTAAACGGCTTTTAATACCAGCTTTTTCACACATCTCCACTACTCGTCGGTAGGCTTTGACACATCTGGCTCGATCGCCTGTTTTTTCAAAAATCAAACCTAACCCTGAATAAACTAATGTCTGAAAATATAAGTCCTTGATCTGCAATTTTTTTGATTCAATATCAGCATACATTTTTTCTGCTTGAAAAAGTAGTTCGGTGGCTTTATCATAATCGGTATAATGCAACCACACATTCCCTTCTCTGCAAATCAAGCGGGCTTCTAAAATGGGATCAGGAAACGCAGTCAGATGTCGACGTGCTTTTTCGATAAAAGTCATCGCCTTTTCCTTTTCATTCAAATTGATAAGCGTTCCAGCGTAATCAATATAAACTTCCACTTGTTGACTGACATTACCTTCATTTTCAACGATTTCTAAAGCTTGTTGGAAATGAATTTCAGACAATTTGTAGTTATAAAATTGATTTTCTACGATGGCCGTATTGAGGTGAAAGTTTAAAATTAATTCATGGTGATGGTGCTTTTGCAGCAGTTTTTGCAGTTCTGCAAGGAGTTTTTGAGCTTCCCGAATATTGGTAAACGTATAGAATTCAGAGACTTCGCTCATTGCAAGCATCTTCTTACTATCGTCTTGAATATTCGTCAAGCGATTCTCTAAGTCTCTAATTTTTGACGCGGCAAAAGCACTGGATGACATGATTCTACTAATTTTACTTACTGATATTACGCAAATAAATGATTACTCACTGTTTTGCACTACGCACGAAAAACGTGCATTGAAATTCTTTTTAGACCGAAGTTAATTTTTGAATCGCATGCAATTCAAAAATTAACTTCGGTCTGATAGATTTTTTTTCTTGTACGCTTTTTTTGCGAAGCAAAAAACAGTGAATAACCTATACCGTGCGTAACATCGGTTACTTATTCAAACATACATACTGAGGGGTACTTGGTAAATAAACTCAAAATTAAACATTGTTTGAGACATAACGCAATAATATAAAAAGTATTGGGAGTACACGCCTTGCGTGCCTCCCAATTTGAAGCTCTTGCAACGATTCGATGCACTGTCGAATGCCATTATGATTCAAATGACTACGATAAGGAAAATTATTGTGGTACTATGCCACCACAAGTGTTTTTCCACTTGTCTTTTTCCAAAGTTTTGCCCCCTGTAAATTTAAGGGCTTCTTGATTAGTCAGTTCTTGCAATTCTTTTTTTAAGTCTTGCAAACTTTTTGAACCATGATTGATGTTGCCTCCTTTTTTGTCTTCCATCATAGTATCAGGATTTGTAAAATTCGTTATAAGTAAGTTATGGTCTTCGCTCAATAAGGTTTTAAATCTATTCATGGGTGGCGTTCCAACGATTTGGTGGATAAAAATAGGATTATTTCCGAAAAGTACAAAATTACAAGATAACTAAATTTTAGATTCTTAACATAAGCATTATACTTATGCTTAATTATCTGAAAATCAGTTTTGTAAAAATTATACAAAAGTCAATTGTTAGATAAAGTGCTTGAACGGAGAGTTCGGTTCTCGGAAATGCTTGTCTTTATGTTATACACCAATTAACGTGGCGACATGAATGATGGTTGCAATATTAAAATAATTTTTTCAAAAAAATGATATTATTTTTTTTTAAACGATTGATAATGAATTTATTAAATAAAAAATTTATAAGCTCTCATTAGCTTCAAAATATTTCATAGATCTTGAATCTCAACTTGTAAACGTTTCATCAGTTCCATAAACTGTGGTCTGCGACGACGTGATACTTCGATTTTCATATTGTCATCCATCACAACGATACTGTCACCTTTCAAAAACTTATTCATAAAATTCAAATTTATCAGATGCCTTTTGTGGACTCTGAAAAAATTGACCCCCGAAAGCAGTTCTTCATAAGATTTTATGGTTTTAGCCACGGTCATCCGTTCACCTGTGTTGGTGAAGATATGCGTATAATTGTCCTCCGCTTCAAGGCGCATGATGTCTTTGATATTGATGAAATAAAATCCATCCACAGCCGAAATACTCATCTTGCCAAAAGCATTCGGATTGCTGTAATGCCCTTTGAAAGTATCTAAACGCTCTTTTATCCTGTTGCTTTTGTTTGCTTTCACACGTGAAACAGCAGCTTTCAACTCATCAGGGTCAATCGGCTTCACAATATAGCCAATCGAACTATAATCGCAGGCTTTGATAGCAAAATCTTTGTAAGCTGTTACGAAAATGATGTCGAAATTGATGTCTTCAACTTGATTCAACACTTGAAACACCAATCCATCGGGCAAGCTAATATCTAGAAACGCCACATCAGGCATGACTGAGGGGGTATTGAATAGTTTTATCGCACTTTCAACATTTTCGGCGGTGGCAACTACCTCCACTTGTTCGCAATATTTCGCCAACAAGTTTTGCAAGTTCTTCATTCCGCTTGGCTCGTCTTCAACAATAACTGCTCTCATAGTTTATGAATTATGTGAGTTCCTTAATATTTTTCCGACGGCAAAGTTATCACTTTGTTGCATTTTTGCATACAAATATTTCCAATTTTATAAAATAGTCTGGTCTGTTGGTCTGCTATATCTTCAAGTATCTTTGTGAGATGAATTTGATATCGACATAAAGAAATTCTAAAAAGGGGCGATTGCTCACTGTTTTTCCGCTCCGAAGAAGTCCCTTTGGGCAAGCGAAAAAAGAGTACAGCAAAGTTTTTTTTAAGGAGCGAGAATGGTTTTCTATGTTTTTCGAGGCGAAAAACATAGAAAACCATGCCCGTTCCAAAAGAAATAATCAAAAGTACTTTTTTTTTGCTCGCAAAAAAAAGTGAGTGACAGGTTTTAAAATGGTTTCTTAGCCTTTCAATTTATAGGGTTTTTCAAATGCAATGTTTCTTCTACATAAAAATGTTCTTTCATACCCAATGCCTCCTCAGGGCTACCCAATTGATGAAACGCTCGGGGCGAAAAGCCTGTAAAATCCTTGTAATCGCGGACAAGATGTTGATAATCATAATAATGGCAATCAATCGCTACGCTCAACCAATCTAAGTCGGGGTTAGCGTTTTTAGTCCTAAAAGCATTGTCAAAACGAATCAAACGGCTGAACAGTTTGGGCGAAACACCGACTCTATCTTTAAAATTGCGCTCAAATTGCTTGATGCTCAAACACGATTTTCGAGCAAGTAAATCCAAAGAAATAACAGCATCTTGCCGCAACATCAGTTGACAAACAGCATCCAGAGGGTGACTGTCCTTCGCTATTTTTTTAACCAACCGAGTGACAAACTGGTTGGCAATGATGACCATTTCAGAATATGTTTTTGCATAATGAAACTGCTCATTGACAAATTGAATATCTTTCGCGAAGACACAATCTGCTTCCAAATATTGATTATTGAGTTCAAAAAGTGGTATCCCAGTCAAGCGATACAATGCCCCAGGCTGAAAGATGATTTGAATTACCAAAAAATCAGTGCCGACAAAACGATTTGTCACCGACACATGCTGACCAATTAAGGCGACAGGAACATTGGACTTCGTTTTTCTATTTTCATCGGCATACTCCACCCTTTCCATATCATAGGGATAGAAAGCGAGACAATTTTCAGGTCGCGGCGTATAAGGCTTGGAAGGTGGCAGTGCATTTTTATCGAACTTGAAATGCACAATCCGATAGCATTTGACAAACTCCTTTAGTCCGTAAGTCGGCGAAAAGTCTTTTAGTAGCATGGATTCACAATGGTAATTTGCGTTAAATATAGGCAGAATGCCGAGAAGACGGTATAGTCAACAGAAACAAAACCATCATAATGAGGCGGTGACTTTGCATCACCGACTCATTTACTCAAAAGTATCACAGACTCAACGGCGGTCCAACTGTTTTCATATCGTGGTCAGCATGTATCTTATCCATTTCTTCTTGCGTCGGACGTGTCGTAAAACTACTCATTTTCAAGAAAAAATCCTCCATTTTGCCCGCAGGCGTGACCCAATAAATCAATTTCCCTCTGTCCGATAGCTGAATCCAAGTATGTGGCACTTTCCGCGGTAAAAAAATAGTGTCACCCGCCTTCAATGTGCTGCGTTCCGTACCGACTTGAAATAAAAACTCACCTTCCGAGACATAAAAAATTTCATCCTGTTTGAGATGAATATGCAGCGAAGGCCCCGTTTTTTCAGTACCAATATACTCAAACATAGCGACTGCACCGCCCGTGTCACGCTTAGAAATTTTTAAATCGTTCGGATTAACGCCTTTGAAAGGTGTGTGCACACCAAAACGCGCTTCGCCCGATTTGACCGTAAAAGAATTAGGGATTTTCTTGTCTGTTTCCAGAAAGTTTGTGGAGGCTATCGCAGGTGTTGCTAAGAGGCTGGATAAAAGGAAGTTGCGACGTTGCATGCTAAAAGTAGATTTAAGTTGTAAAAGAATATTGTTTTTATTTTACAAACTTATGCGCCTTTACGGAGGGGTTAGTGGTAAAAAATCGTCATTCTTACTGAGGGGAGTATTTCGCTCATTCTTTCTGTTTTTCAGTAAGCAAAATTTAGAAAACTATTCACTATATTTGTCACCATTCTAATACATCAAAAAACGAATATCAATGAAATCACTGCACTTCCTATTTTTCACTATTCTCTTTTCATTTTTCACTCAAATTGTGTCAGGGCAAACCAATAAACCCTGCAACAACTTTGACTGCGCCTACAAAAAAGCGGAAAACTTTCTGAAACAGGCTGCCTACCAAAAAGCACTCGATAACCTCGACTCTGCCGAAGGCTATCTCACGGATACCAATACCAAAGAAAAAGAACAAATTAAGCAACTGCGGCGGCAGCTGTTTGTGGCGATTGAGAAGGAGAAAGAAGAAGCGAAAAGGGCGAGAGATGAAGCCGAAAAACAAAAACGGATAGTTGAGCAAAAGACAAAAGAACTTGAACTTGCTTTAGCTAAAAATGAAAAAATAATCAAGGCTCTCTATTTCTATAAAGATAAATACGCACTGGTCTATCAATATTCGGGTGAATATTCAAAAGACTTTTCAAGAGACTTTGATGTTCATTATGGCTTTTATTTCATTGATAAAGACGGAAATGAAGTATTCAAAGATAAAATGTTTGACATTGCTTTTCCATTTGATGACGATATAGACCTGGCAAAAGTTAAAGTGAATGAAACTGATAGCATTTATAGTTTTTTAGATACGCTTGGTAGCCTTTATCCACTTGCAACAAAAATAGAAAGTTTGCACTCAAATATTACTGCTATTGACTTGACCAACCAAAAACTTGATAAATTTCCAGAAGTTCTTTATAAAAACACCCAACTCAAAATCATTATATTGAGATACAATCAGTTGACAATGATTGATAATGAATTGAAAAACTTATCTAATCTTTCAGTTTTAAACCTAAAAGGTAATTCAATATCAGAAATTGAACAAAACAGAATCAAAAAACTACTCCCAAACTGCAAAATCGAATTTTAGACAATGAAAAAACAGCACTTTTTACTATTACTCATTGCTTTTCTTTTGTGGATAAGCCTCCCCTCAGTAATGGGGCAAAATAAACCCTGCAACAACTTCGATTGCGCCTATAAAAAAGCTGACAATCTGCTAAAAAATAAGGAATACCAAAAAGCACTCGATAACCTCGACTCTGCCGAAGGCTATCTCACGGATACCAATACTAAAGAAAAAGAACAAATTAAGCAACTGCGGCGGCGGCTGTTTGTAGCGATTGAGCAGGAGAAAGAGGACGCGAAAAGGGCGAGAGATGAGGCGAAAAGACAAACGGAGATTGCGAAAACGGCTTTGGCGCAGGTGGAAATTGAAAAACAAACGGCGGTTTTGGAGAAAACGAAAGCTGACTCTCTTTTTAAAATTTCTGAATATCAAAAAATAATTGCACAACAACAAACAGAGATTGCAAAGGTAGAAAAAGTACGTGCAGACCAAAAAACGAAAGAATTAGAAATTACTCTTGCTAAATTAGATTCTCTTTTTAAAGTAGTAAATGCACAAAAAGACAATATAATTACAGAGACACAAAACGCTTTATATCAAGCTCAACAACGTGAAGAAAGCTATCAAAATGAGTTGAGAAAAATAAAAAGTGAGAATGATAAACTAAAATCTGATAAAAAAGAGATTGATAAACCAAAATCTGATAAAAAAGAGAATAAAGATAGTCTTAAGCAATTAAATACAACTTTTCATAATTCAAAAGTTATCGATACTTTTAAAATTATTGATAGCGTTGCGTATTTAGAGTATAAAAACTTGGAATCAACTCCTTCATATATTTTCAATAATCATAATCTCAGGGTTTTAACTATACATTATAATGAACCCAATCATTTTCCAATCGAAATATGTAATCTTAAAAATTTAACTCAGTTAAATATACGAACTGATAATATAGGTACCTTTCCGATAGAAATAGGGAAACTTACAAACTTAACAACATTGAGTTTATCATGGACGCGATTAATGAGTTTGCCTCCTGAAATAAAAAAATTGAAAAATTTGGAATATTTATACTTGCAAGGAAATTTAATTTCAAAACTGCCTGACGAGATTAAAGAATTAAAAAATCTTAAATTGTTAGATATCAGTATAACTTTGATTTCACCGAAAGAAAAGGAAAAAATAGAAAAACTCCTTCCAAATTGCAAAATTGAATATTAACCCCCTCAGTAAAAAAACAAAAAAACAGAATGAAAAACCAATTCACCCCCCCGAGAGGCAACGCCGCTTCCGCAACCTCACCACCGACATCAAGCAACAAAAAACGGTGCTGTTATTGGGTCTCGAAATCGTGAACATCAAGGGTGTGACAGTGCGGCAAACCTTGCGCGACCAACTCGCCGCGACAAATGCCGAGGATATCGCCCATTATTATGAACGCGACAGTTATTTACGATCAATCTAAAAAAAATGATAAACAATATAAATTATGCCTACACTTTTTCTGGCTTTTGCCAACAGCGATAAAACTCCTTTAAATTCTTTGCGAATTGAAGATTCTAAAGTGAATAGCACATTAAATGACAGAAAGCGGCTCGGTGATTTCATCGTTCATTCAGAACAGTATGCAACGAATGAAAATATAATTAGTGGACTCCGCACATTTCAAAACGATATTGTTTTGTTTTTGTACAGTGGTCATGCTGGACGCGACAAACTTAAATTAGAAGATGGCGATGCAAATGCTGACGGAATAGCTGCTTTGTTGGGGCGTTGTCCTAATTTAAAATTAGTCGTTTTGAACGGCTGTTCAACACTTGGGCAAGTGGACGCATTACTCAAAAACAATGTACCCATTGTCATTGCTACGAGTGCTCCAGTCAATGATGAAAGGGCTACACAGTTTTCAATTACTTTTTTTGAAGAGTTAGCGAGTAAACGACAATCTATTCGTTTAGCTTTTGATGCGGCTATTGCGGCAGCGAAAGTAAAAGGTAGAATAGATTTTGAAATAAGAGCGCGAGGTATTATGCGTATTCCAATTGATACACATGCTTCACTTTGGGGGATTTATCATCAAGATAATCAAGCTGATGAATTAGATATTTGGCGTTTGCCCGAAAAACCTTTGGTTGACAAAAGTAACACCTATATTACAAATGCGATTGAGGGTATATATGAAAACTATGAAGAAGTTTTGAAATCGCAAGGTGAAGAGTCCAGAGGGCAAGATGTCATTCTGAAACGCTTACCTTATTCTATCAGTGAACCCATTCGCAAATTATTAGCACCGAGTGACAATTCGGGGCAATTATTTTATGACCGCCCTTCAAATGAGCGTTTTCAGATGTTATTGTATGCTTATCGGAGCATCATGGCTTTTGCTACTTATGTTTCGATGGCGCAATTGTGGGAAAGGAAACGGCAACTTGATACAGTCAAAGAAGATGAAACGGAAGAGGAGAGACAAAACAGGGAAGCCGAAAGACAACTACTTCAAAATGCCTTAGATACTGAGGGGGTGCGTGATATGCTCAAAAAGTGGTTGAATAGTGATTTTCAAAATGATAACAAACGGTCGCTGTTGCCGCTTTTAAGGCAGTTGGCTGCCTTTCTGTCAAAGAATAAAATTCCGCATTTTTTAAAAGAATTGGACGGTGTACTGGCGGAATGGCAGAATGCCGAAAACCATGAGTCGGTTGATTTTTTAGAAAAACAGGTGGCAGACAATCCACAAAGAAATCTTGAATATCTATGTGATGAAACTGAACAGCATTTGGCGGTGGTTTTATATCAATTTGGTTTTTTGATTCACTATGGTTTGACTTCTGTAAAAGACATCAATGTACTATTCTATCAACACAGCACTGAGCCTGATTTTGAACATAAAATTGTGAAGCTCCAACAGGCTTTGACAAACTTGGAAGACCGCACAGAATCCGAAAAAAATTACCATAAAACAGCAACGATATTACTGCGTCGCGTGGATGATAAGTCCAAGTTTTTGTATTTGTCTCCTTTTTTTATTGATGAGAATGCTTATACCAAATCGCCCAAAGCCAAACTGTGCTTTTTTGTAGCTTATGATGCATCGAATAAGCGTTTTCACTTTCGGCATGTTTCAAAACCTGACAATATTATCAAAATAGAAAAGAAAAAGGTCAGTATTATGGCTAAAATCAAAGGCGATACCGACCAGAATGATAATTATTTTCCACTCATCAACGGACAGTTTTCAGCGTTTTGCAAAGATATGTTCGGCAAAACCCTTGAAGAACTATGAAAACAATACAAAGTCCATTCAAATTTTTAGATCCTTTCACGCTTGCTGACCGTGATGCCTTCTTTGGGCGCGATAAAGAAATTGAACAGTTGTACGACCTTGTTTTTAAATCACCTTTATTGTTGATTTATGGTGCATCAGGCACTGGAAAAACGAGTTTAATACAATGTGGTTTGGCAAGTAAATTCGACGGAACGGATTGGTTACCGTTGTGGATTCGACGAGATGTTGACATCAATCGTGCTATGGATTTATCTATTAATCATGCTTTGCCAAATCCTCAAAATACTGAGGGGGGTGTTACAGATAAAATTCAGCGATTGTATCAATATTATTTGAGACCTGTTTTCTTGATTTTTGACCAATTTGAAGAACTTTTTATTTTTGGAACAAAACCTGAGCGCGACTTATTTGTAGAGAATATAAAAACGATATTAGACAATGAACTACCTTGTAATATTCTCATTGTCATTCGAGAAGAATATTTGGGACAGTTATATCCGTTTGAAAAAGAAATCCCCGAATTATTTGATTTTAGAATGAGGGTTGAACCTATGGACTCTTCACATGTCAAGGAAGTTTTGGACAATTCATTTTCTAAGTTTAATATTTCAGTTGAACTACCTAAAGTTGACCGTTTTGAGCAAATCATCGAAAACGTGAGTCGTGGCAAATCAGGTATTGAGTTGCCTTATTTGCAAGTATATCTCGATAAATTGTACAAAGAAGATTTTGAAAGAACTTATCCAAACCTGTCAAAAACGAATGATACTGAGGGGTGGCAGAAACTGACATTTACAAAGAAAGAAATAGAAGATTTTGGGACAATTGATAATGTACTTGATAAGTTTTTGACTGAACAACAAACCGAGATACAGTCTCTATTATCTCATAAAGAGCCATCACTTCGTCTTGATACAGTACGACAGCTACTTGATGCTTTTGTTTCTGATGAAGGTACAAAGCGTCCGATTCGATACATTCGTGAAAATGATTTGATAAAATTGGAAGCTGCCGAACAAAACATCTTTCCAAAAATATCAGCCGAATCCTTGACCTTTTCTTTAGATGCTTTGGAATCATCGCGTTTGATTCGCAGTGATGGCAAAAGTATGGAATTAGCACACGATAGTCTCGCAGCATTGATTGATAAACGCAGAACCGATGAACAACGACAACGGAATGATATTAAACGCCAAATCCGTAGTATGCACCAAAGTTTTACACGAACAAATGAATATTTGACACAAAAGCAGATTACAGTATTTGAAGATGTGTTACCTGATTTGAATTTAGAAGATGAATTGATGCAGTTTTTTAATAATAGTCAAAGGTTTAGGGCGAAAGAATCAGCAGAGGAATTAGAATTAGAAAAAGCAAGAAGAAGAAGAAGTAACTTGATTGCTTCTTTGGCACTTATTGGGTTTGTGATTGCAATTGGAGTTGGGATTTGGGCATATCAACAACGAACCGATGCCATTTTACAACGCCAAAAAGCTGATTTGGAAAGAGATAATGCTCAAAAAGCACTTGAAAAGTATGAAATTGCTCAAAAAGCAAAGGAAATGACAGAGTTTAGGATTACTTTGCAGAATGTGAGGGGTATTTTGAAAGGTGGCAATTGCCCGCCTAAAGATATGCAACAGAAAATTAAATCTGTGCAGGAGAAATATCCGAGTGATACTGATTTGCAAAGTCAAATAACGGAAATATTAAATCAAACGAATTCTAATAATTGTAAATAGAAAGGTTATGAAACGGTTACTTTATTCTCTTTTCATTTTTAGTTTTTCACTTTTATACACCCCCTCAGTATTTGGGCAGAAGTGTAGTGATTACGAGTGTGTAATTCGTAAGGTCAAAAAGGCGATAACTGATAAGAATTATCGGTTAGCTTTTGAGCAATTGGAATCGGCGGAGGGTTATTCAAATAAGAATTCTAATGAAATTACTGATTTGAGGAAGAAACTTTTTGATGCTGTTGAAAAGGAAAAAAATGAAGCTATGTTTGCAAATGCAAATGCTATTAGACAAAAGGAGATTGCTGAAAAGCAATCTAAAGAAGCAATAGCAGGAAAACTCGCTTCTAATGCAAGAGCTGTTTTAGCTACGGAAAAGGATTTTATTACTGCTTTAAGGGTTGCAAATGCTGCAACAAAAGTAACAGAGACACCGACAGAAGAGGCGATAAGTAGCTTGAATGACATAGTAAGTGATATGAACTTGATAGGACCTCAACGTTTTTTCAATTGTGTTAAAAGATTTGGACATGTAAATGCTAATTCTATAAACCTTGCAAAAATGTCCCAAGATGGAAAACTGTTAATTACTATTTCACAAGAAGATAGCATAGTTAGGTTGTGGAATACTCAAACTGGAAAAAACTACCTGGCTATAAAACAAGATATACCAACAATAAGCGAAGTTGTAATTTCTTTAGATAATAGTCAATTATTAGTAAATGTAGGCAGTGGAATTATTAAAGTTTGGAATACTTTAACGGGCAACCTATCGCTCAAATATAAAGATACATTAGGTGGTGTTGTAAAAGTTTTTTTTTATGATAACAAACCAATGATAATCCAAAATCGAGACAGTATTATTAGAGTAACAGATTTGACTAATGGTTCTGTTTTTAAAAAATTGATTGCTATATCCCTACCTATACAATCGTTTTATACATCTTCAACAGGAAGATATATAGCTGCATATGCTGAAAAAGACAACAAATTGGGTATTTGGGATTTAGATACTTCGTCTAAAATGGATGAGGTAAATTATGGTGATTTAAATGGGTTCACTTATTTAAGTTTTTCTCCAAAGGATAAGTATTTTGCTTTAGGAAAGTATAAAACGATTCAATTATATGATTTAAATAGCAAAAAACTAATTACTAACCTGAGCGGTCATAAGAGTATTGTTAAATCAATTATTTTTTCTGACGATGAGAAATACTTGATAAGTACAGAGCAATATTCAAATATAAAACTCTGGAATATTTCTTGGGGGCAAAATATTCAAACTATTAACATGTCAATATCACCGCAACCAGCTTTTGCTATTTCAAAAGATAAAAGATATATAGTTAATTATGGTGAAGATGGAATAGTTAAAATATGGAGAACGATAGATGATTATCTTGATCCAGAGAAGAGTGCAACTCTTAATGAAGAACAGCGCAAGGGTTTTGGAATTCCTGATTGGGTAAAAGATTAAGAAAATAAACAACAATATTAGAACGAAGAGAAAACGCCCCCTCAGTATTTTCAATCATCTTTCATCAAAACCAATCAAAAACAATAAAAAATGGCAAAAGACCACAACAAAGAACGCGAACACCGCATCCATTACGAAATCATCGTAGATGCTTATGATGAGTATGAAGAAGCAATGGGCTGGTACTATTACTTTGCAGACAATTTAGAATTTCCGATGGAAGCCAAAGCCCAATTGCGCTTGCGCGGCGGCAAAACAGAAGAAAAAACAGTAAAAATTGTCGAAGTTGACCCTAAAAGCGAGGATTCACTAACTTTACGCTTGGGCATAACGGAGGGCAAAAGCGACCGTGTGCAATACATCAGTCCCGAAGACATTGTGAGTATCAACACAACGGAGGAAAATTTAGAGATTTTGAATGATTGGTTGTATTGGAATGGGCATCCTTTGCTTTGAGAATGTACCCCTCAGTATCAACGTTGATACAAAATGCATAAGTGTTTAGGCACTTGGGTATAAACAATTAGGCAAAATGGATAAATGTTTAGGCGATTTGCGTAAACGTTTATACTGAGGGGTATAAACGTTTACACGAAATGGATAAGTGTTTAGGTGATTTGTGTAAACGTTTATACTGAGGGGTATAAACGATTACACAAAATGCATAAGTGTTCAGACGATTTGTGTAAACGTTTAGGCACTTCGGTATAAACGTTTACACAAAATGCATAAGTGTTCAGACGATTTGTGTAAACGTTTAGGCACTTCGGTATAAACGTTTAGGCATTTAAGTGTAAACATTTATACTGAGTGGTGTAAACGTTTACACCTGAGTACCTAAACACTTATACGAAAAAACAATAGTAAATGCTAACTGGTACAAGTGTTCAAGCAACACCCAAGTCAATCCAAAACGCCTCTACGCCCCCTCTCAGTATTTTCCATAATTTTATCAAAACCTATCAAAAAGCATAAGTAAGGACTATAACAAAAGCCGCAGCACGCGAACACCGCATCCCTAACGCAATCATCGTAGATGCTTACGATGAATATGAACACGCGATGAATTGGTATTATTACTTTGCGGATAATTTAGAATTCCCTATGAAAACCAAAGCCCAATTGCGCTTGCGCGGTGGCAAAACAGAAAAATTCCAATAATTGTAAATAGAAAGATTATGAAACAAATACTTTATCCTCTTTTCATTTTTAGTTTTTCATTTTCGTGCTTTCCATCAGTATTAGCTTATAAAAAATACTATGATGATACCTCCAATTTTACCTCATCCAAAGCTAATTTGAATGAAAATAAAATTAGCGAGAAGTCGGTATATTCTAAATGGCAATTGTTTAAGTTTATACATGATACAACAATTATATCATATTTAAAATTGTTTAGCGGTCATCAGTGTGCCGTAGAATCTGTCGCTTTTTCACCTGATGGACAAAGTGTTTTGACAGGCAGTGATGACAAAATGGCTATTTTATGGGGCTTGAAAGGTAATAAAAAAATAACCTTTGAGGGGCATCAACACAATATAACTTCAGTTGCCTTTTCACCTGATGGGCAAAATGTTTTGACAGGTAGTGTGGATGGTACTGCCAAACTGTGGGATTTATCGGGTAAAGAAATTAGGACTTTTAAAGGGCACAAAGCTCCTATCTGGTCAGTTGCTTTTTCACCTAAAAATCAAAGTATATTAACATGTAGTGATGACTATACAGTAGTATTGTGGGATCTTTTATGCAATAAAAAAATGACGTATAATCTCCCTTGCACAACAGTCTTGTCAGTCACTTTTTCGCCTGATGGACAAAGCATCTTGATAGGGTGTTATGACGGCACTGCAATACTCTATGATTTATTTGGCAACGAAAAGCAGATATTTAAAGGGCATGAGTCTGCTGTTTGGACAGTTGCCTTTTCACCTGATGGGAAAAGTATTTTGACAGGTAGCGACGACTTAACTGTTAAGCTGTGGGATTTGTCAGGCAAAGTAAAGCAGACCTTTGAAGGGCATAATTCGTATATTTGGTCAGTTACTTTTTCACCTGATGGACAAAGTATTTTAACGGGAAGCGAAGATGGTACTGCTAAGTTGTGGGATTTAACAGGAAAGTTAAAACAGACCTATAAAGGGCATCAACTTCCTGTAAGGTCTGTTGCCTTTTCACCTGATGGACAAGGTATTTTAACAGGTAGTGAAGATGGTACTGCCAAACTGTGGACTTTATTTACCAAGTAGTATGTAAAAGGATTTATTAATATTTTCAAGTGAATCATAATGTGTACCCCTCAGTATTCTCAATCCAAACCAATTAAAAAGAATAAAAACATCGTGAGCATCAACACGTCGGAGGAAAATTTGGCGGTTTTGAATGATTGGTTGTATTGGCATGGGCATCCTTTGCTTTGAAAATGCCCCCCTCAGTAAAATTCAACGACAACGAGGTTCAAAACCTCATTGTCGTTGAATTTATCTTACATCACGCCCTTTGATTTGTGCATCGCGCCTTTTATAAAAAGGGAAAAGGGGCAAATCTGCGTTCAGATTGCCCCTTTTTCACACTATTTCGGTTCGGATGTTTGATATTGACTGAATAGATTTTGGGTTATCGCATTGACACATTCCGATTGCGTCTTTTTCACATCGGTTTCCTATCGGCCGCAACGACATCAACCCACATACCTGCTTGTTTGGCTGAAATAGAATTGTCGTACATTGCTTCACACAACTGTGTCGGCAACCAGAAACGACCTGCATAAGCGGCGTTGAGTTGTATGCGATAAGTGTGTGTTTTGCCAACGGCTAAGTCGAAAAACGTGTTTACACGGTCGTCACGAATGTCTTGATAGCGTGGGACACTGGTGTTTGTCCAACCTTGCACTCTGTCCATGCGTGGATTGAGAATTTCCCAACCCGATGGAAAGACTTGTGACAATGCCATCTCTTTATAATTCTTACCCAAACTGCCTGTGTTGCCAACAGTGATTTCGGCGAGGAAATCTGTACCTTGTTTGATTTGTGCAGGACTGATGGGTTCGCCTTTCAGATTGCGATACTGCACGTTCATGATTAAGTTGGAAGCCACAACAGGCTCAGTTGAACCCACTGCTTGCTGACCCCTCAGTATCAAACGCACAAAAAGCTGCGTTTTCGAGGTGTTGCGAATGGCGAGCTTGTTTGCGCCATTCGCAGGCAAATCAATGAGTGCCAATGCGGTTTGGCTGCTGAAATTACCACTCTTACCGTTGATGTCATAGCTGAATGCGAAGGCATTGCTCGACCCATTGCCCATTGCAAACTTCGACATCGCCATCAAACCATACGAAACAGATTGTGTGCCGTACCAATCGCCCGAACTTAATTTCTGACTGACTTCACGAGCGACTTGAATGGCTTGATTCGGGTTTTGCAACATCACCAAAGTCTCTAAAATCATGGCTTGATCGCGCAATTCTGAGCCGTAAGTGTAGCCTAATTCGCGGTATTTGTTCACCGAAGTCCCTAAATTGGCGATTAATTGTTTGGCAATCTCGGGTTTACCTGCCGTTGCATACGCGGCAGCCAAACGCCAACGGGCTTGCGTCGAAAGATTCTTCTTTTCGCGCAAAGCATTCATCGAAGCCGATTCGGGTGTGCGTGCCACAGCCAAAGTATAGAGGCGATACGCTTGTGTTAAGTCTCGACTTTCTTCGTTCCAGCCGTCTGTACTGAGGGGTTGCCCATTTTGCGCTGTTGGCGGCGTGGCGACCCAGCGTTTGGCAGTCATTTGTTGCGCTTTTATCCAACGTTCAATCATATTGGGCGGCAAAGCATAACCTGCGGCTTTGGCTTCAAGCAGAAAGTGTCCGACATAACTTGTTGCCCACGCATCGGCGAAATCTTCGCCTTGCCAATAACCGAAACCACCATCTGCCGTTTGGAAAGTCCGCAAACGGTCAATCGCTGCACGGATATTTGTGGACATCACTTTCTTTTTAGCATCGTCCACGTTCATCAATTTATCAACATACAACTGCGGGAAAGCAGCACTCGTCGTTTGTTCGACACAACCATACGGATATTGCAGCAAATACGCCAATCGCGCTGCCAAATCAATCGGTGGAATGGTCGAAACCTCCAATGTTGCGGCGTTTGTGCCTAAAGTTCCGATGGCATTGTACGGCATTTGAATGGTTTGCCCCGATTGGACGATATTTTGAGCGATGTTGGTGATGACAGGATTTGGATTGCGGACATCAATTTCGATGTCAGAAGTAGAACGCTCGCCGCCACCTTCTGCAACGATTTTAAATTTAGCAACACCGACCCTCTCCGTAATTTGTAGGTCGAAATCCACCATTTTGTCTGTTGGTTTTTCAAACGTGATGGGTTTTGATTTTGCACCAACGATATTCACCAAACCTGTTGACTCTGAAACGGTTATGGTCGCGTTTTTAATTTTTGCATCTGTGGCAAAAACATCAACAGGTAGTTTGAGTTGTTCTTTTTGAGTCAAAACACGCGGCAAAGTCGCAATCACCATCAAAGGTTTTTTGACGGCTGAAGTCATTTCTCCTGCGCCATAAGCGGTTGCGCCATCAGTAGCAACCACCATCGCACGCACTGAGCCGACGTAATTGGGCATCATAAACTCGTGCTTTTTCGGAAATCCTGACGAATAGAATGGTCCAAAAGACATCACAACGGGTTTGAAACGATTGGCACGTTGTGCATTTTTAGGTTTGCCCGCTTTATCACCGCCAATATTCAAAATACGCTCTAATTGCCCGCCATACGCACCCAAAACTTGGTCATACACATCGAATGTTTGAACACCCAAAGCCTCGCGGGCGTAAAAGGTATTCCACGGATTAGGCGTTTCGTGTCGCGTCAAATCGAGCAATCCTTCGTCAACGATGGCAACTGTATAAGCCATCGGACGACCGTTTTTCTCGCGCACTTCCACTGTTACTTTTTCTTCTGGACGGATTTCGGTCGGCATTTTCACCACAGGCTCAAGTCTTGTTTTAGGATCTTCGACATTGACGGGTGATACGCCGTACATGCGAATCGGCAAATCGTTTTTCGCATTGTTATGTGGTTGAATCATCGTGACAAAAGCATAAACTGTCGGTGACATAGCCGCAGTCGCTTTGAAACTGTATGAAGTCATGCCGTTTTTGGTGTTAATCCATTTCGATTCCAGCACTTTACTGCCGTTTTCAATCGAAATCAAAGCCTTACCGTTTTCGGGTGTTGGAATATTAATCGTCACCGTTTCGCCAACGGCGTATTTGTCTTTGGTTGTATTGAAACTCAACATTGCGGCGTTGTTGCGACTCAAACCTGCTTGTTGTTCGTCGTCCCAAGGGTAGCCACTGTAAAAATAATCGCCCGTGTAGTGTGTACTGAGGGGGTCGCCAGCGTGAATAAAATAGCGTCCCCAACGGTCAGGCGTGACGCTGACTTCGGCTAAACCATTACCATCTGTCGTGACTTTTTGTTGCAAAACGGCTTTCATATCTTTTGACGAGGTGAATTGTGCGGCATCGTCGTCGCCTGTTTCCCACCACCAACGCCATTCGACGCGATAGACTGATACGTCCACTAAACGATTGCGCAGCGGAAATCCATTTTTATCCACCATTGCTACGGTAAATGTGTTCTTTTTGCCAATATCGAAACGCTTTTCGCCCATTTTGTTTTGCGGAATGGCAACACCCACATAGGTTTTGTAAGGCGAATAATCTAAAGTTTGATAATCGGAAGAAAAATCGCCCGAAGGTTCAAAGGCTCTGATTTTGAAACCCACACGCAATTTGCCCGCAGAGCCTTGCGCTTTCGGCAAATTGGCATAAACTTTTGCTGCACCGTTGTCGTCCACATTATTATCGTAAATCACGGCAGGTTCGCCTTTGAATGTGCGAATCGGGTCGTCGAAAATAAAATCTTTGTACTTCGGAAATTCCGTCTTGACACTCGACATCGTGGCTTCGATGCGTGTTTTGACACCTCGCGCAGGCGAACCCATCAACCAATTGACTTGCAGATTGCCTGAGATGTTTTCTTCTCCTGCGGCAATGTCTTTTTTGTCAAAATCCAATTTGATTTTCAAACGATTGGGCTTAACTGTTTCAATCTTAATCGGTTGTGTAAACGTCGCACCACCTGCTTTCACATCACAACGCCATGTGCCTGTCGGTGCATCTGGGCGTGTCGCGATGTTGAAAGGGTAAATATTTTTCACATTCTCAACCGATGTTTGACGCAGTTGCAAAGTACCTTTTGGGTCATAGAGTTCTAAAGTAATCGGATAATCATCGGGCAATTTATTGTCTTTATCTTCCAGGATAAAATTCAAATGCAGCGAATCGCCGGGTCGCCACACGCCGCGCTCGCCGTACAAAAAGCCTTTTAAGCCTTTTTGCATTTCAGTTCCTGCCACGTCGAAACGACTGAGATTCAATGAGTTCTGATTACTGAGGGGGAGGTATCCTTTTTGGTCGCCGACTGTGGCAACGACGACCCACGGCTTGCCTTTGATGTCTTTTAGAACGGCTGTACCGTCAGAATTGGTCATCGCTGTTCCCAATGGTTGTTGTTGATAGTCATAGACTTCTAATTTTACAGAGCCGCGCGGATAGGTGCTTTTGAGGTCGGAAACAGCGACAAAAATCGAATTGTCTGCGCCTCGTTTCGCAATGATACCCAAATCGGACGCAAAAACATTTCTTCTGACAAAATGCTCGTTGTTATAATAAAAAGCTGTGCAAGGATTTTGACGCTCTTGATAATTGTATTCGCCAATGGCTTCACCACTGTTCCAATCGTAACGCCAAATGGATTTGTCGTCCCATGCGCCATTTTCATCTGTTTCCGTAAAATCCACAGGTTCTTGCATCACAGTCATGCCGTTCAAATCGTCTTTTGCGCCGTTGGCTGTGCAGGTATAATTCGTATAACTTCTGCGGAAACCAATGCGGACTTGATAAATGGCATTCGGGTCTTTTTTGACCAATTCTGCCAAATCAATACCGTAGCGTGTCCAACGCATCGTCGAAGCCGACGGATTGAGGTCTTTCAAGGTCACTTTTTTCTGCACCACAATGCGTCCCACGCGCTCCATTTGGTTGTCGCCTTCAAAATCATTGGTTTGCAAGAATTGCAAAATATTGTTGTTGAATATTTTGACGATTTCGACATCTACAAAATTCAAATTAATGGCTTCAAATGGGAAATTCAAACCATCGGAACTGGGCATAATCACACCACGACCCACCAAACGCACTTGCGGTTTTACATCCGAAAACGACAGCATGAATGTAGCGGATTGCCCCATTTTTTTTCCTTGAAAATTGGCAACGCCGCCGTCCACATACAAGCCGTGTTCGCCTGTGATGCGGTCACTCGGATACACCAAAATGCTGTTACCATCAACGGCTGTTCGCAAATTGCCGAACCAATCGTTGATTTTGACCAAACCATTCAAATCGGCGGTGGTACTGAGGGGGTCGCTGAAATTGATTTTGATGTATTGCTCCGCATCTTGCACCAATCGCGCCGACATGGCTGTAAATTCGCCAATCGCAGGCACAACCACGTCCGTTTCGCCTTTATTCGATACGCCCAAAGAATTGCCCGACCACGATAAATTGACTTTTGAAGCCGCATTGCCTCTTTCCACTTCTTTCACTCTGAATGCGTGGTGCAAACCATCGGGCGCGTGAATCCAATTGATTTTCAATGTTTTGCCATTTTGTTTGGCAGCCAGCACCGATTCTACATTTTTATCGTCGGCACGGTCAGAGGTGGTCACTTCGCCGACTAATTCTTGACGCGACATATCGCTGTTCGATTCGGGTTGAATGCCATCCGTCACGACTTCAAAATACAATTCACGTGTCCGAAAATCGAACTGAAACTCTTCGGCATCGGCTGGCACGTTTTTAAACAATCGCTTCAAACGTACAGAAGCCACATGTGTTTGTCCAGAAGGAAACGCCGCCGTTGGCGTAAAGCGAATCGTTTGAGGGTCTTCCCACACCGCATTACCTGATACTGAGGGGGTCAAAGAAAATACGCCACCCTCAACGGATTTGCCCACTTCTTCGGGTTTAATCATTTGGGAAGTAAAACGCACGCGCACAGGTTGCTCACGACCAATCGTGCCAGACGTATAGGCGTAGATATACGCCGCCATACTTTTGGTCATTTTTTTAGCCGTCAAATTGCGTTTACAAGCAGCAAAAGAGAGAGCCATCAATCCGATGAGGCTGAGGCGAAAGAAAATAAGATTTGTTTTCATCATAAACAGTTGAAAATAAATGGACTGTGAAGAATTGTTTTGAAATGGGTGCGTGTCCTCGTGCGAAGTGAATTTTGACTGAAAGTTAGTGAAGTTCCTTTCAAATGTCCTAATTTTTTGAGATAAATATTTTGCTTCAATATATTTTACTGAGGGGGTCTGCTTCGATTGAAGCAGACCCTCTCAGTAAATAAGTCATTTGGGCAGTGTCATTCTCTAGTATGGCTTTCTTGTTGCTTGGTCACTTTTCTTGTTATTTTATCTTCTTGTCTGAAAAGCAAAACGGATTTAGGGCTTTGCTGCTTGCCTAAATCCGTTTTTTTGCCGCTTTTACTGAGGGGGGGTAAACACCCACGTCAGACGTGCTGAATAATAGGTTGCGCCTTTGGAAAGGCTTACGAGCGCGTACGTTTTTTGAAGAACCTTTGACAGCGGGCGATACTTTTGTTGTGCGTTCGCTCTCTTTATACTTCACTATTTGCCGATTCTTTAATCAGTTTTTTCAGTTCAAACCAATATTTTTCATCCCAAAACTTTCTTGCGCTACCTGAAGTGGATGGTAATACAAAAACTTTTGATGCTCCGATTGTCCGATTTTGTAGTCCATAGTCGATAAGACTTGTAACACCTCTAAATCCCAAAGCAAAAGAAGCCGCAGTTTTGCTGGTAAAACCAATAAACTTAGGTTTGTAGTACTCCATTTTTTTAATAAAGTCATCGACTTCATAACTATCACTGTTAATATCCTTATCATTTCCATATTCAGTATGTACCAAATCTGTCAGTCCTATCCCAAATTCATTTATCGAATAGCAATCTGTGGGCAGAAGTCTTTTAGGTGTCAAGCTGGTGCTATGTAAAATGCCATAGAATTTGTTTCCAGGTCCGGCATAATAATATCCTTTCAAAGCAGATGCTTTTCCTTTTGCAGTGCCACAAAATACCACGTCTAAATTTTCTGTCAATACGTCTTTTAACATGCTTTAATTAATTTTGCATTTTAATGTCTGAATTTCATGGTTAGTAGGATGCTGAAATGGGGTGACACATAACGATTCTCGGCTTGGCGATGTGGCGGAATTTTAGCATAAAAGTTCAATAGAATTATTGCTGTTGAAACTTGCACAAATATTTCATAGAAGCACTTCAGCCGCCATATTTCAGCTTCTTTATCTTTTTTTCTTACATCTTTCTCAGCTTGTTGTCTAGCTAGTTGTTCTTGTCTTCATTGTTCAAGTTCAGCTTTTTGACGTTCCATTTCTTCTTTTTCTTTTTGTTGTCTTTCAACTTCTAGTTCTTTATATGTGATAACTCCAGTTTCCCAAAATTTAACAGGCTCGTCATTAAAACCTTGGCTCTTAATATAAAGATTAAGAGCCATTCCTTCGGGATTCTTTTCTTCCACAAAACGTCAAAATTGCCGAATACCAACCGCACTTATCGAGCTTTTGAGCGTGGAATTAGTGCGTTGGTTTGCCGGCGATGGACTTTTTTAACTAAGCCAAAACCATAGATAAGAATATGCAAATTTACAAATTAAAAATATTCTATCAGCATTGATTTGTTAATGAAAACCTAATATAAAAAAGTCATAGGCTACGACACCTTTCGATAAGCCAATTTTTGATTTTTTATACAGATTGCTTTAAAAATTATACATTTATTTTATCCGCACATAAGTCACAAATAATACCCCTGAGACTGTTCAAAAAAGTGTGTCAAGGGAAAAAAAAGCGACCTTTGATAGATGAAAAAGACGAGAGAGACAAAAAGGGCAACCAGGGAGTCAAATGAGTTATTTGATTACGATTCATTTGAGCGCGGCGCGATAGCGGG
>JAEUUP010000112.1 GCA_016787525.1 Saprospiraceae bacterium | reverse complement strand
TTTAGTTGAAAAACGGCGGCTTCGCCGCCGAAAAAAGGGGAAATGGAGGGAAGGTTTAATTTTTTTCAAGTTCGGGCGCAGCCCGAACTTGAAAAAAATTAAACCTTCCCTCCAAAAAGTCCACTCCGCCGCCACAGGCGGTGCTATTTACGCTTAAAAAACTACCGAAGTATTGAGTTAGACAATAGTTGTTAGACTGTTTTGCAAGTTATTGGTTATTAAATGTTTAGTGTTTTTGAATTTTATTAATTTTAAATAAAATGGCTTCTCAAAATCAAAATTTATTTCAAGCTGAACTTGTGCGAAGTGCATTCGGTGCATCTTTTACAAAACTTGACCCTCGGATTCTTATCAGAAATCCAGTCATGTTTACTGTTGAAATTGGCACGGCGGTTATGTTGGCGGTGACGATATACGCTCTTGCAACAGGTGATAAGGCACAAGGGTCGGTGGTCTATAATTTCATTGTATTTATCATTTTACTATTAACTTTATTGTTTGCCAATTTTGCTGAAGCAATAGCTGAAGCGCGTGGTAAAGCACAAGCCGATAGTTTGCGAAAAACCCGCGAAGAAACACCTGCCAAAGTCGTTAATACTGAGGGGGGGATCTTCACTAAGTCGTCAGCAGAATTGAAAAAAGGCGATGTTTTTATCTGCGAAGCAGGTGATACAATCCCGACCGATGGAGAAATCATCGAAGGTTTGGCGACGATTGACGAATCGGCTATCACAGGGGAATCTGCACCTGTGATTCGTGAGGCAGGTGGCGACAAATCGAGCGTCACAGGTGGGACAAAAGTTTTGTCCGACCAAATCAAAGTTTTGGTGACAACAAATGCTGGCGAAAGTTTTTTGGACAAAATGATTGCACTCGTCGAAGGTGCAAGTCGTCAAAAAACGCCTAATGAAATTGCTTTGACAATACTTTTGGCGGGTTTTACGCTTGTTTTCATCATTGTTTGTATTACGTTGAAGCCTTTGGCGGACTATTCACACACACCAATTACGATTGCGGCGTTCATTTCGCTTTTCGTTTGTTTGATTCCGACGACCATTGGCGGTCTGCTTTCTGCGATTGGAATCGCTGGAATGGACAGGGCATTGCGTGCCAATGTGATTACAAAATCGGGCAAAGCAGTCGAAACGGCTGGTGATATTGACGTTTTATTGTTGGATAAAACAGGTACAATTACGATTGGCAACCGCAAAGCGACGAATTTTTATGCTGCAAATGGAGTATCTGAGAGCGATTTTATCAAAAACTGCGTCCTTTCGTCTATCGCTGACGAAACGCCCGAAGGCAAATCCATACTCGAATTGGCTACCGAAAAAGGTACGCCGATACCCCTCAGTATAAAGGACGATCCAAAGGTTGAGTTCATCAAATTCACCGCCGAAACGCGGTCAAGTGGCATCCGTTTTAATGGTCAAAGCATCATCAAAGGGGCATTTGATTCTATCAAGACTTTGAGTGAAAAAGCGGGTCATTCTTTTCCTTCGGAAATAGCCGAACGTGTCAAAACGATTGCATCAAATGGTGGAACGCCATTGGTTGTGGCTGAAAATAACTGCGTTTTGGGTGTTATTGAACTACAAGATATTATCAAAACGGGTATTCAAGAACGTTTTGACCGCCTCCGTAAAATGGGAGTTAAGACCGTTATGGTCACAGGCGACAACCCTTTGACCGCTAAATATATCGCCGAAAAAGCGGGCGTTGACGACTTTATTGCAGAGGCAAAACCTGAAGATAAAATGAATTATATCCGCGCCGAACAAGCTCAGGGCAAACTCGTGGCGATGATGGGCGATGGTACAAATGATGCACCCGCCCTCGCACAAGCCGATGTGGGCGTGGCGATGAATTCAGGAACACAAGCTGCGAAAGAAGCAGGTAATATGGTTGATTTGGACAATGACCCGACAAAACTCATCGAAATCGTCGAAATTGGTAAACAATTATTGATGACTCGCGGCACTTTGACGACTTTTTCGATTGCCAACGACGTGGCGAAATATTTTGCAATCGTACCTGCATTGTTTATTATGTCAATTCCTGCGTTGCAAGCACTCAATATTATGGGTTTGCATTCGCCCGAATCAGCGATTTTGTCAGCGGTTATTTTCAATGCCATTATTATTCCGATGCTTATTCCGTTGGCTTTGCGTGGCGTGGCTTATAGACCGATTGGCGCGAGTGCTTTGTTGCGACGCAATCTGTTGATTTATGGTTTGGGAGGTGTGATTGTGCCGTTTATTGGTATCAAAGCGATTGATTTGTTGGTGTCTTTGTTTTTTTAATCGTTAAATTTGTCAAAAATGAAATCTCAAATATTTTCAGCTTTAAAGCTGACTTTTCTGTGCTTGATATTATTTTCTGTTATTTATCCTTTTTCTGTATGGACAATTGCACAACTTGCACCGAACCAAGGGCATGGTGAGGTCATCGAAAAGGATGGTCGTATCGTCGGGTTTGCCAATGTCGGACAATTATTTACGGATGATAAATATTTCAATTCGCGTCCCTCGGCAGTGAATTACAATGCCACAGGCTCGGGTGGTTCAAATAAAGCACCTTCAAATCCCGATTATTTGAAAGACGTTCAAGCGCGAATTGACACTTTTCTCGCACACAACCCCTCAGTATCGAAAGCGCAAATTCCTTCGGAACTCGTGACCGCTTCAGGTAGCGGACTTGACCCCGATTTGTCGCCACAAGGCGCATGGGTTCAAATTCCGAGAATTGCTAAAACTAGGGGTCTTTCAGAAGAAAAAATTAAAGATTTGGTGCAAAAAAGCCTTTCAAAACCTGCGATTGGTATAGAAACAGTTAATGTTTTGGCTCTGAATCTTGCGTTAGATAGATTGAAATAAATTCATTTTTGGACTAATCAAACGCAATATAAGTTATGAAAAAAATACTCATTTTAGCATTGTTTATAATTAATATTAAAGCCAATGCACAGGTTTCGGATTCAACCAAAAGTCTTATTTTCAGTGGTTATATTGAAACATACTATGGGGGTGATTTCAACAAGTCCCCAAGCCATGAACGTCCATCGTTCATGTATAATCACAACCGAAGCCATGAATTTAATATAAACTTGGTGTATTTGAAGGCAGCTTACAGTAGTTCGGCTATTCGAGCGAATTTGTCGCTCATGACGGGCACTTACGCAAATGCCAATTTAGTAGCCGAGCAGGGTGTTTTGAAAAACATATATGAAGCCAATATTGGTATAAAATTGAGTAAAACAACATGGCTTGATGTAGGCGTTTTGCCCTCACATATTGGTTTTGAATCGGCGATTTCAAAAGACTGTTGGAGCTTAACACGAAGTATTTTAGCTGAAAACTCTCCTTACTACGAAAGTGGCGCAAGACTCACTTATGCACCTAACGATAAATGGACTTTGGTCGGTTTGGTCTTGAACGGTTGGCAACGGATTCGACGGGTTGATGGCAATAATACGCCCGCTTTCGGAACGCAAATAGTTTTCAAACCAAATGGTAAAACGACTTTGAATTACAGCACTTTTGTTGGTTCTGACAAACCCGATTCGGCACGGCAAATGCGTATTTTCCATAATTTATATGGCATTTTTCAAGTGAGTGAAAAATTTGGTTTAACGCTTGGTTTTGATATTGGAACAGAACAAAAAAACAAAAATAGCTCCGAAGTTAATGTTTGGTACGCACCTATTTTGATTGGCAAATACACAATCAACGACAAATGGGCTATCGCTGGACGCATCGAAAACTATACAGACAAACAAGGAGTCATTATTTCAAATGACTTTTTGATCAATGGTTTTTCGGCTAATCTGGATTTTACTCCTGTTTCTAATGCGGTTTTTAGAATCGAAACCCGACTTTTAAAGGCTAAAAACAAGATTTTTACAACAAAAAATGGTATTTCTAATCAGAGCACTTTCGTAACATCATCATTAGCAGTTTCATTTTAAAAAATAATGGACGAACAAAACGCCCAATATTTCCTCGAACTCATACGGCAATCGAAGCGCGGAAAGTTCAAAATCTATATCGGCATGAGTGCGGGTGTCGGTAAAACTTACCGTATGTTGCAAGAAGCTCATGCGCTCTTGCGAAACGGTATTGACATAAAAATTGGGTATGTTGAGACGCATAATCGCGCCGAAACAGCCGAATTACTGAGGGGTCTGTCTGTGATAGAAAGGCGCAAACTTTTTTATAAAGGCAAAGAATTAGAAGATATGGACGTACAAAACATCATCAATCAACACCCCGAAGTAGTGATTGTGGACGAATTGGCGCATACCAATATCGAAGGCTCAAAAAATGAAAAACGGTGGCAAGATGTTGTTGATATACTAAATGCTGGTATTAGTGTCATTTCAGCAGTCAATATCCAGCATTTGGAAAGTATCAATGCCGAAGTTGAGCGCATCACAGGCGTTGAAATCCGCGAACGTGTACCAGACAAAGTATTGGCGATGGCAAACGAAGTGGTGAATATTGACCTCACCGCCGACGAACTCATCACAAGGCTCAAAGAAGGTAAGATTTATGACAAATCGAAAATCGAAATTGCATTGAATCATTTTTTTAAATCAGAAAAAATACTGCAACTCCGTGATTTGGCATTGCGCGAAGTGGCTTCGCAAGTGGAACGGAAAATTGACCTCGAAATTCCTAAAAATATCAAATTGCGCCCCGAACGTTTTTTGGCGTGTGTCAGCTCAAATGAAGCAACAGCCAAAACGGTTATTCGCAAAACAGCGCGTTTGGCAGCTTATTATAATTCAAAATGGTGGGTTTTGTACGTCCAGTCGAGTCGTGAAAGCAGTGACAAAATCGGTTTAGCCGCACAAAGGCATTTGATAAACAACCTAAAACTGGCGCAAGAACTGGGTGCAGAAGTGATAAAAATCCAAGATGATAACATCCCCAAAACCATCATGGCTATTGCGGAACAGAAAGATATCACAACCATTTGCATTGGTAAACCACATTTTAGTTTATTTCAAATCATTGCCAGCAGCAGTATTTTTAACCAATTATTGAAAAAAATGGCTACTTCTGATATTGATTTGGTCATTTTAAGTTAACCCATCAATCATTCTGAGAAAAGTAATACTTTGGTAATTTTTTAGCTAAAAACGGCGGCTTCACCGCCTAAAAAAGGAGGAATGGAGGGAAGTTTTATTTTTTGCAAGTTCGGGCGCAGCCCGAACTTGCAAAAAATAAAACTTCCCTCCGAAAAATCCACGCCGCCGCCGTAGGCGGCGTTATTTACGCTAAAAAACTACCGAAGGATTGAAAAGAAAAGGTAAAAAATCGTAAAATACTGAGGGGGTAAAATGAAAATAAAAACTAAAATATCGCTTGGTTTAATATTTCTATTCACGCTGTTTTTGTTCATCGGTGGTTTGGGTATTTACAATTTGCACGCCCTATCACAAAGTATGAAAGGTATTCTAAAAGCCAATTTTGAAACCATTGAGTATGCTCAAAATATGCTCAGATCGCTCAATGACATCCGCAAACTGAATGATGAAAAACAAATTTTAACATACGCTATCGAACCATTATTGATTGATTTTGATAAAAATTTGAAGCAACAAGAAAACAATATCACCGAAATCGGCGAAAAAGATGTGACTAAAAACATCCGCACCCATTTTAAATCGTTGCAGCAATCAATTCAAAATCAAGACTTTACAGCAATTAATTACACTATTTTTAAAATCAATCAACTTTTGTATGATCTATCTGATTTGAATAGCCGCCCGATCATCCGCAAAAACCAAGAAGCCGACAAAAGAGTGCAAGACGCGATATTTATGATGAGTATGGTGGCGACTCTATGCTTTCTGTTTTCATTTTCGTTCATATTCAATTTTCCGAGCTATATCGCCAATCCAATACGTGCCTTGACCGAAAGTATCAAAAAAGTAGCCGATAAAAACTACAATGAACGCCTACACTTCACAACAAAAGACGAATTTGGCGAACTGGCAACGGTTTTCAATTCAATGACAAAACGGCTTTCAGACTATGAAAACAGTAATTTAGCACACCTTATTTCTGAAAAACAGCGCATCGAAACCATTATTGACACAATCGACGATCCACTTGTGGGTTTGGATGAAAACAGTAAAATTTTGTTCGTCAATACTGAGGGGTGTGCCGTATTGGGTCTAACAAAGGAAAATCTCATTGGTAGATATGCACCCGATGTGGCGTTGAAAAATGATTTACTCCGTGCCTTGCTGACAGAAAACGCCAACAAGAATCTAAAGATTTTTTCAAATAATAAAGAATCCCATTTTGAAAAAAACATTCTGAATATCAAGGCTCAAGACAAAGCGATTGGAAAAGTTATTTTGCTGCGCAATGTCACGCAATTTCAAGAGCGTGAAGCGGAGAACCAAAATCTTTTGGCAGCCATTTTCTATGAATTGAATAGCCAAATAGGTAAAATATCGAAAAATATCAACGCTTTTGAAACTGATTTTTCTAAAAACAACCCCTTAGAACAGCAAACAAAGTTGAAAAATATTAAAGACGATATTGAAAAACTTACAAAAAACTTGGGCAATCTGTATCGTGCTTGATGCTCAATATTCTTAGCAAGTCTTGGTTTGGCATAAGCCATCTATGCCTTCAATTTTTTCAGTTTTTTACCCGAAAAAACGGATAATAAGCCACCTAAACTCAAAATAATGGCAACGATAGCCGTTGGAATCCACCCCAAATGACCACCATCAAAATTATTTTTGGCTAAATCAATCAATAATACCAAACTCAAAATAATGAGTAAAACGCCGATGATAAGCAGAATAATAAAACCCGCTTTTTTCCATTTTTCAGCTGTTGTCAAAGGCATTTTTGACTGGATTTTATGGACAAAATAAACATTCTGAGCCGTTTGACTTGAAATATGAGCCGATTGTGGCAGAACTGTTGCCTTTAGGTTGGGTGATAAATAGACCAAAAATAGGAAAATGAGTAAGAAATATTTTTTCATAATTTCATATTTTTAGATTAGTGCCAAAGCAAAAATTTATAATATATTGAGCAACAGAACACTCTTCATAAGCGAAAATAACTATTTTTGCCGCAGAAGAAACATAGCTTAACTGGAAAAGCACATCCTTATCAGGGATGCGATACAAGTTCGAGGCTTGTTGTTTCTTCATTTTGGGGGTGTAGTTTAATTGGAAAAACGACTGACAGCTAATCAGAAGATACAGGTTCGAGTCCTTGTCCCTCCACTCATTTTCTACCGATATACGCTTTTTATGGCTTGGCTATCGGGGTGTATTTTTATCTTTTTATTATCATTGTTTTGACCATCAACAACAATTTTTTTGTTCGGATAATTTGAAAAAAGGCTTTTATTGCTCCCCGAAAGATTGGTTTTTACCAAATTGAGATATTCTAATTGAGGCGATTCTTCGATAAATTTTAAGAGTTTTTCGGCTGTTTTATCCGAAATTTCATTGCCTTTTGACTGCAAAACCCGTGTCGAGCTGGCATAACCTAAGTCCAAATGTTTGATGTTTTTATTCCTCATCAAAGCCTCTATCAAACTAATGATGCCTATCTCTTGAAGCCCACAACTTGCCACACTCAATTCCTCTAATACGGTATTTTGCACCAAACCTTTTGCTAAAATGGTCGCTCCTTCGTCTCCAAAATTATTGACACTAAGAAAGAGTGCCTTAATTGTTCTGTTATGTTCTAATGTTACTGATAAATGCCGAATATACTGAGGGATCAAATAATTACCACTTAGATAAAGGCGTTCGATTGTCTCGTTTTCTTTCAAATAGTCAAATAAATCGCAAAAACCGTCTTCCAAACAAGTGTTTACCAAATCTAAAGTGCGTATATTTTTATTTTTTTTCAACAGATTTATCAAGGCAGGAACGCTGTCTTTACCTATCGGATTGCGTTTGAACCACACACTTTTGATGTCGGTATTGTCTTCCAATGCTTGACAAAGAGCAATTGCACCTTCCGATTCGATGTGATTACAGCCTAAATACAAGGTTTCCAAGGAGTTATTGTGTTCAATCGCTTCTGATAAAATTTTAGCACCTTCATTACCGATTTTGTTTGTACCCAATAATAAATGTTTGATGGATTGATTTTGCTTCAATGCGCCAACAATCATTCTTGCGCCGTCAACGCCTAAATTTTGTTTACATAAATCTAAACGTCCGTCATGTGTCACCGTTCCGACCGGAAAAACCAAAGAGGTTTCAGGCAAAGTGTCGTTGCTTTCTAAAAACTGAATGACAGGTTCAATTTTTTCAAAAGATACTGAGGGGAGTACTGTTTCGATGACAGGGCATATTGTTTTTTGTTCTTTCATTGTTATTACTGTTTGAGTTACCACAAATAAGGTTTATAATCTTTCAAAAAATGACCAAACAAAGGAATCTCGGGATTATTGATGCCCGAAACGATAGGGTCATAAATGCGTGCCATACCGTCTATTTCGTCCAAAGGTGGCACAAATCCTTCTTCTTGATACAATCTTTCTTTTTTAGGATGTGGATTTTCTTGCGTAATCCAACCCGTATCTACACTATTCATAAAAATATTATCTACTGCATAGTCTTGTGCCGAAGTTCGTGTCATCATGTTCAAAGCTGCCTTCGCCATATTCGTATGCGGATGAAAAGGCGTTTTTGATGACCGATTAAACTGCCCTTCCATTGCCGAAACATTGACAATAAATTTGCGCTCAAAAGGCGATTGACACAATAAGGGTTTCAAAGCACTGTTGAGCATAAACGGCGCAGTGACATTCACAAGTTGAGTTTCCAACATTTCTATCACAGGTACTTCGCCGAGTCGTAAAGTCCAACTATTGACAGGTCTATGGTCAATTTGTTGATTATCTTTATCAAACAAACCTTTGGGAAAATACGTTTCGGTGGCATAAGGTAACAGTTTTTGCTCCGAAAAACCATCCAAATAGTGAAATGGCGTATCCAAAGGCATTATTTTTTGCAAATTTGGTGGCAAATTCGCTTTATTTTGTTGCTCAAACGCAAATAAATGGGCATAAAATGCTTCGGGACGTTTAACCGTTTGTGCAGCATTATTGATGATAATATCAAGATGTGTTTCATTTTCTAAAAGAAAATCAATAAATTCTTGAACGGCTTTCAGATTTCGCAAATCCAGCGCAACGACGCTTAATCGGTCTGACCAATTATCAAAATCCACCTCTTCGCTAAATCGTTTGGCACAATCTTTCGCAAAACGCGTTGTCACCCACACTTTTGCGCCATCGCGCAACAAGCGCAAAGCGGTCAAATAGCCAATTTTTATCCTGCCACCTGTAATCAATGCCACACGACCTGTTAACGAACACGATTGTTTTCTTTTTAAATAATTAAAATCCGCACATTCAGGGCACATTAAATGGTAGAAAAAATGCGCCTTGCGATAAGGTTTACTGCAATCATAACATTTTTTAGGATAAATAAACTCCCCTTTAAACACTTCATTTTCTACTTGATACTGAGGGGGCTGCTCATAATTTTGGAACAGAGCCGTTTTGGCTCTCAAAGCGCTGTCGTATTGTTTATAAATATCTTGTGTGGTTATGATTTTTTGAATTTTATCGAGCGGCAAATTTTGAGTAGAAACGATGATAGCTTCCGCTTTGTCTTGAAAGGCTTTCGCCTTATTTTGTTTCTTTGCAGTCTTATGGATTTTAGTAACCAAGCCCTTTAAAGTGTTGATATCCAAACCTTTATTGGGGTCTTTGGCTAATATTTTTAGGACTTTTATACAGTTATCCCATTCCTGTTGTGTGAAATCCATAAGGTAGTCTATTTTCTATTTATCGTATAAAATGCTTACTAATGGGCAAAACTATATAATTACAGATAATAATCTTATCATATTTTCGACATTTTACCTCCTCTGTATAATGTCCTTTAATCAAAATCATCTACACAAATAGCCAGTACATCGCTATCGCGCAACGGTTCTTAAAATTTTCCCGTTTTTTGTAGTGGGATTATAAAATCAAAAAAATAAATGAATAGTCGCATCAAAAAATTCTTTTCTAACCAGATAGTCATTGTTTTAGGTCATATTTTGGCTTGGGTATTTGTGCTATTCCTACCGATTGTCATGCCTTTGCGTAAACCGCCGCCAATGATAAATCGTCCACCGATGCCACAACCTGAAAATATGCCGCTGATTGAACAGTTTTTTTGGATGCATCTTGTGAGTAATATGCCTTTGGTGGGCTTTTTTTACCTTAATTACTATGTTTTGATACCCAAAATTCTTTACCGACGAACGACGAATTGGTATATTTTATCATTGATTGGCTGTGGTATTATTTTCTATTATTACAACTATATAACACGGCAAATGCTTTTTGGGGAACAATTTAACTTTTCGCCATTTTTCGGTTTATTTCCTATCTTATTCATTTTGGCTCTTAGTTTGGCATTGCGTGTGACGACCGATAGGTTGCGTGAAGAACGTGAACACAAAGAGCAAGAAACAGAAGGTTTGAAGTCAGAATTGGCATTTTTGAGGTCGCAAGTCAGTCCTCATTTTTTGTTCAATATGATGAATAATGTCGTTGCTTTGAGTCGCGTAAAACCGCAATTGGTTGAACCAACTTTGATTCAGTTGTCACATTTGATGCGTTATATGCTTTACGAATCAGACGAAAATAAGGTGAGTTTGGAAAAAGAAATGGAATATTTGGAAAACTACATCGCCTTACAAAAAATGCGTTTTAGCAAAAATGTGGACATTCAATTTCACAAAAATAACCTCGAAGATACTGAGGGGGTAGCTATCGAACCGATGCTGTTGATTCCATTTGTTGAAAATGCGTTCAAACATGGTGTTGTGTTGATAACAGAACCTTTTATAAAAATCAATGTGATGTTAGTTGATAAAATATTGATTTTCAATGTGATAAATAAATACTCGTCAGAAGTAAATGAAGAAAAAGATGCGGCATCGGGCATAGGTTTGCGCAACGTAATGCGACGCTTAGAACAGTGCTTTTTCAAGCTCGTTCTCAATAGTGTCATGTTTGCGCAACGTAATGCGACGCTTAGAACTGCTTTATGCTGAAAATCATACTTTGAACATCAACCAAGAAGAAGACATCTTTGAGGTACATTTGACCATTCATTTGAAAACGGATTAATCATGATACGTTGCCTCGCCGTGGACGATGAACCACTTGCACTCGATTTGTTGGAAGACAATATATCGAAAATACCATATCTCACACTCGTTGGCAAATGCTACAATGCGCGAGAAGCAGACGCATTTATGAGCCAAGAGGCGGTTGATTTGCTCTTTTTGGACATACAAATGCCTGGTTTGTCGGGTGTCCAATTCCTAAAATCGCTCAAAGACCAACGACCGATGGCGATTTTTATCACCGCTTACGAAAAATTTGCACTCGAAGGCTACGCGCTCGATGTATTGGATTATTTGGTCAAACCCGTCGCTTTTGACCGTTTTGAGAAGGCTTGTCACAAAGCTCAAAGACTGTTTGACCTCAAAAATGCCCAAATGCAACTGCTCGAAGTATTGTCAAAAACAGAAAATACTGAGGGGGGGCTTCAAAAAGAACTAAGCGATTTTTTCTTTGTCAATGCCGATTATAGCCATATAAAAATCACGATTGCCGACATCCTCTACATTGAGTCCATGAAAGATTACCTCAAAATATATTTGACTTCACAAGCCAAACCCATCATCACGCGCATGACGATGAAAACAATGGAGGAAAAATTAGCAGATTACCCTTTTTTGCGTGTTCACAAATCTTTCATCGTATCGCTCCCTCGCGTGGAGGCATTTAAGAGCCAATATGTCATTGTTCAGAAACAAAAACTCCCTGTCAGTGAAAGTTATAGGATAGAGTTGCAGAATAAATTGAATGCAAAATAAGATTTGGTCGCAATATTCTCCCGAATCGTCGCAACATATACCACGGGCAGGCACATAGGCGCAACGCTTTCGTTTTGTGAAGCGTGATAAATCCGTAAATCAAATTCTTAATTTTATGAAACAACTTTTACTCTTTTTGTGGCTGCTCATACCCCTCAGTATGACAGCCCAAACGCCAACGGAAATCAAAGAATACGTCAATTATCAGACCTTAGGTGAGGTTTTTGAGCTTTTCAAGTCGAAATATGGCTTGAAAATCAACTACAAACCCGAAGATGTCAAAGACATAAAATTGACTTATTTTTTCTCAGGCACAAAACCTGACCGTGCTGTTGAAATCTGCTTACGCGAAACGCCTTTGAGTTTTTTGAAAGATGAAACAGGCACTTTTTTCATTTTCAACAAGCAAAAACTCGCCGAAGCAAAGGCTGCTGAAGAAAGCACCCGCTTCAAAGGGAGTGCAACACGCAAAAATTTTAAACTGACAGGTATCGTCAAAGATGTGAAATCAGGTGAGCCATTGCCATTTGTCAATGTGGTTATCTTGGGAACGACCAAAGGCGCAACAACTAATGTGGATGGCTATTTCACTATTTTAGATGTGCCATCTGACACATCAGGCTTGGAAATTTCTTACATTGGTTATAAAAGTAAAAACTACTATCTGTCACCAAAGACCCCCCTCAGTAATTTGCTCATAGAACTGGAGTCACAGACCGAAATTCTTGATGAAGTGACTGTGACAGCCGAGCGCGAAGAACTTTTGCGCGCCAACGAGAAGGTCTCGATGTTGAAACTGTCACCTGCTAAAATTGCCGCTTTGCCTTCGATTGGTGAGAAGGACATCATGCGCTCGTTCCAACTCATGCCAGGTGTATCAGCTGCTAACGAAAATTCGTCAGGTTTGTATGTACGTGGCGGTACGCCCGACCAGACTTTGGTGCTGTATGATGGTTTCAACGTTTATCATGTCGAGCATTTGTTTGGTTTTTTCTCTGCTTTCAATCCCAATGCGGTGAAAGATGTACAGTTGTACAAGGGCGGTTTTGAGTCAAAATTCGGTGGACGTATCTCGTCTGTTGCCGAAATCACAGGTAAAGAGGGCAACAGCAAGGGTTTCAACGCAGGTTTAGACGTAGGTTTGTTGGCTTCCAATGCTTTTGTTGAAGTGCCGATTGGCGATAAGTTTACATCCATGTTTGCCGTTAGGCGTTCTTATCAAACAGCTTTGTATCAAAAAATATTTGACAAATACAGCAACACAAGTACAACAACGACACCCGCAGCGGGTCCCGGCGGTGGACGTTTTAATTTTACAACAACAACGCCCAAGTCCTATTTTTACGACCTCAATGGTCGTATGACCTACAAACCGACCCAAAAAGATGTGCTTTCGCTGAGTTTGTACAACGGAACGGACGATATGGACAATTCCCGTAGCAATACTTTGCCCAATTTTGGTGGTGGTGGCGGCCGCAACTTCAATTTCAGCGTCAATGACCAAACCAATTGGGGCAATTTGGGCGGTTCGTTGAAGTGGAGTCGTAAGTTTTCAGATGCGTTTTATATGAATACTTTGGTGTCATACTCCAATTATTACTCGACACGCGACCGTACTTCCGATAGGTCTGTGCCTGACACATCTGGCACGACACGCACCATCAAAGAAGGTACTTTGGAGGACAATAATCTGAAAGATTATTCAGCTAAATTGGATTTTGAGTGGAAACTAAACAGCAAAAATCAAGTCGAATTTGGTATAGGTGCGACGCAAAACGATATAAAATATACCTATGCCCAAAACGATACGACAACGATTATTGACCGACATACTCAAGGTTTGACGGCAACAGCTTATGTACAGGATAAGATAAAATTAGGCAAATTGAGCCTTTTGCCAGGTCTGCGAGTCAGTTATTTTGAACCAACGGCAAAGACTTATCTTGAACCCCGTTTCTCAGCTACTTACGAATTGACCCCTCAGTATAAACTCAAAATGGCGTATGGGCAGTACAATCAATTCGTCAAAAGGGTCATCAGAGAGGATATTTTACAAGGCAGTCGCGACTTTTGGGTATTGGCAGACAATGAAAAATTGCCTGTGACTCATTCGACACATTATATTTTAGGTGCCGCTTACGAAAATAAAGATTGGTTATTCGATGTCGAAGCCTATCGAAAAGACATGACAGGCTTGAGTGAATATTCATTGCGGATTCGTCCTGCACCGCGCTCTGTGAGTTATAATGAAAAATTTGCCGCAGGCGATGGCTATGCCAACGGTATTGACTTTTTGATTCAGAAAAAATATGGCAAACTCAATGGCTGGGTGTCTTACTCATTGGCAGAAGTGAAATACAATTTCCCAGATTATGGCAAAGCCTTTTATGCCAATCAAGATGTGCGCCATGAATTGAAGGTAGTCGGTATTTATAAACTGAAAAACTGGGACTTTTCTGCTACGTGGATTTACGCAAGTGGGCGACCCTATACCGCTCCCACAGGTGGCTACCAACTGACCCTTTTAGATGGTTCGACACGTGATTATATTACTGTGACTGATAAAAATGGCTTGCGTTTGCCCGATTATCATCGTTTGGATATTGCAGCCACGCTCAACTTCAAGAGCCGAAAGGGCGCAGCTCGTAGTATCAGTGCCTCTATTTTTAATCTCTACAATCGTACAAACACTTGGTACAAAGAATTCCAGATTGAGTCGAGCGAAATCATCGAAACAAGTGTCAACTATTTGGGCATTACACCCAATTTATCATTCTCATGGCGATTCAGATAGTTAAACAGCAATCAAAATACTTCTGAATCAGTGATAAAAATCATTAATTCAATCAAATCAGTAATAAATTCAGCGATGAAAAATATAATATACAGTATACTCATAATCGTCACATTTTGCGGCAGTTGCACCAAAACCGACCCCCTCAGTAATTACGCACCGAGAGCCGTCGTAGAGGGTTATTTAGCGGCGGGTGACACCATAGATATTTTGATAAAAAAAGAAATACCTTTTGGTCAAGACTCTACCACAACTGCCGAACCCATCAATAACTTAGTTGTCACATTAGAGACAGAAGGTAAAACCATTGCACTGACATCAGTTGATTCGGGGCATTATGTGTCGAGTACGCGAATTATAGCAGAAAAAACGTATAAATTGAAATTCGACTACAATGGCAAAACTATAACTGCTACCACGACGATTCCGCCTAAACCCAAAGACTTTAAAATGAGTGCGTCGGAAGTGACGATTACACCTTTTACGCCAGGTGGTGGCGTACGTCCAACCTTTCCTGACCCTGTGAAATTGACGTGGACAAACAGCGACCAAACGTTTTATTTGACCGCATTCAAAAATTTGGAAACATCGCCCGAATCTATTTTTGGTGGCATCATCAATTTTGGCGGGCGCAACAGACCACCACTATTTAATCGTCCTACGCAAACAAATGGTGCAGAAATCGAACCACCTCGTTTGCAATATTATGGCAATTTTGATGTGTATTTGATGCACGTTCAACCCGAATATGCGGCTTTGTATGAAGAGAATGGCAATAGTTCACTCAATTTGACACCGCCACCTACTAATATAGACAACGGTTTGGGTATATTTACAGGTTTTGCAGCCGATACCTTACGATTGTATGTTAAGAAGCCTTAAATAAAGCCTTTTGACAAGAGCAAGTTTTTACAAAAATGGGTGTCTAATTTTGATACCGACATAGACAAATGCTAAGAATATACACAACATTGGTTGCAAGCTCCCTCGTTACAGAAATAATTTTTTATAGAGCGAAGTCAATTTTTGAGCTTGAAAAGCTCAAAAATTGACTTCGCTCTGAAAAGATTATTCCAATGCACGCATTTTGTCCAAAGGACTCCTTTGGAGGAGAGCGAAGCGAAAAACAGTGAGTATTTAACATTTTTAAATGTCGCTATCAAATTTAGAGGTAATTTTGAGTTTTATAAATATTTCAAAATCAATACTAAACGAATGATGATAAATTTTTCTACTTTAAAAAAATGCCTTTGGAGTCTCTTGTTACTCCCCCTCAGTATGTCCAACCTTTTTGGACAAGATTTTTACGACATGAATAAAATTCAGGAGATAAAAGTCTATTTTACTCAATCGAACTGGAACAGTTTACTCGTTACAGCTGCTTCTTCAACGGCTGAACCCTACACTGTTTGCCAAAAAGTCATTATCAACGGCGTAACGTTTGACTCAGTAGGTGTGAAGTACAAAGGCAACTCATCCTTTAGCTCAACACGGGTCAAAAATCCTTGGCATATCGAATTGGATAATGTTAAAAACCAAGATTATCAAGGGTATAAGGACATCAAATTGTCTAATATTTTTTCTGACCCATCAGCCGTACGTGAAGCTCTAAGCTACGACTTGATGCAGCCCTACACCAATTTGCCACGTGCCAACTATGCCAAATTGTGGGTCAACGATACCTATATTGGACTTTATACAAATACAGAAGCCATCACCAAGTCATTTTGCAAGAAAAAATTTCCTTCATCTGACGGCAATATTTTCGTAAAAGGAACGCCGCCTTCACTCATGGGTGGTAGCGGTGGTGCATCGTCACTGGCTTATTTGGGAACAGATTCAGCGAGTTATAAAAGTTCATATGAAATTTATTCGGACTACGGTTGGAAGCAATTAATTCACTTATGCGATACTTTGAACAACAAAACCACAGAAATTGAGAAAATCTTAGATGTTGATCATGCACTTTGGATGCTGGCATTCAATATTCTTTATGTCAATTTGGATAGTTACACGGGTGCTTTTACTCAAAATTATTACCTCTGGCGCGATGACAATGGGCGTTTCATTCCGATTATTTGGGATTTGAACATGTCATTTGGTGGTTTCCCTGGTGGTGTTGGCGGAGGTGTTGGACCTGGAACACAACTCGATTCATTGAGTGCCGCTAAGCTATCGCCATTTACTCACGAAGCAAACGCCTCTAAGCCATTGATTTCTAAACTATTGACTAATGATCGTTTCCGTAAAATGTACATCGCTCATATGCGTACGATGAACAATGAAACGTTCAAGACAGGCAAATACCGCACAAGAGGCGAGCAAATTCGAGCAATCATCAATACAGAGTTTCAAAATGACCCAAACAAACTGACAACTTACGCCCAGTTTTTGACTAATTTCTATTATGGTGCAACAGGCACAGGTGGCGGTCCCGGTGGCACGAGCAGTACCCCGGGCATTGTGAGTTTGGTTGAAAATAAAATCAAATACTTAGATACCCTCTCCGTCATGAAAGCGACACCACCGACGATTTCCAACATTGCTACGACATCCAACGTGCGACTCAATGACTCTGTTTGGGTGACGGCGAAGGTGACAGGTCATTCAGCAAATGGCGTTTTGATTGGTTATCGCTTGAAGAGTACCGACTATTTCCGTCGTGTTCAGATGTTTGACGATGGTTTGCACAAAGATGGTGCTGCCAACGACGGTGTCTTTGGCTATGGTTTCAAACTGACAACAGGAGCGATTGAATACTATATCTGGGCAGAAAACGCCAATGCAGGTATCTTTTCACCAGAAAGATCGGAACACGAGTATTATCGCATCACAACGAGCCTCGTAGCCAGCGATGTGGTTATCAATGAAGTCATGGCTTCCAATACGGTGACAGTAAAAGACGAATTCAATCAGTACGACGACTGGATTGAGTTGTACAACAAAGGCACACAAGCTGTTAATATCGGTGGCTATCACATCACGGACAATCTATCGAACTTGACGAAATGGACTTTCCCAGCCAATACTTCGATTCCAGCAGGTGGCTATCTCATCGTTTGGGCAGACGAAGACAGTAGCCAAAACTCAACAGGTAAGTACCATGCGAATTTCAAACTCTCAAAAAGCGGTGAAGTTTTAGCCTTAGTCAATGCTTCAGGTCAGATTTTGGACAGCTTAACTTTTGGACAACAAGTGGATGATAGAGGCTATGCGCGCATTCCGAACGGCACAGGCAATTTTGTTATCAGAGGTTCGACTTTTGGTAAAAACAACGAATCGCCCAATGCTACGAGCGACTTAGTCAGTACAGATAAGATTACAATCGCACCCAACCCGACGACTGGTGAAATTGTGATTTTGGCAGAGAACAACCCCCTCAGTAGTGTTGCTATTTTCAACAATATTGGGCAACAAATGAAATCGGTGAAAAATATTGAGAGTCAGCAATATACATTGGATTTATCAGACCTCCCCAATGGTTTTTATTTTGTAAAAGTTGGTAAAAATACTGTTCAAAAAGTCGTTGTACAGAAATAATTGTCAGTGATACAAACGAGGCTGTATCGCAGCATTTGATACAGCCTCCTTGTCAGACGGCGTGTTTGTTGCGCAACACTTTCCACCACCAACTGGGTTGTAAAAGTTGTTTTTTCAGATGAGTATCGTTGAAAACGTAAGCAAAAGTGCGTGCTAAAGGTTTGTTCTTTGAAATAATCCAGATTAATGTGTTGAAAAATAAAGGACTTTTGAACCATTTTTGCAAACGATAACTCATTTTGAACTCTTGTCCACGCATACGATAGATGCGCTCGTCGTACCCCCTCAGTATGGTGGCTGAAAAATCATTTTGTTTTAGACATTGCACCGCTTGCTCGGCAGCTACTGCGCCGCTTAAAATGGCATTCGCAATACCTTCTCCCGTCAAAGGGTCAATAAGACTGGCCGCATCGCCGACCAATAGATAATTGTCCCCCGATAGTTGTCGTTTTTTCGATCCCAATGGCAGACCAAAACCTTGAACCTCACTTATCAATTCGGCATTCTCGAACCGTGCTTTGAATTTTGGTGTGGTTTCTATGACTTCTGCAAGGCATTTTTTTAAATTTAATTTCCTTTTCGACACCTCCTCCGACACAATAGCGATGCCCACATTGGCTTCACCGTTGGGCAAAGGGAAAATCCAAAAGTAGCCGGGTAGAAAGTTTTTTAGAAAATAAAATTCGAGAAAATTGTCTTTATGAAACCCCGATACGCCTTTGTAGTAGGCTTTTACAGAAGCCATATAGTGCTTGGGGTCAAGTGTTATGCCACCAAAAAGGCGCGCAAACCGCGACTGTGCGCCATCCGCCACAATCAACAACTGTGTCTGAATGACGAGTTTGTTGTTTTTACTATTAATAAGCCACCCCTCAGTATTTTTTTGAAAATCAACGATTTCGGTATTGTCATAAAATTTTATCAAAGAGTTATTTTTGACTTCTTGAACCAAAAAATTATCAAATTCCCAACGTTTGCAAACAAAGCCAGGAGATATATCCGTTTGTTTGTTATAATAAGTGAGATAGCCAATGTCTAATCTATTATTTTTAGTACCTTCGACGAGCAATCCCCAAGAGTCTAACTGAATGTTCTGAGCTGCAGCGAATCGCTCAACTATGGCGGGGTCAATCCAACGTTTGAGAATATCAACAACACGATGACTGATGCCGTCACCACAGACTTTATCGCGCGGAAAAGTGGCTTTATCAACTAAAATACAGGGAATGCCCAAACGGTCTAATTTTAGAGCCGTAGCGGCACCAGCAGGGCCAGCACCAATGATGGTAATAGGATAGTGTTCAATTTTCATCTGTAAAGGTTTGATTTTTTTGAAAAATTAAATAGTAAAATTCAATTTTTCTGACAAACCTGTTTTTAATACATATAGATGAGCGTTCAACGCAACCCCTCAGTATGTTAAGGCGTTCTCGACTAATAAGATAGAATTATTTTCAAACGTATTAAAACGACCTAAAATGAAGTTAACTGTACATCGCTCTATTTTCCAAAGCCTTATTGCCTTTTCTTTTTTTTGCCTCACAACACTCATGTGGGGACAAAATCTACCCAAAGAATACTATTTTTCTGCCGATGGTCGCACGTTGCACACAGGTGGCAAGCCTACGACAGGACTTTATGATGAAGGCGAAATTCCGCAAATCCGTTTGTATTTTCCGCAAGCGAATTACCTGACTTTATTGGCCAATAACTATACCTCAAAAACCAATATCCCTGCGACCATGTGGCTCAATGGCAAAAGTTATGACAGTGTAGGTGTGCGATTCAAAGGTAATACGTCATACAGTGGTGTGCGCAATGTGTTGAAAAAATCCTTTAATATATCAGCCGACTTTGTGAAACCAACACAAGATTTCAAAGGCTATAAAACATTGAATCTCAATAATTCTTTTCAAGATGCTTCGATGATGCGCGAAATTTTTTACTATCATCAAGTGCGTCGCCATTCAGCAGCTTGCAAAGCCAATTTTGTCCGATTGTATGTGAATGATGGAGATTATGGCATTTATCAAAACGTGCAACAAATCAACAAAGATTTCCTCGAAGAGTGGTTTCTGAGTAACAACGGCTCAAATTGGCGTGCCGATGTGCCGCCCGGTAGTACAGGTGGAAGTGGTGCAGGTTGGGGCGATGGTACGGCAGCTTTGAACTATCTGGGCGATGATACCACAGCTT
This sequence comes from Saprospiraceae bacterium, assembly GCA_016787525.1. Taxonomy (GTDB): domain Bacteria; phylum Bacteroidota; class Bacteroidia; order Chitinophagales; family Saprospiraceae; genus JAAFJT01. Next base: position 37,118 of record JAEUUP010000112.1, on the reverse strand, counting down.
ACAAAAAATACTACACGCTCAAGAGCAGCGACAAAGCGCAACCCTGGGTTGATATGCCAAAGATGTGCAAGATTCTGAATCAGACCCCCCTCAGTATATTGGAGGACTCGTTGAAAAATTACTTAGATATTGACAAAGTATTGTGGCATTTGGCAAGTGAAGCACTTTATTGCGACGATGACAGCTATATTTATAAAGGCAAAATGGACTATTATGTGTATCAAGATGCTGAGACAGGGCGTTTTGTGACCCTTGATTACGATGCCAACAGTACCATGGCATCCGCCGCCGCTGCTTCATGGAGTCCTTTTTACAACGAAACCAAAGTGAATTATCCACTTATGAATCGTCTTTTGGCTGTACCCAATATTCGTCAACGCTATTTGGCACATTTCAGAACTTTGGTCAGTGAAACGATGAGTACGGACTCTGCAAACGCCATTTTGAATCGTTATTACGCTCTTTCAGATACATCTATCCAAAAAGACCCGATTAAATTGGTGACTTACGCTCAGTGGCAAGCAGGTGTCAACGCTTTGAAAACGTTTATCACAACACGTAGGAACTATGTTTTGGCAAATACAGAAGTCGCACAAGTCGCGCCAACTATCAGTCAAACAGCTTATTATACAGACAACACGGCATGGAAAGTACCCACGGCATACCAAAGCACGACAGTTCGCACCAAAGTGACACATACTGAGGGGGTATCAAAAGTGACATTGTACTATGGTATTGGCATTTCTGGCAAGTTCGACAAAGTGCTGATGTACGACGATGGCACACACAACGACGGCGCAGCCAATGATGGTGTTTTTGCTGCTTCAATACCTTCGCAAGCCGCTTCAACATGGGTGCGCTACTACATTGAAGCCACAGCCAACAATGCTGCAAAAAGTATTTCTTACGCACCTGTTGGAGCAGAACACGATATTTACGTCTATCAAGTGCAAACCAATGGTTCGGCTGTGGGCGACATTGTTATCAATGAAATCATGGCATCCAATACAGTGACGGTCAAAGACGAGTTTAACGAATACGACGATTGGATTGAGTTGTACAATAAGGGGACACAAACAGTTAATATCAGTGGTTATCATATCACAGACAACTCAGCAAATTTGTCAAAATGGACTTTTCCTGCCAACACGACGATTCCAGCAGGTGGTTATCTCATCGTGTGGGCAGATGAAGACAGCAGTCAAAACTCGACTGGTAAATACCACGCTAATTTCAAACTCTCCAAAAGTGGTGAGTTTTTAGCTTTGGTCAATGCCAGTACACAGATTGTGGATAGTTTGACCTTTGGCTCTCAGGTTGACGACCGCAGTTTGTCGCGGATTCCTAATGGAACAGGCAGTTTTGTCATCAAAGCTTCGACTTTTGGCAAAAACAATGAGTCTGCGACTGCGACCAATGAAGTTGATAATTTTGGTAAAATTACGCTTGCACCGAACCCAACCACAGGCGAAATAACCATCACAACCACAGGCGACCCCCTCAGTAATTTGGCTGTTTTGAATAGCCTTGGACAATCACTAAAAACGGTTCAAAATGTTAACAATCAACAATTTATATTCAATTTGTCAGATTTGCCCAATGGACTATATTTTGTTAAAATTGGAAAAAATACAATCAAGAAAATAGTTTTAGAAAAATAAATAGTATCGCCAACAACTAACATTCTATATCTTAATCATTCAAAAATGTATGTTCGATTTATCTAACCTATCCAATTCTGCGCAACAAACATCACTGGCATTGATAGCCTTTGCTTCTCTGATGTCATTAGGTTTGTCGCTTTTGTTGGTTTTTACCTACGAAAAAACATCGCGCGAGGTCGTCCGTCCCGACCACTACATACAGTCTTTGTTGCTGTTTGCCATCGTCACAACGACCATCATGCAGTCAATTGGTGACAGTTTGGCACGTAGTTTTGGGATTTTCGGTGCGTTGGCCATCATCCGCTTTCGCTCTCGTATCAGCAATCCGCGCGATGTCGCTTTCGTTTTTGCGACTATGGCTGTGGGCATTGCCTGTGGTGTGCATAGTTTTATCAATGGCATTATTGGCACAGTACTCTTTTGTCTCGTTGTTTTTTTGCTGCGATTGACACCTTTTAGCCAAAAACAAAACCTCATTGGCACTTTGCGCTTCGATATTACTGAGGGGTCGAACGAATTGACGACGATTCAAGCCCTAATTAAGCAATTCGCTCGCTCTTATTCACTCAAAGGCTATCGCGTTTTTTTCGCCAACGAAAAACGCCAAGGCACTGAATACGAATATACGATAAAGCTCAAAGACGAAATGCAAGGCATTGCATTGGCAGAAGCCTTAAAAAAACTGAACGACATCAAAGAAATCCGACTTTCATTCAATGACACTTACGAAAGCCCAATCAATTGACAATGAAAAGATTAAGAATCAATATTTTATACTGGCTGGTTTTGCCTGCCCTTGCCTACGGCATTTATAAACTCAGTTTGAATTTCGACCACCAAGCCGAGACGTTTTTTGGTTTTGCCGAAAATAAAGAGATGCAAATCAACTTGGAGCATCCACTCATGGTCAATCGCATAGCCGTCACCCCTGGTCAGGCAGTGAAAAAAGGCGATTTGTTGCTCGAAGTGACCCGAGTTGAATTGGATTTGAAACTGAGCGATGTGGCACACAATATCTCAGAATTGGAAGCCCGAACGCACATCAGCCGTGCCGAATTGCAATCCAATATCAACCGCCTCAAAGCGCAACGTACTGAAAAAATGAGCGACATACAAAGCCAAATTCACGCCATCGAAGCCGAAATAGCTTTGAATGAAATGCTCGTTAAAGATTTGAAAAGTGTAAAAGTATCTGATACTAACCCCCTCAGTAATCCGAGTCAATTGAAAATCAATGCTTTGAAAGAAGAACTGCGTTTGGTCGTTCAGCCCTTAGACATCGAAATCGCGCACCTCGAAAATGAATTGAAAGGACAAAATCCGATGCAAGTCGAAATCAATCGCCTCAAAACGCAGCGCGATTTTATAGTCAAAGAGCAGAAACGGTTGTCTATTTACGCGCCTTCCGATGGTTTGGTTGGCTCGATTCACTGCAAAGAGGGTGAAAATATTTCCTCATTCACCACGTTGATTTCTTTTTATGAAAAATCACCCAATATGGTCGTCGGCTACGTGCATGAGAGTTTCATCGTACAGGTCAATATCGGTGATTCGATTAGTGTCGTGTCGAGTTTGCACCCAACAGAAAAATGTCGCGGTAAGGTGCTTGGGTTAGGTCATCGCATCGTCGAAATACCCGAAAGGCTTAGGAAAATCCCTGAAATGAAGACTTATGGTCGAGAAATATTGATTCAAATTCCGTCGGATAATCAATTCCTGCAAAGCGAGACAGTGGTTCTGAACCTTTTGAATAAAGAAAAAGGCTTTTTTCAAACACTCAGTTCTCTCATATCAAAACCCGATGCGAAACAGGTCAATTGACCCCCTCAGTAATGGGCGTAAAATAAATTCATTTATGGTATTATTTTTTTATAAAAAACAGCTAATAGTTTGTTTATCAGCTATTTGTGTCCATTTCATTGCAGCGCAAAGCAATTTAACGAGTAGCCAAGTTTTAGCATCGGCTAAGACTCAAACGCTCATTGCTTTGCAAGATAAAAAGATAGATGCTCTGAATGCGACACCTTATCGGTTGCCTTTTTTAGAAAAAGTAGATTTGCAAACCGAAACAGACCGCTTTGAGTTGCAGCGACAAGAGTATCGCGTGCGGGCTTCGTTCAACGGTTGGGAAGAAGCAAAGAGTTTGAAACAACAGAAACAAGCCAATTTGACACAACAAAAAGCCGAGCGCAATGTCGTGTTCAAAGATGTGTTGTACGACCGATACGCATTGATTGTTGAATATTTTTTTGCACAAAAAGCACACGATACTTACAAAAAACTACAAGCCACTTTTACGGACAAACGCGATGTTTTGCAAAAAATGGCTAAGCTGTCAACCGATTTTAATATCGAAGATTTGATTAAAGCAGAGGATGCTGCCTTCGATTATGAGCAAAAAGTAGTGAATACAGAGGGTGTTATTCGCAATATCAATCATTTTATCAGTTTTTCATTGAATACAACCGATAGTTTACAGCTTGATTCTGTTGACTGGCTACCCCTCAGTATGTTGCGTCGTTGGGTAGGTGAGTTGTCCAATTCGACCGCCCAAAATCCTAATTTGGCACGCCAAGAAGCCAATATTGCCCGTGTCCAAGCTGAATACAACCTTGAAAAAGCACAAAGGGAAAAAATCGTTGACTATGCTCAAGTACGCAACAGCGCACGCAACAGAGATGCCATCATCAGAGAATGGTCGGTTGGGGTAGGGATTACCATTCCCGTTTTGGGTTCGACAAAACACAAATTGAATGAAATTGCATTGAAACGTTTGGACGAAGAAAACAAACTAAAAAGCCTGCAAACGTCACTCGATGTGCAAGCTTTTAATATCCGACAAGATTTAGACTTGATTTTTAAAGAATACGATTTTATCGAAAAACAGGTGAATGAAAGCCAAACTTTATACGCCCTCGACCACTATGCCAAGATTCAAGGCGGTTCTCCGATAGTGCTTTTGCGTATGCAAGAGTTGGTACTGAAACGCCAATCTCAGCTTATCGCATTGGAACATGCCGCTTTTCAGAAATACATCAAACTGCTGGATTTGACAGGAAAATTGACCGAAATGCCTTTGAAAAACTATTTGTCGAAAGGATTAGAATCGTTTTAGAAGGAAAAATCCCGATTTTCTATGTCAGAAAAATTCGAGGTTCGAGGCCTAATTTGAAAAATCGAAGGTTTTTCAAAAATAGACCTCGAACCAATGAGTTTCTTTGAAAGGCGATTTTTGAGCGCAGCGAAAAAGAGCCAGATAAATAAAATTATCAAGCAAATGCACAAATAACACCACCCATCAGAGCCAAAGTCAGTACCCAATAACCCGTGTTGACGAGGATATAATTGCGCCCTTTACCTTCAAAAAGCGCACTAACGCCTAAAACAGGCATGGCAAACAACAAACCCGTCAAAGCACCATGGAAAGAACCATGTTTGAAAGTGCGGAAATTCTGACCATTGATGTCCATAAATGCTTGAATAGATTTTGACAATGCCGAGTTCGGGTCGCGCATACTTGCGTCATTGGCGAACAAAGAGTAGTAGTGCGTTTGATGAATGACCACTGTGACCATCGCTAAAGCAATGAAAATCCCGAATAGGATGGTTAAACCAAAAATGAGAGGCATATTCGCATTTTTCCCTTGCTCCTCCGTGACACCACTGGCTTTCATCCAGATTGTACCGAATGTTTTTGGATTGTACCAAACAAAACCTGTGAGAAGTGGAATGAGCGCAGAACCGATAATGACGAGCCAATTTAGGTGCATGATAGTGTGGTTTTTAAACGTTATTTAAAATGGTTTTCGCCAAGTAGAGAGAATGGAAACGCCAATGGGAAGACTCACAAAACGACTTAAAAATAGATTTTCAGACTTGAAAATCGTATAAAAAAGGCTATTTATCAAGCCTCCTTTACCAACACTGAAGTCAGAGGCGGTTTCTTCACTTGTCTTTTTCTTCAAAGGTAAAATTTTTGCTAATAAACGAAACAAAGCAATTGGGAAAAATAGCCAAAAATTGAAAAAAGAGTGAAAAACTACCTCATTCTGCCGTTCAAACAGACCCCTCAGTATAGCCGAGGTATAACGCCTAAAATGATGATTCACAACATCATGTTCTGACCAAAGGAACATAAAGGCAGGTACTGTCACACACATCACGCCACCTTGTTTGCACACTCGTCGCATTTCAGACACAGCTTTTGCATCGTCCTCAACGTGTTCGATGACATCAAAAGCACAGACCAAATCGAAAGTGTTGTCAGGGAAATCTAAGTCTAAAATAGAACCTTGTTGAATCGAAAGTTTGACCACGTCACGACTGAATTCGTAGCAATCTTGGTCATATTCGATTGACGTAACATCTCCCAATTGCATCAACAATTCGCTCGAACGCCCTGTTGCTGCGCCGATATTGAGGATTTTGATGGGCGTTTTGCCTTTAAAAACACGCTGGAGATGTGTTACAATTATTTCGCCCCGTGCTTTGAACCACCAGTGATTGCGTTCGAGGTGGTAATATTCTTTGTAATAATTTTTATCCATAATCGCGAGCAAAGGAACGAAGAAAAAAGGAAAATGGGCAAGTTCGACCTACGAACTTACCCATTTTTAGTATAAATACTGAGGGGGTATCCTAACCCTCAATTTTCATTTTGAAACCGACACTGTGGATATTTTCAATCTTGATGCGCGGGTCTTTACTCAGATATTTGCGCAAGCGAGAGATAAAAACGTCTAAACTCCGTCCTAAAAAATAGTCGTCTTCACCCCAAAGTGTTTCTAAGATATAAGATCTTTTGATGACTTCATGTTTATTTTCAGCCAACATTTTGAGCAAATCTGCTTCTTTTTGGGTCAAATTTTTGGACTCATCACCAAATTTTAGGCTCAGGTTTTTATGGTCTAAAAGATAGTTCCCAACAGCCAAATAAGTCGGAAGAGGGGCAACATTGACTTTTGAACGACGCAAAAAAATCTCAATTTTTAATAACAATTCTTCGATGCTGAAAGGCTTGGTCATATAGTCATCAGCACCCAAACGTAAGCCACGGATGCGGTCGTCTTTCATAGATTTAGCCGTCAAAAAAATGATAGGAACTTGTGTGTTGAATTTCCGAATTTCTTGTGCAATCGTAAAACCGTCTGTATCAGGCAGCATGACATCAAGGATACAAAGGTCAAAATCGTTTTGCTTAATCGTTTCCATCGCCTCTTTTCCAGTAGCGCAATACGTCACTTTATAATCTTGAAGTTCAAGATTATCGCGGGTGACAAAACTTAAACTTTCGTCGTCTTCAACGTAAAACAAATGAGCTTTCATAGAAATTAAGTTTTCTTTCTTAATACGTTCAGTATGGTTTTTCGCAAAATTAATTGATTTTCAATTAATTAAAAATACCACTGAACGGTAAAAAAAGCATTTTTTTTATTCCAAATTAACAATTCCGATTTAAGCAAAGGCCTCGGCTTGTTTGTTTTTAAGAGTTTTAGATGATTCAATAACTTTTGGTATGTCTAAAATTATTTTTGTTCCAGTACCAAATTCCGATTCTAAGTCAATATGCCAACCATGCGCTGCGATGATGTTTTTGACATAAAACAAGCCCAAACCAAAGCCTTTGACATTGTGGATATTGCCCGTTGGTACGCGATAAAAACGGAAAAAAACCTTTTTGTGGTGTTCTTTATCAATGCCAATCCCTTTGTCTTCGACAACGAGGCGCAGATTTTTCTCCATGTCTATTGTTCTGATAATCACCTCGGGTTTGCCATCGCGGCAGTATTTCATGGCATTGTCGAGCAGATTGTGTAGAATATTGGTTAAGTGCAAGGTATCCGCTTTGATATAAGGTTGTGAAGCCTTGAGTTCTTGGGTCAAAACGCCTTGTTTTTCCTCAATTTTGACTTGAATTGCTGGTAAAATGGTCTCCAAAAGTTCATGTAAATTGATGACTTCTTTGTTCAATTCAAGTGTATTTTTATCAATTCGCGTGATTTGCAACACTTTTTCTACTTGTGAATTGAGGCGATTGTTTTGTTCCCGAATGATTTGCGCGTAGCGTGTGAGTCGTGGGTCGCTTTGTACTGAGGGGTTCGAAACGAACACATCGGCGGCAACTTTTATGGTCGAAATTGGCGTTTTGAACTCATGCGTCATATTATTGATAAAGTCTTTTTGTAACTCCGATAAGCGTTTTTGGCGCAAAATGACGGTCATAGCATAGATGAAAAAAATAACAGTCAACAACGAAATGACTGTAAAAACCAACATAAAGCTGATGCCCGAAAAGATAGAAGATTCCCTTTTTGGGAAACGAACCACGAAAAAGTAGGTGGCATCGTCCAATTTAGGCAAGTTTTTTTCAACTTTGAGTGAGTCGCGCGACGAAGCTGTATAACTGATGTATTTGCCATAAACCATTTTTTCATCGTGGCAGTCGTAGATGGCATAGTCAAAGTCTTCGCTCAAGGCGGCCTCATCGAATCGTTTGCGCAAGAAAAACTCTAAGTTTGTAGCATTAATGGTCGAGTTGACATTAACGGCATAAGTATTTTTCGACATTCGTTTGACAAGATTGGGTGGCAAAACCACTTGACTCACCTGCGACATATCTTTTGCGACATTCAGCAAAGCAATATTGACCGACACATCAAAATCTTTCTCTTTGAGGTTGTAGGCTTGCATAACCATATATGTTTGCGAGGCAATGACAAAAATAACTGCCAAAGCACCCAACAGAACTATGCGTTGAATCGTCCTATTATTCATGGTTCGGATAGGTTTATCAGAGACTTATTTTAAGTTCAAAAGCGTGTTGTGCAAAAAAGCCTGTAAAATTATTTTTTTTAATCTATAAAAACAAGTAGCACATCTGATTAACACGCAATTAACAGAATTAAAGTTTCATTTACACTATGTTTTGCCAGATACGACGACAACAATTTCGCCTTTGGCAACACCTTCTGTTTGGTAGTAATTGAGCAAAATACTAAGGGGGGCTGTTTTTACTTCTTCGTGCAGTTTTGTCAATTCACGGCATACGCAAGCCAATCGGTCTTCCCCACAGTGTGTTTTCAATTCTTCCAAACATTTAACGAGTCGGTGCGGACTTTCGTATAAAATAAAGGTATTTTCGAGGTCTGAAAGGTATTTTAGGCGTGTTTGTCTGCCTTTTTTATGCGGTAAAAAACCTTCAAAATGAAATGTATCACTTGGCAAACCCGATGCCACCAAAGCGGGTACAAAGGCCGTCGCGCCAGGCAGAGCCTCTACTTTGACACCTTCTCGGACACATTCGCGTACCAACAAAAAGCCTGGGTCCGATATGGCGGGTGTGCCTGCGTCGCTCACCAAAGCCATGTTTGCGCCGCTTTTGAGTTGCTCGACGATACCCCTCAGTATGGCGTGTTCGTTGTGGGCATGAAAGGATTTTAGGGGTTTTTCTATCTTAAAATGCTCCAAAAGTCGCTTTGAGGTGCGTGTATCTTCGGCTAATACGACATCCACTTCACGCAAAATACGCAAAGCTCGCAAAGTAATATCCTCCAAATTGCCGATAGGCGTGGGAACGACGTAGAGCATTTTTTATGTGAGAGTGAGACCGTCTCAAAAGGTCATTTTAGGTTTCGGAAACTTTTAAATTTCCGAAACCTTTTGCAAACTTAAAACAGCTTCTACCTTTTGAGACAGCCAGATATTTAATTGGCAGATGAAATATTGTAGGTATAAGTCTCCATAATCGGATTGATCAACAACTTTTCACAAGCTGTTTTCACTTTTTCATTAGCGGCTTGCTCCGATTCAGCGTCCAAAACAAGGCGAATATGTTTACCGATGCGCACATCTTCGACACCATAGATGTCAATGTGGCTCAAGTTATTGGCCACTGTTTTACCTTGTGGGTCGAGCAATTCGCGGTGCGGCATCACATCAATTTCAGCAATAAATTTCATAAATCGCGGATTTTAATAGAACAATTATATTGTTTATGATAATTTCTTTTATCTTTTTAAAAGATTAGAAACGATATTCAACAGAATATAAACAACTACAAGTAGAGCAACAGCTGATTCATGCAACCAGAACAAAAGCACACCTGCAATCGCCGCAAAGATAAATCGAATCTCGTTGCCAGCCCAACCAAAACCTTTGAATTTGAAAGAAAACATCGGAATTTCGCTGACAAGCAGGTAACTACTGAGGGGTATCAAGGCATACAAAAAAGTTGTGTTTGAGATAAGGGCATCAAAACCCTCTAAATTTTGCTGCTTGATAAGCAATAAACCAATGAAAAACAGCGTGTTGGCAGGCGTTGCCAATCCGATGAAATCGGTGGTTTGGCGGGTGTCGAGATTGAATTTTGCCAAACGATAACATGAAAAAGCAGTGACAATAAAAGCCGCCAATGGCCAATAAGAGTCACCCAGCTGAGCCGCTAAACTGCTGGTTTTGATGAGTTTATACAAAATCAAACCTGGCACAACACCAAACGAAACCATATCTGCCAAAGAATCCAACTCTTTACCCATATCGGATTTTACATTCAACAAACGGGCTGCAAAGCCATCGAAAAAATCAGCAATCAGCGAGACCAAAAGAAAACTGTATCCCTCAGTATAACGCCCGTTTTGGATGCTGACGAGCGCGCAAGAACCGCAAAAAACATTGAGGAGCGTAAGCGCATTAGGAATATGTTTGACCATTAGAAAGTGGTTAATGAATAAAAAATGATTTCATAAAGGTATAAAAAATCTAAACGTACACAGAAAAACAAGTATTTTCTGCTTGCCAAAAGCTGGAAATGACATATTATTTGGGTAAAAATTTCGTTCTCTAAACAACGAACGAAATTTTTACTTTATCTAAAACTCGTACTTACTATGCTTTACCAAAAAACTACACATCTCACAACATTACTCTTTTTTCTCTCTACACTTTCTTTCACTCAAGTCAATTACAATGCACATACCGTTGCGCCGTCGTTTTCGGGGGCTTTTCGAGTGGGCTTTAATTTTGGCGATGACTATGCTTGGGGCGACTTTACAGATGAACAATTGGCTACGCTCGCCTCAAATGTGGGTGCAACGGCGGCTCGACCAACTTTACCCGAAACTTTCACAGGTTTTTGGGGCTATTCTGTGCGTGTAGATGCCTTCAATCACTACAAAAACAATTTGGGCATGGCGGATTTGACCTGTATGGTTGGTTTTCCGTCATCAGCCAAGCGGGAGACGACAACATACCCTTGCGGCTCGAACCCCTCAGTACAATCGGAGCTTTTTGCCAATTTGTACGAACCCATTTGGGACAATAATAATGGTACGCCCATCAATGAGAACAATTATTATGCGACATATCTGTACAATGTGGTCAATACTTACAAGAATTATGTCACTTTTTGGGAAATCTGGAACGAAGTCGGCTTTGATTACACCTATTGGAAAGGCTGGCAAAAACGGGGCGTGGCTGGTAATTGGTGGGAAAACAACCCTGACCCTTGCGATTACAAATTGCGTGCGCCTATTTTCCACTATATCCGCATGTTGCGCATCAGCTACGATATTGTCAAAACCCTCGACCCCACAGGTTTGGTTTGTCCATCGTCACCGGGTTATCCAAGTTTTCTGGATGCCATTTTGCGCAATACGGACAATCCTGTTGATGGTTCTGTCACCCCTCAGTATCCGCACAAAGGAGGTGCCTATTTCGATGCCATAGCTCACCATGCCTACCCTCATTTCGACGGCAGCGTGCGTCGGCGTGACCCAACCGACCAGTTTTGGCAATATTTTCGTCATTCCGATGGCGCAGCAGAAGGTATCGGTTTGGTTATCAATAATTTTGAAAATGTCTTTAAAACGCATAGCTACGACGGTGGGACATATCCGCAGAAAAAATGGTTGATTACGGAGATGAATATACCCCGTATTGCCTTCAATCCCAATCAGTGGGGGGCTGACTATGACTGTGGTGGCGCAGAGTTGCAGCGCAATTTTATTCCAAAAGCCTATGTTGCTTGTGTCAAAAATGGCATTATGCAGTGGAATGTATGGCAATTGGGCGAGCGACATTTTTCACCAGCTCGTGAAGAGTTTGATGTTATGGGTTTGTATCAATATCTGTCAAACCCCGCAACAGCCGTTGTAAACGATGAAGGTTGGTCTTTGAAAACGACATCGGGACAACTATTCAATAAAACTTACGACGCGACTCGCACAGCTGAGCTTAATTTGCCCACGAATACAGACGGTGCAGCTTTCAAAGATGCGTCGGGCAACTACACATATATATTATGGGCAAAAACGACAACCGATAAGTCGGAAATGGCGACGGCAACTTATTCATTTCCACCTCAGTTAGGTTTTTCACAGATGACCAAACGTGAGTGGAATTTTTCAAATGCAAATACAACAACTTCTGTTTCTGCCAATAATATTGCTTTGACAGGTGCGCCTATTTTTTTGACCCCCTCAGTAATCATTCCTGTCGAGTTGGTTCATTTCAAAGGTGAAGTGCAAAAAGATAAAAACCTATTGACTTGGAAAACAGCCACCGAGCGCAATACCGCGTATTTTGAGGTTGAAAAAAGCTATGATGGACACATTTGGAGAAAAATTGACCAAGTGAAAGCGGTGGGCGAAAGTCAGACCCCTCAGTATTATAGCTACGCAGATGACAATAAAATGCAAACCATCGGTACAGTATATTATTATCGTTTGCACATCGTTGACAACGATGGTTCTGAACGTTTTTCAAACATTATAGCTTTGAAAGTTGTTGCTAACATGACAGCAACAGTTTTTCCAAATCCATTTGATAAAACATTGACAATCAGCATTCAGTCTTCATTTCAAGATAATGTTATGGTTTCCGTTACAGATGTGTCGGGGCGCGTTTTTTACGAGAACAAAATGTCCGTTGATGTATCAAAAGCGATTGAATTATCCACTGAAAATTTCTCAAATGGTTTGTTTTTTGTGAAAATTGTAGGTAAAAATGAAATAATTTTGAAAAAGGTTATTAAAAGTTGAGAAATAGTAGCTGTTTTATACATAAAATCTTTTGTCTTTGTACTTAAAAAATATATGAATCATCTCATTCACGAAACCTCACCTTATCTACTCCAACATGCCCACAATCCAGTAGATTGGTACGCTTGGAAACCCGAAGCCTTCGCACGAGCAAAAGCCGAGGACAAACCGATTTTGGTCAGTATAGGTTATTCGACATGCCATTGGTGTCATGTTATGGAACGCGAATCTTTTGAAAACCAAGAAGTTGCAGATTTGATGAATGAGTTATTTGTCTGCATCAAAGTAGATAGAGAAGAACGTCCTGATATAGACCAAATCTATATGGAAGCGTGTCAAATCATAACAGGTGGTGGTGGTTGGCCACTCAATTGTTTTTTATTGCCCGATGGCAGACCCTATTTTGCAGGCACTTATTATCCGCCTCAATCGGCTTATGGGCGACCTTCGTGGACGCAGGTTTTGAAAAACTTATCAGATGCTTACCATCTCAAACGAGATGTGGTGGAAGGTCAAGCGAATCAATTGACAGATATTATCCGAAATTCAGATAAAAATTATGTCAAAAATAGTTCACATACTGTTCAAGGAACTCCCTTCGGAGAGGGGGGGCATTTTGTAGATTTTATAACCGAATCGGCTTCAGTTTTCAACCGCGATTATTTGGACAATGTGTATTACGCTTTGCGCGAACGATTCGATAGGGTAGAAGGCGGTTGGGGCGGTGCGCCAAAGTTCCCAGCAACGATGAGTATTCAGTTTTTGCTGGATTATTATTTTTATACAAAAAACACAGAAGCCTTAGAACATGCCGAATTATCGCTTCAAAAAATGATTCAAGGAGGCATTTATGACCAATTAGGCGGTGGTTTTGCGCGCTATGCAACGGACAGAGCTTGGCTGATTCCGCACTTTGAAAAAATGCTATATGATAATGCTTTGTTAATGACGGTTTTATGTGATGCTTATAAATTAACAAAACGTGATATTTACAGCGAAACAATTGAAGAAACATTAGCATTCGTTTTGCGCGATATGCGCTTGCCCGATGGTGGCTTTTTTTCGGCCTATGATGCCGATTCGGAGGGTGTGGAAGGCAAATTTTATGTGTGGCAGAAAGCTGAAATGGATGCTGTTTTGGGAGATGATTCGCCTCTTTTTTGCGCATTTTATGATATTACTGAGGGGGGCAATTGGGAAGAAACAAATATTCTATGGCGGGCTAAGTCATATGACGAGTTTGCCACAGAAAAAGGTATAGAAACGGCTTTTTTGAAAGAAAAAATGCAAAAATGCCGGCAAAAGTTGTTTGACATACGTGAAAAGCGAGTAAAACCCGGGCTTGATGACAAAATCTTGCTATCTTGGAACGCTTTGATGATTTCGGCTTTTGCAAAAGCTTTTGAGGCTTTAGGTACTGTCCGACAGGAGGAGTATCGAAAAGTCGCTGTTGAAAGTTTGGATTTTATCTTCAAAAATTTTAAACAATCAGAAGGTATCGGTTTGTACCACACTTACAAAAATGGACAAGCTCAGTATGAGGGTTTTTTAGAAGATTATGCTTATTTGATTGAAGCTCTTTTAAATGTTTATGGCATTACTTTCGATAAACAATATCTTGACCAAGCAAAAATGTATGCCGATTATACGATAGAAAATTTCTTTGATGAATCGGGAAATATGTTCTATTTTACCTCGGCAAAACAAGCAGATATTTTGTTGCGTAAAAAAGACCTCTACGATTCTGCTACGCCCTCGGGCAATGCGACAATGGTGCGTAATTTACAGCGTTTGGCACATATTTTTGATGATAAAAAATATCACGAACTGAGCCATCGGATGCTTTTATCTGTGGCAGATATGTTGGAGCGTTATCCTTCGAGTTTCAGTAAATGGGCAGGTTGTGCATTGGCTGTGGTTTTTCCACCTTATGAAATTGCTGTTGTAGGCACTGATTTTGTGCAAAAAGCGAAAGCGATTAATGCTTTATTTTTACCCAATAAAATCCTGATGGCAAGCGTTGAAGAAGATAAAACATTGCCACTTTTGAATGATAGACAGGCTGATACTGTTCAAAGAACTCCTTCGGGAGAGGGGGGGCAATCAAGGATTTATGTTTGCCAAAATTATGCTTGCAAAATGCCTGTTCGGACAATCGAAGAAATGCTCGATATTTTGTAAAAGAAAATAAAACCTTGTTTTCTAAAAAAACAAACCTAACCGTAGTAGCCATGAAGAAAATTTACATTTTTTGTCTTTTGATTTGTTCAGTAAGCTTGATAAATGCGCAACAGCCTGCACAATTCAGTTTGTATATGCTCAACACATATGGTGAAAATCCTGCTGCGGGCGGTTTAGACAAGACATTGGTGGCTACGGCAGGGCTTCGAGCGCAATGGGTTGGATTGCAAGGTAGCCCGCAGACACAATATATTAATGTGTCACTACCCCTCAGTATCATCAGTAGTGGTGTAGGTTTTCAAGTAGTTAACGAGAATATTGGCGCGCGCAGTGGTTTGACAGCAAAAGTGTCGTATAATTTTATCAAAAAAATAGGCGATGCTCAATTGTCAATCGGTGCAGCAGGCGGTATCATTCAAGGCTCGATTGATGGGGCAAAATTGCGTACACCAAGCGGTGATTATAATCAAGGCGTGATTGACCATCAAGATAAAATACTCAATACGGCATCCTTGCGTGGCATTGTAACGACGTTCGATGCGGGTGTTTTTTTTAAGGCAGAGAAATTTGACGCAGGTATTTTCTCTGGAAATTTGACTGAACCAACGCTGTCTTTGACAAGTCAGAAGGTGACGGAGGCGAAGTTGAAGCGTCACTATTCGGCTTTTGTGGCAACACATTTGAATGTAGTGAGTAGTTTGACAATACACCCCTCAGTCATGTTGCGTTCGGACGGTGTTCAGACACAAGCAGAAATTTCAATGTTTTTGCGCTACAATGATAATTTTTTTCTAGGCGGTGCGTTCAGAGGTTTTAGTAAGACAACACAAGATGCTGCCGTAATTTTTGGCGGTTTTAATCTAAGTTCTAAGTTAACACTGGCTTATGCGTATGATATTACAGTCTCGACACTGAAAAGTGCGACACAAGGAGGACATGAAATTGCATTAAAATACAATATTGGCAAAGAATTTGGAAAAGGAAAACTACCGCCGATTATTTACAGTCCTCGGTTTTGAGTTTTAAAAACTATTCTATTTTGAAAATGATGAGAATATGAATTAAACAAATCACTCATTGTCATTTTTGAAATAATAGTCACAAAAAAATGCTCTTGAATATACTTAAATCTATGAAACAACGTTTTTTTGAGACATTTTTAACCACAAGCAATGTTGCAAAACATCGAATTGTGTAAACAAAAACTTAATCCGTTATTGTATCTCTGCAAAACATTCTATATTTGGGCGTTTTTTTAAAAAGATAGCCTGTCATTTCACAAAATTGAGGGATAATCGAGAATTAAAGCAATGAAAAGACAATCGAGAGCACTTCTTCTTATGCTGGTTGCCTTGGGGCTTACTTGGGCTTCGTGTGGCAAAAAAGAGAACGGTCAACTGTTAGGCGCGAAAGACCGCCCGACTTGGAAAGGGATTAACCCCTTCGGTATGGTGTACATCCCTTCGGGAGAGTTCCATGCGGGTCCAAGTGATGAGGATATGAGCCGCAGTTACGTCAATCGTCCGAAATCTGTTTCTATCCAAGGTTTCTTTATGGACGACACTGAAATCACGAACAACGAGTACCGTCAATTCATTGAATGGGTGCGCGACTCGTTGGCACACGTCAAACTCGACCACTACATTGAGGGTGACGATGGCAAACAAATCGTTGACTGGGAACAAGAAATTGACTGGGAAGATGAAACTCTGGCAGACTTGTTTTATCAAGGTAAAGACAAATTCGACGGTCGCACAGAGTACAATGCAGAGAAATTTGTTGTAGAGTATGAGTACTACGATTGGCAAAAAGCGGCACATTACAATGGTAATTGGCAACGCCCTGTTGATACAAAAGACCAAAGTAAGCGTTATTCTCGCCAAGAGTTCATTGTAAAAAAGAAAGTCATTGTTTATCCAGATACATTGAGTTGGATTCGCGACTTTGCTTACTCCTATAACGAGCCTATGACTCGTAACTATTTCTGGCACCCTGCTTTCGACGATTATCCTGTCATTGGTGTCAATTGGCACATGGCACGCGCTTTCTGTTGGTGGCGTACAAAATTGTGGAACACTTATCGCGGTAGTAAAGATGTAAACACAGAAGACTTCCGTTTGCCAACCGAATTTGAATGGGAATATGCGGCTCGTGGTGGTCACGATTTAGCTCCTTATCCTTGGGGTGGTTACTATACACGCAACTCAAAAGGCTGTTTGTTAGCGAACTTCAAACCAGGTCGTGGCAATTATCCAGAAGATGGCGGTATGTACACCGTAAAAGCTGACGCTTACTTCCCGAACGATTATGGTTTATATAATATGGCAGGCAATGTAGCTGAATGGACTATTACAGCTTACACAGATAATACGGGTGGTTTGCACGATTTAGAGCCTGACTATCGTTACGATGCTAAAGACGATGACCCACCTGCTAAAAAACGTAAAGTCATTCGCGGTGGTTCTTGGAAAGATATTGCCTATTTCCTACAAACAGGTACGCGCACATTCGAGTTCCAAGATACAACAAAGTCTTACATCGGTTTCCGTTGTGCATTGACATTCTTAGGTCGTTCAATCAACGATTTTTAGTATAAAAACAAACTTATACTGAGGGGGACTTATTTTTGTTCCCCCTCTCCGCAAGGAGTCCTTAGGACAGTATCCGACTAAATACTCAGGGCAATTACTCGCCTTTTGTAGAACATACACAAAACTTTAAATAGATTTTGATAATTAAAAAATCTATGTTTCATCTAACAATGTACTTAATTAAGTAACTTTGTTAGCATCTTCTTCGTTTGGAATAAAAAATCGAAAAATATTTTTATTAACCTGTTTTCTAAAAGTAAAAACAACAATGAGTTTCGTCAAATCTAAAGGTTTTAAGTACATCAAAAACTTAATTATTGGTGTTGGTGCAGCTATCGTATTGATGGGTGCTTTGTTCAAAATCGAAAGCTGGCCTTTTGCGTCAGAAATGCTTATCATCGGTCTTTCTGTTGAGGCTGGTTTGTTCTTGATGTTGGGTATCTTAGGACCTGAACCTGATTATTATTGGGACAAATTAATTCCAGGTCTCGGCGATTATAATTCTAAAATTGGTCCACTTCAATTGGGTGGTAGTCTTGGCTCACAACCACAAGCGCAATTGCCTGGTTTGAACGGCGAAATCGTTGAAAACAAATTGAGTGGTATGTTGACTGAATTGCAAGGTATGTCAAAAAGTTTAGGTTCACTCAAAGCATTGCAAGAAGTTGATTTCAGTGGCACGCAAGAGCAAATCAAAACAATGAGTAATTTCTACTCAAAATTGACAGAAGCGATGGCTGATATGAATTCTGCATCTAACGATGTGAAAGTTTACAAAGAGCAATTGGCTTCTTTGAACAAAAACTTGAGTTCACTCAATGCCGTTTATGGTGGTATGTTGTCTGCAATGTCAAATGTAGGTGGTAAATAATTATTAGTGCCATGGAGTCATTTGTCATTATTGCATTCATCGGGTAAAATACCCCCTCAGTAAAAATGACTCATGACTTTCTTTTAGAAACCAATTTTAAAAAACTTCAAAAGGAAGAATAAAAAATGTCAATACCTAAGGAACCGCGGCAGTTAATGATTAACCTAATGTATTTGGTTTTGACTGCGATGCTTGCCTTGAACGTATCGGCTGAGATCATTAATGCTTTTTATGCCTTAAATAAAGGTATGAAAAGCTCTAATGAGATTGTGGACAAGTCGAATACAATGATTAAAAATGCTATTGACAAGCAAGTTGAAGCATATAAAAATGCGAACAACCAAGCTTTTCAGAGCAAAGCTGTTGAAGCTATTAATATTTCAAAAGAATTTGCAAATTATGTAAATTCTATGGTTACAGAATTAACAACTCGTGCGGGTGGAATTGATCCACATCATACGGATGGTCGCCCTGTTCGTTATAAAGATAAAGATGTGCCAACAAACTTCTTCATCAACGAAAAGAAAGGCGAAGAGTTAGAAAAGAAAATCGCTGAAACACGTCAAAAATTCTTGGCATTGGTCACCGATCCGACCAAAAGAAAAGAATTGGAAGCTCAAATTGCTCTGAAAGTAGATGAAATACCATCTGACTCAAAAGCAACAAATTGGACGGATTTGAAATTCAAACAAATGCCTGTAGCTGCTGTTATGCCAACCTTGACAAAGTTTGTATCAGATGCTAAAACTTCTGAGACAGCTTTGTTAAACTATTTCTTTAATGAAGTAGGTGGTAAAGAAATCAAATTCGACCAATTTAAAGTGGCTATTGCACCTAAGAAAGCTTATTTAATTCGTGGTGATAAATTTGAGGCAGACGTTTACTTGGCTGCTTACAGTTCTAACCCTGGCACAGATGTTAGCATCAGCGTTAACGGCTCTGGTTTAGGCATGAAAGACGGTGTAGCTCACTACGAAACAACACCAAGTGGTTTAGGCAAACAAACAGTGAAAGCCACTGCAAATATTCGCAATCCATTAACAGGGCAAACAACGACGGCTCAAGGTGAGTTTGAATATGAAGTAGGTGAAAAATCTGCTACTGTTTCTGCTGAAAAAATGAATGTTTTCTACATTGGCGTTGATAATCCAATTGCAGTTTCAGCTGCTGGAGTTTCTTCAAATGAGTTGAAAGTTAATTGTACAGGTTGTGAGTCAATTAACAGAGTAAATGACAATAACTACAATGTTCGTGTAAATCGTCCAGGTGAAGCGATTATTACGTTATCTGCGGGTTCTATGAACGTTCAGAAAAAGTTTAGAGTGAAGCCTATTCCTGACCCAGTTGCTCAAACTACTTCTAAAAAGAAAGGTGGTGTTGTTAATAATGGAGAAATGCGAGCTTTTAATGGTTTAGTCGCATTATTGGAGAACTTTGATTTTGATGCAAGATGTAGTATTCAAAGTTATGTGTGCGTACGTCTTCAAAAAAGAGAAGATCCACAACAAGCAAACGTTACAGGACCTACCAATCCTGAAGTTGAAAGATTGTGTCGTTCTGCAAACCCAGGTGACCAATACCAATTCTTCCAAATTCGCGGCCGTTGTCCTGGTGACGTAGCAGCTCGTGATTTGGGTTCAATGAGTTTCCTTGTGAAGTAAGGATAAAATTTATTTAAGCGCACTCATCTCAGTTTTAACATTTTTCAGAAAATAAAACACAGATGAGTGCGTTTTCTTTTAAAATGAATACCCCTCTCTCAAAAGAGTCCTTGCGGACAGTATTCAGACAATAAAAAGCGATTTTTCATCAAAAACACGGTTTTCAGTAACATGAAGTCAGCTTTGAAATGGTTTAGTATGGCAGCGTTTAGCTTGTTAGTCAGTGTTGCCATCGCTCAAGTACCTGAAGAGGTCAAGACAAATGACAATGATGCTTTCCCTGATTTCACAGGCGGCGCAAATAAAGCATCAAAACCTACGACAACAACAACGACGACTACACAACCGCAGTCTCGTCCTGCAACAACACAGCCCGCCACTACGCAACAACAACCGGGTGGCACGACTCAGCCCAAAATAGAGCCTGTCGAAAACAATGTGGATATTCCACCAGATGCAGATGCACCACTCGATGGCATTGTCCAAAGAAAGTTGATTTTGGACAAACAACTTTTACCTTGGGAGCCCATTCGTGAAGCTGATATCTTATGGAGCAAGCGTGTTTGGCGTGTTATTGACGTACGTGAAAAAATTAATTTGCCATTCATCTATCCAGAAATGCCTTTCTTCACCGTTTTAATGAAAGGTATTCAACAAGATACGGCAATCAAAGCTTATAAGGCAGACAATGATAAGTTTTGGTACAAAATGTCGAATCAAGAACTACAAAGTATCTTGAGTCACGCCGATACCATCACTCAGATTGACCCAACTACTTATGAAACAAAAATCAAAGTGGTGTTCAATAAAATTAATCCAGACGACATCAAACGTTACCGTATCAAAGAAGATTGGTATTTTGACCGTCAATATTCTAATTTGAAAGTGCGTATCTTAGGTATTGCACCTTTGAAAGACGTGACAAATGAGGCAGGTGAATTTATGTACGAACAACCTTTGTTCTGGATTCGTTACCCTGACTGTCGTGAGTATTTGGCTCGTCATCGTGCATTCATTGAAGGCAATGACTCAAATCCTATGTCATGGGAAGATTTGTTCGAGCAACGTCGTTTCTCAAGTTATGTTTGGAAAGAGTCAAACGTTCACAATCGTCGTCTGCAAGACTACCTACAAGGCATTGACCTTTTGTTGGAAGGCGAGAAAATTAAAGCAGAAATTTTTAACTACGAACATGATCTTTGGTCATATTAATAGTCACTTTAAGGCATAAAAAATTTAAAAACGGTCAGAACACCACAGTGTTCTGACCGTTTTTCTTATTTTTACGACAAAAAATTAGCATGATTCTTATTCAAGATAAATTAATAAGCGACGAACTCGTTGAGGAACACTTCATTTGTAATCTGTCGAAGTGTAAAGGAGCTTGTTGTTGGGAAGGCGATATGGGTGCGCCTTTAGATGATGGAGAATTGGATATTTTGAATGATATCTATCCAAAAGTTCGTCCATTTTTGACCGAAGAAGGACAAAATAAGATTGATACTGAGGGGGGGTATGAATATTTCAAAGGTATGGAACAATTTGGCACACAACTTCTGCCCGATGGTAAATGTGCTTTTTTGGTCATAGAACCCAATGGCATAGCACAATGTGGCATCGAAAAAGCATGGAAAGCAGGAGAAGTTGATTTTCAAAAACCCATATCTTGTCATCTTTATCCCATTCGAGTCACACGGTCAGATGGTTTTGAGGCACTCAATTACGATCGTTGGGATATTTGCTCCAATGCTTGCAAATTAGGCGCTGAACATAAAGTGCCTGTATATAAATTCTTAAAAGATGCCTTGACGAGAGCTTATGGCGCTGACTTTTACGAAGAATTAGACGCAACGGCAACTTATATGGCTTCTCAAAATGATTAAAATTGTGCGTTTGGGCATGATTTATCATGTCTTGTCGAAACCTGTCCATCTTTTTGGCTTGAAATTCGTTTCATATTTTGTCAAAAAAATATTGAAGACATGCAAATGGAGTTACTAAAAAAATCGAGACAAAATAAAGATATGAATGAGGCTCAAAGTCTTGTCAAACAGATTCATGAGCAATATCGCCAACAACTGCGCCCTTTACCCAATAAGAAAAAAGCGCATGAATGGATTGACCGACTCATTGATATTTTATTCCCTGTGCGCTGTGCTGAGGCTGTGAGCGAGCTGGAAATCAGACAATTGGAGTTACAACTATGGGAATTGCTAACACCACTGGAAGAGGAAATAGAGCCGATAGAACTCATTGTCAAGCAATACTTCGCACGTATTCCATTGATTTATAGCTTGTTGCGACAAGATGCGGAGGCTACTTTGGCATTTGATCCAGCCGCAAGTAGTATCGAAGAAGTGATTGCAGCCTATCCGGGTTTTTATGCCATAGCTGTGTATCGTTTTGCACACGAAATGTATGAACTGAATATTCCTATTTTACCACGTATGATTTCGGAATGGGCGCACAGCCAGACGGGTATTGACATCAATCCAGGAGCTGTCATCGGTTCAGGTTTTTTTATTGACCACGGAACGGGGGTTGTGATTGGAGAGACATGTATTATTGGTAATAATGTAAAAATTTATCAGGGAGTGACTTTAGGTGCGTTGAGTGTCGTCAAAGCAGAAGCGAATAATAAGCGTCATCCGACTATCGAAGACAATGTGGTCATTTATTCAGGTGCAACGATTTTAGGTGGACGTACGGTGATTGGTAAGGACTCTGTGATAGGTGGTAATGTATGGCTTACTGAGGGGGTGCCTGCCAACTCCTTAGTGTATCATAAAAGCGAAGTGAAAGTACGCACCAATAAAGACTTCGCTGAACCCATTAATTTTGTTATTTGAAAAAGCAACTCATTGATTATCAATAAAAAACTGAGAAAATGAAATTCCAAAACGTTTTAGGTGTCATTGGCAACACACCACATGTCCGAATAAATCGCTTGTTTGGCGACGACTACGAAATTTACATAAAATTAGAAAAACAGAATCCAGGTGCAAGTATCAAAGACCGCATCGCCCTTTCCATGATTGAAGAAGCGGAAAAAACTGGTCAAATTACTGAGGGGGCTGTTGTTATTGAGCCAACATCTGGCAATACAGGCATCGGTTTAGCGATGGTGTGTGCGGTCAAAGGTTATAAGTTGATTTTGGTCATGCCAGAATCCATGTCAATCGAACGACGCAAAATCATGGCGGCTTATGGAGCAAGTTTTGAGTTAACACCTCGCGAAAAGGGTATGAAAGGAGCTATCGAAAAAGCCAAGGAATTGGTTGCTTCATTACCCAATGCTTGGATGCCACAACAGTTTGAGAATCAATCGAATATAAAAATACATAAAGACGCTACGGCACTCGAAATTTTGCAGGATTTTCCTGATGGACTCGATGCACTCATCACAGGTGTAGGAACAGGTGGACACATTACAGGTTGTGGTGAAATATTGAAGCCTAAAATGTCAAATTTGAAAGTTTTCGCGGTTGAACCAGCGGCATCTCCCGTCATCAGCGGGGGGGCGCCCTCGCCGCATCCGATTCAAGGTATCGGTGCTGGTTTTATTCCTGCCAATTTACATACGGACGTTTTAGATGGTGTCATCAAAGTATCGAAAGAGGAGGCTTTTGCTATGGCACAGCGATTGGCACGCGAGGAAGGCATTTTAGCGGGCATTTCCACGGGGGCATCGTTAGCAGCGGTTGAGAAAAAACTGCCTTCATTACCTAAAGGTGCAAGAATTTTGACTTTCAACTACGACACAGGCGAGCGTTATTGGTCGGTAGAAGGTTTGTTTTAAAAAAATACGAAACATAGAAAAGGCAGTCATTTCGTTTGAATGACTGCCTTTTTCATTTCATATTTTGTCTTTTATCCACCAACGAATGAGTATTGGATTGATAAATAAATCGCTCATCAACGCTGTTATGAGGGTTACAGCTATCAATTTGCCGACAGTTACTGAGGGGGGGTGAATTGAGAAAAGCATGACTAAAAAACCAAAAAATAGGATAATCGTGGTGATACAAACAGGTTTTCCCGTTTCTAAAAGCGTGGTATGTAACGCTTTATCTACTGTCTGTCCTTTTTTTCGGTTGATATTGAAACTGGACAAAAAGTGAATCGTGTCGTCAATCGAAATACCAAAAACAACGGTGAAAATCATAGAAATACCAGCATCTAAATCAATGCCCAAATAGCCCAACAGCGCACCTGCAAACACAAGTGGAAATAGATTGGGAATCAAAAAAATCACAATCATGCGCGCATTTCGCAACATCAGACCCATAATGAGAGCAATCAAGCCTACTTCCCACGCAATACCTTCGAGCAAATCGTCGCGGATATACATAGCGTTTTTGTCAATGATGTAACCTGTGCCTGTTCGCCTAAATTTAGCCACATTGGAGTCAATATTGCTGGCAATCCACGCATCAATACGGTTGCCGACAGCCATGACAGAATCCGCTCCTAAGTCAGAAACTTTGGTTGCAATCCGCGCTTTTGTGCCATCTTTCGACATCAAAACTTGAGAAGCAGATTTAGGTATTTGTTCTGCAATGATTTGAAAATCAGCAAATTGACTTGAATCGGAAGGAAATAAAAAAGCTTCATTCCTATTGCCATTGGTCATTTGATTGATGGATTTGTAAATCATCGTTGGTGAAGTGACCGACCTAATAGCAGGTATGGTTTTTATATATTCCTCAACTCTATTCATAGCATTCATTACGGCATAATCGTCTGCCCGCAAGCCATTTTGGGCAAAAACAGCGTATTCCAAGGGGCGAAAACCAGCAAATACTTTTTCAAAAAAGAAAAAATCGCTCGTTACTTTTTCGCCAATTGGCATATTGTCCTCGATACTGTAATTGGTTTTAATTTTACTGACACCATACACAGAAACCAGCAGCACACCCATCGCAATAAGTCCAATCGTGCGCGAACGCAGCTTGGTTACTTGATAAACCTTTTGCATCAGTTGTTCAATGCGCGTCGAGCCACCCCTCAGTAAAATCAAGTCATTGACATTAAAAAACGAAAACATAGCAGTCGTGAACAACAGAACCGTTACATAAGCCACCATGACCCCAATGGCTGCATTGACCCCAAATTGCTGAATGGGCACGACTCGGCTGGTCACGAGCGTTGCAAAGCCAACAGCCGTCGTCACGGCGGTCATCAGAGTAGCTAAGCCGATTTCTTTCATCGTGAGCCATATCGCTTCGTCTTGACTGTGTCCTCGGCGCAGTTCATCAATGTATTTTGATAGCATGTGAATGAAGTCAGACGTGCCGATAATGACCATCAAAACAGGATACAACGCTGCCATTGCTGACAATTCACGCCCCCAAATACCTAAAATGCCGAAAAATAAAAACATTGAGAGCCCGATAGAAGTCATCGCCAACGCCACTGTTTTCCAACGGCGAAACAAAATAGTGATGATGATGGACACCAAAATAGCCGCCACAATAGTCGAAACGAAAACTTCTCGTTTTTGCATCCAGACCAATTCTTTCTGAAAATTAGCCCGTCCTAAATAATGATAATCGTTAAAATTGAAGGATTTGACCAATGAGTCGAGGCTGTGCATTAAGGTTTCGGACTCTTCGAGATTGATTTTATCTTTCGTTTTTAAGAATAAGACGAGTGATTTGCCATCTTCCGAAATCAAGTTGCGCACAAAGCGTGGGTCACTCAAAACTTTTATGCGGTCTTCGGCATAGTAGGAAGAGTCTTCAATATGAATTGCCGGAATCGGCATGATGCCAAAAGCGGATTTGACGGGTAGTTTGACTTTTGTCAGCGATTGATTGTCTGTGATATAAGGTAATTCTGCCGATTTTTCGGTCAAACTATCAAACTTTTGTAGAAAAGATTGGTCAAATACCCCCCCCTCAGTATGATGCTCAATACCGACCAATAAGAAATTGTCGTCTGTTTCAAAATTTTTAATGAAATCTTGAAAAAACTCTAAATCAGCATCACCTTGTGGAAAAAACTGCTCAAAATCAAATGAAAAACGCAATTTCGTCGTGAAATAAGCTGATAGAATGATGAAAACGGCAAATATTGAGAAAACAATACGCCGAAAAAGAAGCAGGTTAAAGTTCATAAAAGTTAGTGAGTTGGGCTTTTCTATAACTCAGCAACCTAACTTTTTTTAAAGGGTTTTGTTTAGAAGTTTCATAAAAAATTGAAAGTTTATCAGAACAACTCGCCTTGAATAGGCGGATTTTCAAACTCTAAAAGCCACTTTTTACGGTGCAAACCACTTGCAAAACCTGTCAATGAGCCATCAGAGCCAATCACTCGGTGGCAAGGCACGATGATAGCAATTTTATTTTGCCCGTTGGCAGATGCGACAGCGCGAATTGCTTTGACATCGCCGACAGCTTTGGACTGTTCGAGGTAGGAACGTGTTTTACCGAATGGAATTTTGAGCAATTCTGCCCATACACGTTTTTGGAAGTCGGTGCCTTCGAGGTCTAAAGGCAGGTCAAATTCTTTTCTTTTGCCTTCAAAATACTCTGTTAATTGTTTGAGAGTCAAAAGATTGTACGCATTGGGGTTGTCATCAAATTTTTTCTCATCTACAAAATTGAGACTCCTTAGCCCCCCCTCAGTACAACGCACTTCGAGCAGCCCGATGGGCGAATCCATATAACTTGTACACAGATTCTCAGCATTGGAACGATTGATTTTGTAAATGGAAGACATTGGAGAGAAGATGTTGAGATTAGAGATTTTGAAATTATAGACAAGAGAAAACTTCAAAATCTCTAATCTGGCTTCTTTTATTAGGCTGCAAATTAGACTGCAAAACTTTCGCCACAGCCGCAGGTGCGGGCAGCATTTGGATTATTGAACACAAAGCCTTTGCCATTCAAACCACCTGAAAATTCAAGCGTGGTGTTGAACAGATAGAGGAAACTTTTCAAATCAGTAACGACTTTCACGCCATTATGCTCAAAAACTTGGTCGTTGGGTTTGTTTTCGTTATCAAAATCCATTTTGTAGGACAAACCCGAACAGCCGCCACTGACTACGGAAACACGCACAAAATGTTCAGTAGTCAAATGCTCAGTATTGCGTATTTCTGCAATTTTATCTTTGGCTGAATCTGCTACGAATATCATTTTTTATCTAAATTATGAAGTAGATAAGAGAGCGATAAAGCATAAAACGGTCTCATTTTATAGTTTATCGCCCACATGTTATACTTAATTTATGCCTCAACGAGTAAGCCGTTTTTCACTTGATAGTCCTTGATAGCCGCTTTGATAGCGTCTTCTGCAAGCACCGAGCAGTGAATTTTCACAGGAGGCAAAGCCAATTCTTCAACGATGTCCATATTGTCTATCGCTAAAGCTTGGTCAACTGTTTTGCCTTTGAGCCACTCAGTTGCCAATGATGAAGAGGCAATAGCCGAACCGCAACCGAAAGTTTTGAATTTGGCATCAACGATGGTGTTCGTTGATTCATCTACTTCGATTTGCAAACGCATCACGTCACCGCACTCAGGTGCGCCAACTAAGCCTGTTCCAACTGTTTTTTTAGCCTTATCGAGTGTACCCACGTTGCGTGGATTATGGAAATGGTCAATTACTTTTTCTGAATATGCCATTGTATTTTCTATTGAATATTATTAATGAATATTGATTTTCAAATTGTTGCGTTAAAAGGGGTGTCAATATTTACGAATTTGAAAACACTACCCCTCAGTAATCTAATGCTCAGACCATTCTACTTGCGATAAGTCAATACCTTCTTTGTACATTTCCCAAATAGGCGACAAATCGCGCATGTGGTTCACACCTTTTTTAATGGCTTCGATGGTGTAGTCAATGTCCGCATCGGTTGTGAAACGACCCAACGAAAAACGCAAAGAAGAATGCGCCAAATCGTCGCCCAAACCCATAGCCACCAACACATAAGAAGGCTCAAGCGAAGCCGAAGTACAAGCTGAACCCGATGACAAACCAATTTCTTGATTGAACGTCATCATCAAACCTTCACCTTCGACGTGTTTGAATGACATATTGGTCACATGCGGCATACGGCTTGCTGTTGTGCCATTGATTGTTGTTTCTTCCAATTCCAAAAGTGCATTTTGCAGGCGGTCGCGCATTTTCGACAGACGTGCTGCGTCTTTTTCCATGTCTTGCATCGCGATTTCAGCCGCTTTGCCAAAACCGACAATGCCTGGCACATTCAAAGTTCCCGAACGCATACCACGCTCGTGACCACCACCATCAATTTGAGCAGTCACCTTCACACGGGGTTTGATGCGATTGACGAATAACGCACCGACACCTTTAGGGCCGTACATTTTGTGCGCTGTGAAAGTTGCCAAGTGAATACCCAATTCTTTTACGTTCACAGGTATTTTGCCTGCGGCTTGCGTAATATCCGACATAAACAAAACACCATGTTTGGCGCAAATCTCACCGATGCGTTTCATATCTTGAATCACACCCGTTTCGTTGTTTGCAAACATCACAGACACCAAAATAGTATTGGGTTTGATGGCTGCTTCGAGTTCATCCAGATTAATCGTGGCATCGTAATTGACATCGAGATAAGTGACTTCGCCACCCATTTTCTCAATGTGTTTGCAGGTATCCAAAACGGCTTTGTGTTCTGTTTTGACCGTAATGATATGATTGCCTTTTTTAGCATACATCTCGAATGCACCTTTGAGAGCCAAATTGATGGCTTCTGTTGCGCCCGAAGTGAAAATGATTTCTTTTTCTTCTGCACCAATGAGTTTGGCGACTTGCTCACGTGCGTAGTCAACACCTTCTTCTGCTTCCCAACCGAAAGGGTGGTTGCGGCTGGCAGCATTGCCAAAATGATTGGTGAAATAAGGAATCATCGCCTCTACCACACGAGGGTCAACAGGTGTAGTCGCATTGTTGTCGAGATATATTCTACGTTTCTGTTCCATTGCTAATTAATTGATAATCAGTTTTTTATTATTTTCAAAGTTGCGTTTCGCAGCACTATTTGGATTTAGTCTTTATTTTTTCACTGCAAAAGTAACATTTATCGAGTTAAATTGTTTTTAAGGTTTCAAAAATTAAAGTAAAAAACTTCACTTACTTTTGTCTCATTATGACGAATAATCTACTGATGCGCATTTTACTCTCGCCCTTTGCCTTCATCTACGGCAGTATTGTACAAATGCGCCAATTAGGGTACAAAATGCAGCTTTTGCGTTCATCCCGATTCGATGTCCCAACCATTGTGGTCGGCAATCTTTCGACAGGTGGCGCAGGCAAATCGCCACACATCGAGTATCTCATACGCCTACTCGAACCCTATATCAATGTTGCTGTTTTGAGTCGCGGCTATAAGCGCAAAACGGAGGGCTTTCGCATGGTCGAACCAGACAATACGGCTCTGGAAGTAGGCGACGAACCTTTACAATTCAAACGCAAATACCCCTCAGTACCTGTGGCGGTCGGCGAACGTCGGGCTTATGCAATACCACAAATCATATATCGCTATCCTGATATTCAGACGATTTTGCTCGACGATGCGTTTCAACATCTTGCCGTGCAGCCTTATAAAAATGTCTTGATTACGGAATACAAACGCCCTTACACCAAAGACTATCTGCTGCCTGTGGGCAATCTGCGTGAATGGCGCGATGGTGCGATGAGAGCTGATATTATCGTTGTGTCAAAATGCCCCATTGATATGCAAACAACCGAAAAACAGCAATTTATACGCGATATTCAACCGCTCGAACACCAAAAAGTGTTTTTCAGTTACTACGATTATGGCGCGCCCTACCATATTTTTACCCCCTCAGTAAAAACCGAGATTGATGCCGAAACCGATGTGCTTTTGGTCACAGGCATTGCACGAGTGGACTATCTGGTTGAGCATCTGAGCAAACGTGTCAAATCTGTCACGACCTTAGCTTTTGAAGACCATCGTGTATTCACAAACTACGATGTGGCTCATGTCAAAACGCTGTTTGACCAAATGCAAGGACGTAAAAAAGTGATTTTAACAACCGAAAAAGATGCCACTCGTTTAGAATTGCACAAACCTTATATCGCTGACAATCAATTGAATATATTTGCAATTCCTGTCGAGGTCAAATTTCTTTTTGGTGAACAAGAGGCATTCGACAATACTATAAAGAATGCCTTGTTGGATTTTAAGATTTAGACCCCTCAGTATTCTTCTGATGTTTAGCGTTGTTTTACCCAACGAGATACAGAGAAAATCTTATTCTGCTCCATAATTTGAATAAAATAACTCCCCTTATTCAAGAAAGATAAATCGAGTGTGGGTAAAAGACCTTCGGCTATTTTTACTTGATGCACCAAACTACCTTTTGTATCAATGACACGAATTTGAACATCTTTAAGAGGTTCTTTGTAATCAAAATTAACCAATCCACTACTTGGGTTTGGATAAATATGAAGGTTATTGATACTGAGGGGTATGGAAGATTCGCTTGTTATCAAACCTTCGCCATTGACTTTGAGTATGTACGCATCGTATTTAGGTACGCTGTTGTAGTCGTATCGTGTGCCATACATGATGCAGCCACCATCATCTGTTGTTAATACACCATACATTTCGTAGTAGGCATCCCCACCGTATCTTTTTGTCCATTTTATACTGTAATCTCGATTGAGTTTGTGCAAGATGAAAGATGATGGAATAGGAGCATGACCTACATCACCTAAAATAAAATTATAAGTACCACCCCAGTACCATTCTCCTGTTTTTGTTGTATCTGCACTGACATTCCATGCACTCCAAATAGCCGTATCAACACTTGTTGAATAAACTGTTTTATAAATAGTTCTACCCTTTAATGTTGAAACACCAAAAAAAAGTCTGTAGCCTTGAACATTTGGGAGAACTGTTTTTCCTGAAATGGCAACGGTAGAATCATTTAATATTATTAATGTAGAGTTAAGTCCATTACTAAATGTACTGGGTTTTTCATGTAATTTATTGAAAGTCGTATCAAAAGTTACAAATTTAGTTGGATAAAGAACGGTATAAAGCAAACTATCTTTTTGGGCGATTATGGGATTAGCTGGTAAATCCAAGCGAGAGGAATCAATTTTCCAAGACTGTAAGTTGCCTGTTTTGGTTATTTTTCCAAAATATGTCGTTTTGTATACGTCCCACGCAGTAAAAATGATATTGCTATCTCTATCTAAAGCAATAGCAGGAGAAGCTATACTTCTTGTAATGAGCATGATTGTGTCCTGCAGTTGTTGTAATTGTTTATTCAATCGGAATACCCAAAAGAACTCTCTTGAATCACTTCTGTTGGTAATTTGACCTAAACCAATATAACCATCTGAAATAGGAATTAACCTATCTATAAATAAATTTTGGGTGTCATTTTTCAATATTGTACTATCTATAAAATCACCCCTCGTGTTCATTTCAAGAATTTTAGTGTGACCAATTAAAGGTCTTTGTCTCCTATTAGCTTCATTTACGACGACCAAGTAGTTACCATTATTTTTTTTAATAATTTGCCAAGCTTGATTATCATTTGCTGAACGATACGTAACATTTATTTGTGTATAAGAAATTTTGTAAAAAAATATAAATAATAGTAAAAGATAGTTTTTTTTCATTCTTAGATTTTTAAAAGCCCAACTTTATATATCAATAAAGTTGGGCAATGATTTAATAGTTTTAATCACATTCTAAGAGGAATCGTCTAAAAATCATTTTTACTGAGGGGGGGATTTCTCTATTTGTGCTATTCACTTTTCACCCACTTTGTCATTGCAAACAAGCGATTCTGCTCCATAATTTGAATAAAATAAACCCCCTTATTCAAGAAAGATAAATCGAGTGTGGGTAAAAGACCTTCGGCTATTTTTACTTGATGCACCAAACTGCCTTTTGTATCAATGACACGAATTTGAACATCTTTAAGAGGTTCTTTGTAATCAAAATTAACCAATCCACTACTTGGGTTTGGATAAATATGAAGGTTATTGATACTGAGGGGTATGGACGATTCGCTTGTTATTAAACCTTCGCCATTGACTTTGAGTATGTACGCATCGTATTTAGGTACGCTGTTGTAGTCGTATCGTGTGCCATACATGATACAGCCACCATCATCTGTTGTTAATACACCATACATTTCGTAATAGGCATCCCCGCCGTATCTTTTTGTCCATTTTATACTGTAATCTCGATTGAGTTTGTGCAAGATGAAAGATGATGCGACAGGCGCACGACCGTCTGAACCAAGTATGTAGTTGTAAGTTCCTCCCCAGTACCATTCACTTTGTTTAGTTGAATCAGCACCGTAATTAAAAGCACCCCAAATTGCTGTATCCACACTTGTAGAATAAATATTTCTAAAAATTATGCGACCTGATACTGTTGTGATACCAAAAAACTGCCGCCAACCATAAAGAGAAGTAAGCGTTGTTCGACCTGCAATACTAAATGTTGAATCATTGAGTGGAGTCACTGTGGCATTAAATCCAGCACTAAAAACAATAGGTGTTTTATGAATTTTATTAAAAGCGGTATCAAAAGTGATGAATTCTTTGTCTGTGAAAACGGTATAAAGCAAGCTATCTTTTCTAACTATCAATGAGCTACTTGGAATCAAAAATTCAGAAGAATCCACTTTCCAAGAAAATACGTTCCCTTTTTTATCTATTTTACCAAAATAAATGGGTACAGATAAATTACCAGATGAGAATATAATATTACTATCTCTATCAAAAGCAAAAGCAGGTGCTGTCATACTTCTTGCAAGAGGGACTAAAGTATCTTGAATGAGTTGTAGTTTTTGATTTAAGCGAAATACCCAAAAAGAGACTCGTGAATCGAGTCTGTTAGTTATTTGACCTAAGCCTATGTAACCATCAGAAAATGGAATTAATCTATCAATATAAGAATTTAGATTACTGCCTTTGGAGGCAAAAATCAGGCTATCAATAAAATTACCCCTTGAGTTTATTTCTAAAATCTTAGCATTAACAATAAAAGGTCTCTGTATTTTATTTATATCGTTTATAACAATCAAGTAATTACCATTGCTTTGTTTTATAATTTGTGATAATCGACTGTCGTTTGCCATTGCATAGGTGACATTTATCTGTGCCGATGCCATGTGGTAAAAAAAGGTGAAGAGGAGCAGGACGTGCGTTTTTTTCATTCTAAAGAATTAAATTTGGTGATTAAATAATGGTGGTGTGTTCGTGCGAAGTACATTCACAAATATACTCTAATATTCGTATTATTGGGGCAAATAAACAATATCAAATATTTATGCTTAATTAGGCTTCGATATTTTTGAATGAACGTAATTTGCGCGGCAGATACATGACCATGAAATGGTCTTAAAGAGATTAAATTTAACGTATGAATCCAATCCTAAAACTCTTCTATCGCTTTCTACAAGCCTTAGCAGTTGTTTCGCTCAACATATATTTCAGAAAAGTCGTTTTTGTGAATCGCAAAAACTTGACTGCCAAAGGTCCTTTGATGGTCGTCTCGAACCACATGAACACAGGGCTTGATCCCTTGTTTACACTCATGTACGCACGTGAGCAATGTTTTTTATTAGTGAATTACAGTTTGTTTAAAAACCCGATTTCACGTGCCATTCTAAGCACTTTATACTGTATTCCCATTCAACGTATTCAAGATATTCCCGCTGGGCAAACACCTAAGAATGAAGATGCCTTTCGTGCTTGCGATACTCATTTGAAAGCAGGGCGCAGCATCTATGTCGCACCCGAAGGCACAAGCTATGCGGAAAGGCATATCAGAGAGTGCAAAACGGGTACGGCACGCATTGTTTTTAGTGCCGAAAGTCAGAACGATTTTGCACTCGATTTGCGTATTCTGCCCGTTGGCATCACGTATTACGATGCTTTGAAATTTGGTACAGATGTCGTTGTCGAAGTCGGTGAGCCCTTTTCGGCTGATAATTATGCGGCTCTGTATGCCGACAATCCCCGCCAAGCTGTCCAACAATTGACCGAAGATATTGAACACCAATTCATCAAACTCACGGTGCATTGCAAAGACGCTGCTGAGGATGCGTTTTTGAAAAAATTAGAAATCCTACTCACCAACGATGCGCCTTTAGATGTCGAAGCACACCACAGACGCAGCAAACGATTGATTGCAGATTTGCACGATTGGCAAGCGACCCATCTCGCTGCTTTCGAGTCCTTCAAAAATAAGGTTGAGGCTTATTTTGATACTTTAGATCGTTTGAAAATCAAAGACTACGCAGCTAAAACGACGAACCTACCCCTCAGTATTCTGGGCATGGTGGTCGCTTTACCCGCTTTTTTAGTCGGTTGCTTGGGCAATCTGATACCCGCTTGGTTGTCCGATAGGATGATAAAAGTGGCAAAAGTAGATGATGCCTACGACTCGACCATTCGATTTTGTGCAGGTTTGGTGTTTTTTCCACTCTATTGGTGGATTCTTGCTGAACTGGTTTTTGGTCGTTACGATTTAAACTTTTTTGAAACCTTGGCTTATACGCTCGTGATGATAGGCACAGGTTTGCTCTCTTGGCGGGTTTATACTGAGGGGGCCAAAGTGTGGAATTATTTTCGATACCAAAAAGCCAATCGCGATGGACAACTCACAGCTTTGCGACAGCCAATCATAGAAGCACTCAATCGTTTTGACATTCATATTTGAAACATAAAATCATGCAACATTTAGACGATTTCGACATCAAAATTCTTAAATACTTAGAAAAAGACGGGCGTATCGCCTTTTCGACAATTGCCGCAGAATTGGGCATTTCAAACACGATGGTGCATCAACGATACAATCGGATGCTCGACCAAGGCATCGTGGCAGGCATCAAACCTATGCTGAATGAGAAAAAAATTGGCTACGATTGGGGCGCATTCACAGGCATCACTTTAGACAAAGACCACGATTCCGTCCGCATCATCGAAGCCCTAAAAGCCATTCCAGAAGTGACCGAATGCTACTATATCACAGGCACTTATACGCTCTATCTGCGCATCATTGCCAAAAATCACGAACACATGCGCGAGATTTTGTACGATAAAATTGATAATATTCCAGGCATCGCCAAAACGGATTCAATCATCGAGTTGGGTTGTGCGTTTAAGCGTAATGTGGTGCTTTAGTTGAAGATTTGAGAGAAATTTAGCGGAGGGTGTAAAAAAATGGTATGACTAAAAAATATATAAAAAAATGTTTTCAAAGAACAATATTTTAAAATTATATTTGTTTTAGTAAAAATGAAACGTTTAACAAGCAAACAACAAAGCAAGTACCATCCATTTTAAAACACTTATCCATTCACTCTTTAAAATACCATTTATCATGGCAAAAAGAGCACTTATTTCTTCTGACACGAGTACCGACGACCCAAAATTGGTATTGATTTACAACCTGATTAGCCAATTGAGTGCCGCCATTGTTGATTATCTTGGCGATTTCAGCAAAACCACTTCGGGTAAAAAGTCAACAGGTGATTACAGCTTAGAGTTTATCAAGGCTTGTTTTCAAGGCATCACCGACTTCCCTGAAATCTTGGCGCAGTCCTACAACAAAGATGATTTTTCGGTAAAATCATCGGCGCTTGTCAACTTTTTTAGTATTCAAGCCACTATCAACGAAGAGATTAACAAAAAATGGGAGACCAATTTGATGATTTGCAAAACCGATTCGTTGAGTTATGCCAACGAATTTTACGCCATCGTTCAAAGAGAAGCTGCCAAAAATGTTAAGTACAAACCTTTGTTGGACAAGCTAAAAGCGTATTACAAAAAAGCAAAATCAACGGACAACGGTGCAGATTCTAGTAGTGCCAAGACACCCACAACGTGATGTAAATCGGCATTGAAATGAAAAGCCGTCTCGATTGTGTCAATCGGGGCGGCTTTTTGTTCGTTTATTCCACTCATAAATATGTCTTGAAGCGACATAATTTCAGAGAAAAAGAGATAAATATGTCTTGAAGCGACATAATTTCAAAGAAAAAGAGATAAATATGTCTTGAAACGACATAATTTCAAAGAAAAAGAGATAAATATGTCTTGAACGACATAATTTCAAAGAAAAAGAGATAAATATGTCTTGAACGACATAATTTCAAAGAAATGGAGATAAATATGTCTTGAACGACATAATTTCAAAGAAATGGAGATAAATATGTCTTGAACGACATAATTTCAAAGAAATGGAGATAAATATGTCTTGTTGCGATTGTTTTGACAAAAATATACTATTTGAATGAGAATTACTGAGGGGTCAAGTCGTTTAAAGAGCATCCATTGAAAGTGAAATTGACTGCAAAACTATCAGTTTCTTTCACGACAATCGCACATAGGTTATTGCTGCTGTATGGTGCTTTGTGGTGTGTTGGCGGCACTATTTTGACATTAGCCAATGTTGGTTTTATTTTTTGGGGAGCGATACTGTTTGGCGGTATTCAGTTTTTTAAGGTCTTTTCAACTTTGTAAAGTAAAAAACCATGAACAAATTTGGATAAATACTGAAAAGGCTGAAGGTACTTTCGTTACGTTTTCTAATGACTTGATACTGATGCCAGTTGTTGTTTTCATTCAATCATCATTTTTACGATAAAAAATAGCTTCTCTATAAAGAAAATCACCTGCCTCGTTTGTACAATTTTGCATTGGTGCGATACTGTGTAAACGGACTAAAAGTTCATTTTTATGATTGTCCCAATACCATTCTTGAACAATACGTAAATTGGGTAAGTCTTCTTCCTTTAAACGATTATGAAGTACAATTGCACCATCTCCTTTATAATCTGCTGGTGGAAAACAATAGGGGATTGTATCTCTACGGTCAAAAATCCTATTTCGCTCTTTCATATTAAGCCGTCTTGGATTATCAAACCCAATTAGAAAGCTCTCAGTTGCGTAAAAAGGAACTTTGGGATTGTAAGCAAAAGCATTTAAAAAATGACTTACGGAGACTGTTCAAAAAAGTGTGTCAAGGGAAAAAAAAGCGACCTTTGATAGATGAAAAAGACGAGAGAGACAAAAAGGGCAACCAGGGAGTCAAATGAGTTATTTGATTACGATTCATTTGAGCGCGGCGCGATAGCGGGT
>JAEUUP010000111.1 GCA_016787525.1 Saprospiraceae bacterium | reverse complement strand
ACCCGCTATCGCGCCGCGCTCAAATGAATCGTAATCAAATAACTCATTTGACTCCCTGGTTGCCCTTTTTGTCTCTCTCGTCTTTTTCATCTATCAAAGGTCGCTTTTTTTTCCCTTGACACACTTTTTTGAACAGTCTCCTTTAAAGACGACGAAATTCCAAACTTTGTCGTCTTTTAGGCTTTTTAAAGGCGGCGAAGTTTGAAACTTCGCCGTCTTTGACGTTAAAAATAGGCTTTCACCTAAAACAGATAGACTTGCTTACATCTTAACAAACTTGATAGGCACTTTGCGCCCTTGTTTTGTCAGAGGTGTAATGAAATAAATGCCTTGTTCGAGGTCAAAAACGGACAATTCGATGCGATTCAAGCCTTTTTCAATAGCTTTTGTCTCCGTTTTGACCGTTTTACCCAAAGCATTGTACAATTCAAACGTCACTTCGCGGCTGTCCAAACTTTCTAACAAAATCCGAAGCTCCCCCTCAGTAGGATTCGGTGCAAGGGACTGAATCACGACAGGTATCAATTGCGTCGGCTTCAAGCTCACCGATTGCGCGGCACTTGCTGCGGGGGCGATGCTGACACTCGTCGTATTGTTCGACACATTGCCATCTGTCGGTGTGGACGACAACAAACGAGTGGTGGCAACGATGGGCGCAACAGCATCCAGCACAAAGAACGGTGCATCGAGTGTTGCCGTCGCTCCTGCGGCAAGGCTCGGTATGACCCACTCCGAACACTCAATGCCGCCTGAGCAGTAATCGTTGAACGCTCCTACTGAGGGGGTCTTTGTGCCGCCAAAAGCCATCTTGTCAGGGCGTTTGAGTTCGATTTTGATGTTGGTCAAAGTGGTCGTACCGATGTTTTTAGCGGTCACACGCACCGTGTTGGTTGTCCATTGACGGTAGGTGGTGGGTGTGGCGTTGATGCTGAGTTCGATGTCGGCAGCAGCAAAGGTGTTGTTTGTGACAATGATGTTGAAACTGCACGTTGCAGCGTTGTTTTTCGCATCTTTTGCCGTGTAAATCACAGCCGTTGTACCGATTGGGAAACTTTGACCACTCGTATGAGTGCTTGTTAGGGAGGGGGTCGTGCAGTTGTCTGTCGCCGTTGGCGTTGTCCAAGTGGCAACAGCCGCCGTCGTGGTCGTGGTCAAATTGATATTGGTCGGACAATTGACAAAAACAGGGGCTTGCGTATCGTTGGCGCAAGGGTCAACGGTCGTACAGCCCTGACTCAAGTTTTGCGTGGAGCAAATAAAATTAGACGTAGTGCCTTGCAGACCAAAATTGCTCAAAGGCGTTGCCAGATTGCTCGGACTTTTATCCACAGCCGTTGTAATAGTCGTATTTGAGCCACCTCCAACACCTTGATTGAATGGAAAATAAAGAATCAAACCTGTTTCAGTACCTGCCAACTGACAAGAACGGCGGTTAGTAATGTCTGTCGCGTTGACAGCGTAGTTCCACACACGCACTTCGTCCACGTTGCCTTGCCAATATTCATCGCCGCCGCCTGCCCATCTACCGACATAGAGTTCACGCGCCACATTGTTGATGTTTTGCAGACCAGCTTCGGTCAAAACGGCGACACCATCGTAGTAAATTGTGAGCATATCGCCATTTTTTACAGCCGCCACATGGTGCCAATTGCCATCGCGGAGGTTTGTTGCGCCAGCGATGTTGAGCAATTTGGCGTTGCCATTGGCGATAAAATAGAACAAAGTCAGTTGCCCACCACAGTCACCAATCTCCAAACGATTGCTTGAGTTGGATAATTCGAGTGACAAAAGGCGTTTGAAGTTGCCCGAACAGCCTACAGTGGTCGCCGTAGAGGTAAAAGATGCCTCAATCGTAAAATTAGAATTGGCAGCAATCAAATACTGAGGGGTTTGCAAATAGTCGTTGATGCCATCAAAGTTCAAAGCGGTGTTGGTGCATGAGTTTGAGCCTGTTTCACACGCCATGGCGGTCTCGTTACTCAGTTTGAACGCCAAATCCATGGTCGTTGCGCCACTCGTCAGTTTGGCGTAGCCTCCTAAAGTAGTCACATCTTGTGTGTTAGCTCCTGTACCTATTTGCAAGGCATTGCTCAACGTATTGATAGTGACCGTACCTATCGGCAGACCAATCGTTCCCGAAACCGTTGGATAATACGCCCAATTCGCCGTAGATACTGAGGGGGTCAAACAGTTGATTTTTTGCGGCGTGCCAGTCGTCGTTCTGCTCGAAAAAGTCAAATCAATCGGTACGGCTTGCCATGTTGGAGAGCGTAAAGTGCCTTTCAAAGTAGCTGTTCCTGCGCTTGTTTCTTTAAATTCGACGGTTTCTGCCACATATCTGTCCGTTCCGATGCGCAAGAAGTAGGGCTGCCAAGTCGCAGGATTGCATATCGAATTGGTGCTTGAGGCGGTGTACTTCTTGCAAGTGCCTGTATTCGTTCCGTTGACAGTGATGGTAAAACTGCACGTGCCTTTGTTGCCTGCGCCGTCCGTTGCGGTATAAGTCACTGTATGCGTTCCGATAGGGAAACACGTTCCGATATTAGGCGTGTAAACCACATCAGGTGCACCGCAATTGTCGGACACACTCGCAGGTGCATTCCATGGTACAGGCTCACAAACGCCTGTGGTGGTGACTGAAATATTCTGTGGACAACCTGTGAAAACAGGCGCGATATTGTCCAAAACGGTGATGTTTTGCGTAGCTGCTGACGTGTTGCCACGCCCGTCGGTGGCCGTCCACGTCCGTTTTAGGGTCAAACCTGTGCGTGTTTCTTGGAAATTAACGGTAATTTGGCTCACTGCCGAACAATTGTCCGTCGCTGTTGGATGAATGACAGTCGGAATATTGCCCCAACAATTGACCGTGACACTCGGTGGCACATTTACCAAAGTTGGCGGTGTCACATCACTGGCGCAAGGCTCGTTGGCAACCGTGACCGTAAATGAACAAGTGGCGGAGTTATTCGCTGCATCGCGTGCCGTGTAAATGACAGTTGTTGTGCCAATTGGGAAAGTAGAGCCTGAATTGTAATTGCTTGACAGTGAGGGAATAGTCGTGCAGTTATCCGTCACATTGGGTGCTGCCCAGATGATGATGGCGGTTGTGCCAGTAATCACCTGAGTGATGTTTGAAGGACAACTAAAAAAAACAGGCGGCGTTACGTCCGTGGCGCAAGGATTTGTTCCATTTGTGATGGCAATCGAATAATCTTCGACCTCACCTGCCGCAAAAGTCTCGCAAGCTGTTGGGTAAGCGTCCTTTTTCATCGAAATCCGCATCTTGACTGTACCCAAAACAGCCGTTGCAGGTATGGTGATAGATTGATTGACAGCCGCGCTGAAGCTGTTTTTTTCTAAAACCAATTCTGAATCTTCGTAAATGCTGTTGCTGTTGAAGTCAATCCAAGCACGGAAGAAGAGATTGGTTTGATAACCCGCCCAACTTAAACCTGGCGTGATACTGAGGGGGTAGGTTTGACTGCGTGAAACAGTCGCCGTTTTGTCCGTCCAATCCGAATAACCGACGACAAAACGGTCATCACGGGTTTTGCTGCTGGCATTGTTGAGATTGGCGAAGGTTACATTGGCAATCCACTCGTTCCAAGGGGCATTCGATTTCGATACACAATTCGCACCTTGTGGCACACAAGCCCCTGTATTGAGGTTACAGAACGCACTGAAGTCTTGTGTGGCGAGATTTGGGTTGTTGCTGATGTCAACCAGTTTACCACACAGCACTTTCAAAGCAACGGGAATGCAACCACTCAACTGATTGCTGAAAAGACTGAGG
Organism: Saprospiraceae bacterium; assembly: GCA_016787525.1. Lineage (GTDB taxonomy): Bacteria > Bacteroidota > Bacteroidia > Chitinophagales > Saprospiraceae > JAAFJT01. The sequence goes on along the minus strand of JAEUUP010000111.1, from coordinate 54,866 downwards.
ACATTCAAATTCAGATAATTGAAATCAGGAATCGCGCCTGTCAAACTGTTTACATTCAGATAGAGTTCTCTTAAATTGGGCAAGCTATTAAAGTTCGGAATCGTCCCACTGAACTGATTGTAAGACAAATCCAATAATTGTAAATTGGGTAAGTTGAAATTCGGTATCGTCCCACTCAAACGATTGGTATTGAGGGCAATGTATTGCAAATTGGGCAAATTGAGATTGGGTAGCGTACCACTCAAACCAATATTGTTCAAAGTAATTCTTTGGACACAACCATCAGCATTTAACATGACACCATACCACGTATTGATAGGTGTTGACAAATTCCAACGCACCGAAGCTGCCCATGAGGTATTGCCATAGGTGGCATTGAACAAATTGACCAATTCTAAGGAGTCGTTGTAGCGGCAGGAGTTAGTCAACGAGTTGACGGTTACAGTGAAACTACAACTACCACCATACTGTTTGCTGTAAGCAATCGTACTCGTCCCCACCGCAAAACAAGAACCACTGGGCGCACCAGAGGTTTGAGTGACCGTTGCACTGTTGCCACAGTTGTCAACAGCCGTTGGCACTTGCCATGTGATGCGTGTGCAAGCGTCAGCCGTCGAGACCGTCATATTGGTCGGGCAAGCAGTTGTGAAAGTAGAAGAAGCTGGCACGCAGACTTTTACCACTTTCACCGTGAATATACATTTTGACGTATTGCCTTTGGCATCAGTCGCCGTATATTCAAATCGAGCCGTTGAGTCTTTTGAAATAATGACAGTATTGCCCGTTTGCACTGCATTATTGGCATAAAAGCCAGTGATATTGGCGGTTACTGAGGGGGTCGAACAATTGTCCAAAGCTGTTGGATAAGGATACCAAGCTGTGTCGCGGTCAGTTGTGATGTTCTTGACGGTACTCGCAGGGCAATAACCAAAATAAGGCACAACATTGTCGTTGGCACAATTCGCTACTGAGGGGTCAATCGAAAGTTGGAAAAGCTCTTGACCCTTTGGATTGGTGTTCGTAGCGGAACTGTCGCTGGCTGCTGCAAAGATTTTCAATCCTGCGACTGTATAATTGCCATTCTCGTAGTCCAAACCATTGGCTGCGGCGATGGATTGTCGGACGCCATTGACCACATCAATTTTATAAAGGAAAACAGGTCTTTCTGTAACGACACTTGTATTAACTGTTGCGAATTGCCACAGTTCGTTATTGAAATTGGCTAATTTGATGCTTTTGTCTGTCGTATTTGGAATGCTCAAAATCTTTCGGATATTGCCTGTTGTGCCTATTTTCCAGATTCTAAACTCGTTGTTATACCCATCATAAAAATACAAACCGTCTGCCAACACGATGGGGTTGTTCATACTGAGGGGGAGCGTGTTGTTCGTCCCGTCTGTCAGAGGAATTGTACCGCTTGAAGTGCCGTTAGTTTCCCAAATTTTGTTGTTACTATCTGTAAAATAAATCTTTTGATTGAAATCAATCTTATTGCTTTGTCCAAAAGGTGGGCTGTTCAAACTTATCGGTAAATTAGAGGATAGCACTACCGTATCGCCATCTACACCTGTGCTATAAACATTGAAAGTAAACGTTGTGAAAGGAAAAGTAGAAACAATTGGGGCGATAAATATCAACCGATTGCCAATAGTTCCCAATGAGAAAATGCTTTTATAGACTACATTTAGTGATGGTATTTGTAAAATTTGCCCTTTTTTCACAGTATGTAAAGCATTGAAAGATGGCACGCCACAAGTATAAAGAGAATAATCGTAAAAAGCCAGCGTATCAGCCAAATACGTATTGGTATAGCTATAATATCCACAACCACCATTTCTGACGAATACAGAACCCCCTTGTTTGATTGTCCCTCTTGTTCCACTACTCAAGAATTGAATATTATTCGTTTCACTTGGGCTATAAGAAGGATAAAAATCCACCTCAATGGCTAATTTAGAACCAATAAGCGACAATTTTGTGTTGGAAATACGCCCGTAACTTGTTTTAATAGTATCCACAATGGTAGAAGTTGTGCCATTGTATGACCATAAAACAGCATTATCGTAGTCAGGGTTAACCGTTCTGAATGTCGTTGTGTAATACAATAAACCGTTGTACCCTTGTGGATTGCCTATGAAACTACCAATTTTGACCGTTCCTGTCGCCGTACCGTCTGATTTCCAAAGAGCCGAGCCAGAGCCATCGTTGGCTGTGAAATAGGCGATGTTGCCGACTGATGTAAAATTGGTTGGATTAGAACTCGCTGCACCGACATTAATGTCCTTCACAAGCGTCGCTTGTTGTGTTTGGGCGGATAGAATGGCATAAAAAAATAGGAAGATACTGAGGGGGAGCGCACGATACACCCAGTGTGAGAAGGTTGAGTTGTTCATCGAAATAAGTTTGTTTTAAAAAAATATGAAAATCTAAGTTGTAACAAAAGTAAAACATTTAGAGCCATTCAAACGTGTTTTGCAGATTGCAGAATCTAAAATAGCTGTTTCAGATTATGTTTCAAATAACTGAATAGCCTAATCAAAGGAATATTTACCCTTAAATTGTGGATTTAGCAATAATTTGGGTGCGGCTGCTTAACTTTGCGCCCTCAATTTGAGTTTGATTATTTTTCAATAAAAACATAGCGTTTCTAAATATGGATACCAATTTTTATAGCTTGACTGTCAAAAAAATAGTGCGTGAAACGGCGGATGCAGTGAGTCTTTACTTCGACGTGCCTGCCAGCTTGACAGAAAAGTTCCATTTTGTGCAAGGGCAGTATTTGACTTTTAAATTCATGTTGGGTGGCAACGAACAACGTCGGGCTTACTCGATTTGCACAAGCCCTATGGAAGGCGAACTCGCTGTAACGGTCAAGAAAGTGCCGAAAGGTTTGGTCTCGACGCAATTGTGTGACAAAACAGAAGTCGGTCATGCGATTCAAGTGATGCCGCCGTCGGGTCGTTTTTTTACCCCCCTCAGTAGCGATGCCCGCAAGGACTATTATTTGTTCGGCGCAGGCAGTGGCATTACGCCTTTGATGTCAATTTTGAAAACAATTTTGGAGAAAGAACCGATGTCGAAAGTGAATTTGCTGTACAGCAACCGCAACGAAGACAGTATCATTTTTAAGCAAGAACTCTCCAATTTGCAACATAAATACGAGGAGCAACTCATCGTCGAACACATTTTGAGCCAACCCAAACGCGAGAAATCAGGTGGTTTGTCGGGTTTGTTTTCAAAGGGTAAAACGACTTGGACGGGCAAAGTGGGTCGCATTGCGAAAGCGCAAGTCGAAGCGTTTCTGAACGAAAACCCGATGCGTTCTAAAACGGCAGAATACTTTGTGTGTGGCCCGAGTGGCATGATTGATGCGGTTGAAGCGGCTCTTGTGGCTCAAAATATTGACAAAAAGCACATCCACATCGAGCATTTCAACAATGTCAGCTCTGATGCAGACCCCTCAGTAGCTGCCGCAACGGTGGACGGTGCCGCCGTAAAAGCGACGTTGAATGGCAAAACGCACAGCTTTACAGTGCCAAAAGGTCAAAAAATACTCGATGTGATGATTAAGCAAAAACTCGACCCGCCTTACAGCTGCACTTCGGGCGCGTGTTCGACGTGTATGGCAAAAGTCTCGAAAGGAACGGTGAAAATGGACGCTTGTTTTGCACTCGATGACGATGAAGTGGCGAGTGGCTATGTGTTGACGTGCCAAGCGCACCCAACAAGCCCAGAGGTGGAGCTGACTTTTGATGTATAGTAACCAGTAAATAATAACTTGGTCAAACTGTCTTTGAAGCGCAGGTATCCGATACAGAAATTTGAATCGTTTTCTACTTTTTTTTGAAAAAAAAGTAGAAAACGATTCAAATTTCTGTATCGGATACCTATAGCTTTAAACACATTATTACTTACTCGTTACATAGACATTTTTTTGCACCACTATTTCTACAAATGGTTAACAAAGACAAGCGCAATGGCTATCTTTGTTAACCATTTTTTTTTAGCATTAAAATCATAAAACGATGAAAACCAACTCTTTCTTTACAGTTCTTCTTTTACTGCTCACTTTCACGGCTTGTCAGAACAACAAAGATTCAAAAGCAACCTTGGTCGTCATAAACGCACGTATTTGGACAGGCAATACGGCTCAAACTTGGGCAGAAGCACTCGCCGTGAGGGGCGATAGCCTCGTTTTTGTCGGCGATACTGAGGGGGGTAAAAAATGGATTGACGCGAACACAAAAGTCATTGATGCACAGGGTAAAATGGTCACGCCAGGGTTTATTGACAGTCATGTGCATTTTCTTGATGGGGGTTTCAATCTCACTTCAGTTCAGTTGCGCGATGCCAAAACCAAGGCAGAATTTATCAAACGCATAGCTGATTTTGCTAAAACAGTGCCAGCAGGTACGTGGATTACAGGCGGCGATTGGGATCATCAAAATTGGGGCGGCGAATTGCCACAAGCCGCTTGGGTGGATTCCATTACGCCTAACAATCCATTGTGGCTCAATCGCTTAGATGGGCATATGTCGCTGGCAAATTCCGCAGCGATGCGGTTAGCCAATATTTCTGCCCAAACTTCGGACATCAAAGGCGGCGAAATCATACGCGACGCACAAGGCAAGCCCACAGGCGTTTTCAAAGACAATGCGATGGATTATATCTACAAAGTCGTCGCCGACCCACCCAAAGAAATGAAAGACCGCGCTCTGGTCAACGCCATGCAATTTGTGGCTTCCAAAGGCGTAACGAGCGTGCAACACATGGGGACTTGGGACGAATTGGCAACTTTTCGGCGTGCCAGAGAACAAGGTACGCTCACCACACGCATCTATGCCAACGTACCCCTCAGTACATGGGCGCGTTTGCGCGATGAAGTGGCAACAAAAGGTCTTGGCGACAAATGGCTGCGCATCGGTGGGCTGAAAGGCTTTGTTGACGGCTCGTTGGGGTCGCATACAGCTGCCATGCTCGCGCCTTTCAGCGATAAACCTTCGGATAGTGGTTTGTTTGTCACGCCACTCGACTCACTTTTCAGTTTTACACTCAATGCCGACAAAAATAAGTTGCAAGTCATGGTTCATGCCATCGGCGACAAAGCCATCAGAGAGCAATTGACCGTTTTTGAAAATGTCGAAAAACAAAATGGTCGTCGTGACCGCCGTTTTCGGATAGAACACGCACAGCATATTCATCCTCAAGACATTGCACGATTCGCAATGCTAAAAGTTATACCCAGTATGCAGCCTTATCATGCCATTGACGATGGACGTTGGGCAGAAAAAGTCATCGGTCACGAGCGTTGTCGCACGACTTATGCCTTCAAAAGTCTGATTGATGCGGGCGCAAATCTGGCTTTTGGCAGCGATTGGTTTGTTGCGCCGCCAACGCCATTGGAGGGTATGTATGCCGCCGTGACAAGACGAACCTTGGACGATAAAAACCCCAATGGCTGGATGCCAGAACAAAAAATCACCGTCGAACAAGCCCTCCGAGCCTATACGATGGGTGCAGCCTTTGCATCCTTTGAAGAAAAAATCAAAGGCTCGCTCGAAGTTGGGAAATTGGCAGATTTCGTCATCTTAGAAAAAGACTTGACCAATATTGCGCCCGAAACTATTAGAGATGTCAAAGTCATCGCCACTTATGTAGGTGGGAAAGCCGTTTTTGAAGCTAAGTAAGTGCGAATATTCAGGCTTGCGGGAGGCTTGCGAAAAGCCCTCCGCACGTTCGTAAAAAGATGCATTCTGAAGAAGTGGGCATTTGTGTTTGTGAAAATAGCCGTACGGAAAAAAAATATTGCCGTGCGGAAAAAAAATACAGCCGTACGGAAAAAAATACAGCCGTACGGAAAAAAAATACAGCCGTGCGGAAAAAAAATACAGCCGTACGGAAAAAAAATATTGCCGTGCGAAAAAAAAATACAGCCGTACGGAAAAAAAATATAGCCGTACGGAAAAAAAATATAGCCGTACGGAAAAAAAATATAGCCGCGCGGAAAAAAAATATAGCCGCGCGGAAAAAAAATATAAGCAATTGCGCCGAAAATATAGCCGTACGGAAAAAAAATATAAGCAATTGCGCCGAAAATATAGCCGTGCGAAAAAAAAATATAAGCAATTGCGCCGAAAATATAGCCGTGCAGAAAAAAAATATAGCCATGCGAATCGCAAAAAAAATGAAAGAACCTTTATAAGGTGTTGTTTTTCATAGTTTTATCCTAGCTTCTTTGGAGATAAAAAAACGCTGGACATGAGTATTAGTTAAATCAAGCTCTATCAATAAGCTAAAAACGGATACGCTGATGTCGGTGTTTTCCCTATCGGCACAGGGTATTCCCAAAAACGCACTCACTCGTGAGCATTTCCAGACGCGATACTTACTATTATTGGGTCTTACAAATCCAAGCGATAAGAGACCCCTCAGTATAGAAGCATTCGGAGGAAAAGACCGAACCCAGCAGTATCGGACGTTTGTTGTAGCTTTGTGGGTTGTTTTTAGGAAGAGGGGACGTGCGAATAAAATGTTTCAGTTTGGAGAGGAACGAGCGGTGCGGTGCGTATTTAGGTAAGTGATGGGGAAGACTTAGCGCAGCGGGGAATCTGCTAATTGTTACTCCTATTTTTGAATAATTATGAAATTTGAAAAACAAAACATTATAGATTTTATCATAAATAATGATTTGGATAAAATTTTTATGGATCATATGAGTAGACAAACACTTATTGATTCGATAGCGGGTATTAGGCAAATGCAAAAAAAGAAAGGTGTATATGCTGTATTAGAAACAGTAGATACAATCTTTTACGTGGGCTATGGAAGTATCGGATATGTAGAAGCATTGGTATTAAAAAATCTTTTTGATTTAAATATTATTATAGATGATTTAACTCTATCTTTAGATTATTGGGATTCAAATACTGAAAAACTAAGTATAATAAAGCAACGTACAGCTAATTTTGATTTGCTTTTTAAAAGGAATCAAGAAAGTAGTTATTATTTAGATAGGTTACTTTATATGAAGTACCCAGAAGAGCATTTGCGAAATACTTTGCTAAAGTATTTTGATACAGATACTAAATAGTTCTACGCCTACGTTGGTGTCGGTGTTTCACCGACAACCCACTATTAACAGGGGTCTCTGACCCCGCTGCGTTTAAGTCTTCCCAATCTTTTAAACGTAAAAAAACGCACTCACTCGTGAGCATTTCCAAACGCGATACTTACTATTCTTGGGTCTTACAAATCCAAGCGATAAGAGACCCCTCAGTATAGAGGCATTCAGTGAAAAGACGGAACTCAGCTCCAAAGGAGTCCTTCGGACAGTGTCGGGCGTTTGTTGTAGCTTTGTGAATTGTTTTAGAAGAATTTGTGCCAACGGGGCACTGCATATTTTTAGAATAGAGGAAAAAATGTGAGACATTGCATTTTTTTTATCAGTTATGAATCGTTAATCGTTTATCAATATTAATTCACCCTTAAACAAGGTTGATTAGGGCAAACGCATCAAAGTATTATTAGGATTTAAGACCTCAGAGAGGTCTCATATTTGTAGAAAAATTGAGTCTATCTTCTTTTTTCGACCTCGTTAGAGGTCGCACGTTTTGATAGGTCCGACCTCTAACGAGGTCGGTATTGCGTTCTTTACCTTACTTTTACTACAAATATTTGACCCTTAACAGGGTCTTTTTCTTAACAATACTTTGATGCGTTTGCCCTATGATAAAACAATATAATATGGTCATCTTCCTTAAAAAACAGTTCATTTGTTTGAATGTATTGATAATCTTTATAACCATCATCTTATCTTCTTGTGAATGTAGAAAGAGAGAATTAAGTAACCTTGACAAGCAATGGGTAGAGCCTTACACTCTTGGGCAATGTATTATCTTTAAAAGCAGCTTAAATAACTTTGATACTTTTAAAGTGGCTGCCATAAGGGAATTTTATACAGACTGCAATAGAATTGAAAAAAGTGAATTTCAGAATAATATTATTTCTATTGAATTAATACCTAATAATTGCCCCGACAAAAACTATTGTAGGGTCTCTTTAGAAATTCAAAAGGATGATGAAAGTGAAGCTATATTGCCTTTCATACGAGTATTTACTTTAGAATATGCTCCTTCAATCCAAAAGAAAAAACTAAAAACAACACAGTTGAAATTATCAACAACTAAAAAACAATATAATTCTGCTTTTATTTTTTCATCTGGAGATTTAACAGATAGTTTTGGCAGCCACTATTTGATAAACTTTTATTGGGATAAAGAGGATGGATTGATAAGTTATACAACTTCAAAGAATGAAGTTTTTGAATTATTGAGTAAGAGTTCAGTCAATTAATTCAATTTGAGAACAAAAAATGTTTCTTGACATATCGGACAAAAAGAAAAGGCGGTGGACGAAAGGGTGTTCGTCCTGTTGGACATGAGTATTAATTAAATCAAGCTCTATCAATAAGCTAAAAACGGATACGCTAATTTTGTGTATTAGTAAGACTGGGCTACAGCGGGGAAGAAACGGTTTGATGTGTTGAAAAACAAACCCAACAGGGATGCATTTGTATTTGACAAAACAAAAGCCTTGAAGACACCCCAAAAGGGCTTTTTTTACTTTTCACTCTACTTTTCAACCATTTTTTCAAAAAAGCATTATATTTGTACATCAAATTACTTTAAATCAAACGCTATGAGTGACTTAGTTAAAGTTCTAAAATCACCAAAATTCAGGTGGCTACCTAAACATTTAAATCATATTGCGGAAAATATCGTTTTCCGAAAAAGGAACATTTCATTTTTGGCAATCAATGCTCTTTTTCGACAACAAACAACTTATCAAATCGAACAGGATAAAGGCGGTTTTATAGGCAGTTACACAGTTAGAGATTATGTTGCTTTACAACCCAGCGACAGGCTAAGAACCCAAGAAGAATGGTTAGAAGTTGCTTTTTACATTGATTCACACGACAATATTGTTGTCACAACCGCGTACAGTGAAAATGATGCTTTCGAATAGAAATTTAACAAATGAAGAGCAAGCAGCCCTTTTCCAAGCTATGACTGTTGAACAGTTAAAAGCTCTAAAAGGCACGCCTGTAAAAATAAATTGGTCGGATAATGACCTAAAAGAAATAACCGCTTTTCAAGAGGAAGAAAATGAGCCTTATTCTGCTCTTTCTGATATATTACAACGCATGACTCCCGTTGAAGCCCATAATTTTACTTTGCTGAAAAGTATGAGCATGAGCGAAAAAATGGAAAAAACAAAATTATCTCAAATCATTATAGAAACAATTGAAAAAAATGCGAGTCGCGCTGTTTATGGTGATATTCTGCATTATTGCAAATATTTGGGTATTCCTAAAGAGTTGATTTTAGAAGGCTTTTTTGAAGAAGAAACGGTTTGATGTGTTGAAAAACAAACCCAACAGGGATATATTAGTATTTGACAAAACAAAAGCCGTGAAGACGTGCTGTTTTCAAGGCTTTTGTCATACCTGCTGACACAGAGTGTTCCAAAAAATGTACTCACTCATGAGCATTTCCAAACGCGATACTTACTATTCTTGAGTCTTACAAATCCAAGCGATAAGAGACCCCTCAGTATAGAAGCATCCCCGCTGTGCTAAGTCTTCCATACTTTTCACAAACACGCACTGCTCGTTTCAGTCTGAAACGAGCAGTGCGGTGTGCTATGTAGTGTGAGTGATGGACTTTATAATACAGCAACTTGGAATCATAGTTGAGCCTTTTTTATAAAAATGACCCCCTCAGTAAAAAAATGTTTTATGTTGTTACAAAGATTATGAACTTTGTACAGTTCCAACATTTCTTCTAATTAAAAATTCTACGTCACATGATACGACCATTTACTAAGTCCTTTATCTGCTGCATAGCATTAGGTATTAGCCTATTTTTTACCAATCAAAACCTTGTGGCTCAAATCTGGAATCAAATCAGCAAAGTAGTTGCTGCGGATAGGTCAACGTATACAAATTTTGGCAATTCTGTAGCTATTAGTGGCGACTATGCCATTATAGGGGCATACATGAAAGATGAATATGTCGGCGGGAATCTGTTACCAGACGTAGGTGTCGCCTATATTTTCAAACGGACTGGTTCAACTTGGCTGCAAGAAGCCAAATTACTATCTTCAAATAGATCTTGGTATGACTTGTTCGGCAATTCTGTCTCCATTGATGGCGATTATGCCATTGTTGGTGCATATTCGGAAAATGAAGGACTTAGATCAGGTGCAGGAGCTGCGTATATTTTCAAAAGAACAGGAACAACTTGGTTACAAGAAGCTAAAGTTGTCGCTCCAGATAGGCAAACAATTGATGAATTTGGTACTTCCGTAGCCATTAGTGGTAACTATGCCATAGTAGGAGCAAAACAAGGGTTTAGGGATACTGCATTCATAAGTGCAGGAGCTGCGTATATTTTCAAAAGAACAGGAACGATATGGGAACAAGAAGCTAAAATTGTCGCTTCGGATAGAGCCGCGGGTGATAGGTTTGGTCATACTGTTGCTATAAGTGGTGATTATGCAATAGTCGGGGCAAGAAATGAAGGTGAAGATAGCTCAGGAAGGAATACGTTAGTGAGTGCGGGTTCAGCTTATATTTTTAAACGAACAGGAACAGGTTGGGAACAAGAAGCCAAGATTGTCGCTTCGGATAGAGAAATGGGTGCTTTATTTGGTCGTTCGGTTGCCATTAGCGGCGATTATGCGATTGTTGGGGCTTTTAAAGAAGATAAAGATGCCATTGGAGTGAATGCTTCAACAGACGCAGGTGCTGCCTATATCTTTAAAAGAACAGGAACAAATTGGACACAAGAAGCCAAAATAGTTGCTTCGGATAGAGCCGCACTTGATGAGTTTGGGTATTCTGTAGCCATTAACGGTGATGTTGCTGTGGTCGGATTACCTGCGAGAAATTTTGCTTACGTTTTTAAACGGACAGGAACAACTTGGACGCAAGAATCCAAAATTGTAGGTTCGGATAGAACAACACTTGATTGGTTTGGAGGTAGCGTAGCCATCAATAACGATGTTATTATTGTAGGGGCTGAGTCAGACAGTAAAGTTACTACAAGCAGTGATATATTGCAAGGAGCGGGTTCAGCTTATTTTTTCCAAAGACAAACCACCAATGCAGTTACAGATATGGACAACCATGATTTAAAAATCTATCCAAATCCTGTTTCTACAACTTTAAGAATCGAGACAGAATTAGGAAATGATTATCAAATCACTAATATTTTAGGGCAAACGATACTGAGGGGGCAGATTACGCCTTCTGCGACAAGTGGAATTGATGTGTCCGTTTTAGCGTCGGGTACTTATATTTTGAAGATTGGACAAGAGCAAACAAAGTTCGTAAAACAATAAATGAGTATGTTTGTATTTACGATTTAAAAGTGGTGACTTATTTATTGCCCCGCTGGCAACCCTTCTTCAATAAAAAAACGCTTGTAAGCATCTCTGACGCGACACACCTTAACTGACCTGTGCAAAGCCATTCTGTCGAACAAGTTTATGTTTGAAGCCTTGTTCATAAATAGCCGTTTTTTTGTGCAATCGCTCAAAATAATCGCGCCGACTTGCTTCATTGACGGAGGTTATGTCATTTGAAAAAGATTGAACCCGATTAAAGAAATCCAAACTCACCTGATAGAGGGCAGCATCGTGGGACACCATAAAGTTGGGTACATCAATATTCGTGTAAATCATCTTTTGCTCGTCTGCTTCTGTCAGAATCAGCATAGAATTTTGGAATATTTCATTGTCCCATATTTGAATCGAAGTTGCTGTATCGTTCCCTCCTTTTTGACCTGCTTTAGCAACCGATTTTAAATGCGTAACCAAACTTTTGAGGTCATTTAAAAGTATTGCGACATCTTCATCGCTCTCAAACAAGCCTGCGTTTTGACAATAATGGATTTGCTTGTAGGTCATATTGAGCATATCATCATTCCATATTTCTTCAGTTGCGATTTGGTTGTTGTAGGCGACTATTCTTTCTGTCAAAGATTGGAGAACCTTATCCTGCGTGTATTCTCCAAAATTGAAACTTGCAAACGCACCTCTGTCTGAATGCCAAAGCGTACGCCCCCACATATAGAACTTAAAAGCTGCCAAATGAGGAAAAGACAGAAAGTAATAAAAAGGCATTTCTACCGCCATATAGCGAAGGATACGCTTGGGTGATTGTACCAAATTCTTTAAACCCTGTTCAGTTTGAGCGAGGTATTCATATATGTTTTTGGGTTTTGTTGCCAATGAAGGTAATCGAAAATTAATCGCCGTGGCATCCATCAGAGGGTCTAAAGGAATGTTAAAATGCCGTGATAAGATGACCAATTGGTCAAAACTCAGCAAAGTATTATCTGATATGCGCCGATAAGCCGCACTTGCTGTGATGTTCAACACTTCCCCTAATACAGCAGACAGTTTTCGAGGTTTTGTTTTGTGTGCTATCTGTGCAAAAATCTGTTCTTGAATGTCTTGTGGGTTCATAAGCGTATCGTGTGATTTGTCAGTTATGAATTGTTTTGGTTTTACGCAAAATGGGAATATTACTTTTCCTTTTTCCGTTTAGCGAAAAATGCTGTTGTGGCTTTTGCGCTAAACGGAAGCAATGTAAAAAGATTTTCGTTCAGTAGGAATAAAAATCTAAACATTTGCGAAAAGCGAAAGGAAAATTCTTGTTGTCGGGAAGGAAAAGGCTCAATTTTGTATCAACCAACAAAGCACTAAATTTTTAAGACCAACAAGACACTAAATTTTTTTTAAATCAACAGAACACTAATTTTTTAAAACCATTTTCTTCAATTTCTAAACTTTAAAAACTTAATTATAATGAAAAAAACGCTTTTTTTTATCACTTTTTTAACCTTCGTATTCGATTGTCCCGCACAAACAGAGGCTAAAATTAATCCAGTTGGGCTTCTTTTCTTAGATCCTGAATTATCGGTTGAATTTGGTATCACCAAAAATATTGCTCTTGAACCTTCACTCGGTTTGAGTTATGGCAAATCGTTCCTTTGGGTTGATGATTTCAACTCTAAAGCTTGGGGGTATGGTTTGAATAGCAAATATTATTTTAATTCAGAAAAAGGTTTTGATAAGTTTTATGCGGGTATGTATTTGCGCGGTGAGCAAAGAGATTTTACAAGCAAGGATGTCAATGCGGGCTTTTCTTATATGCGCAATTTTTTTGCACTTGGTTTTTCTTTGGGCTATAAATTAGTGTCCAAACAAAATATCGTATTTGATTTGGGTTTAGGTATTGGTAAAAAGCTGGTTTATCATGAAACAGACCCCGTTTCGACTTCAACTGTACCAACAGTGATTGAAATTCAACAATTTGAGTCCCCAATAGTGGATGGTTTTATGCGATTTGGTGTCGGTTATCGTTTTGGTCGAAGTCGTAAAAAGCCTAAGTAAATCCTTATTTTTAAATTTTTTAAAACATTAAAAGATGAAAAACATCGTTTTTTCCCTAATCCCACTGTGCTAAGTCTTCCATAATTTTCACAAACACGCACATCGTACTGCTCGTTTCAGTCTCCGCTGGACATGGTCATCAGCTAAATTAAATGCCACCGCTCGACGCAGACGTTCCTCAACTACTCCCCGTAAAGCGATAGAAGAAGCTAACAGAAAGTAATTGAGTATGACCAAACATTAGTGAAACTTTCAACCTTTCTCTAAGGTGCTTCCCCCTTCAGTAAAAAGCAGTCTGCTTAGACCTCAATTGACTCTAAGTGGACTGCTTTTTACTGAGGGGGCTATCTTTTTTATGAAAACAAAGACTAACAAAACGCTTGGAAAAGTTTAAAAATTTCTATAATAGAGAGCCTATTTGATACACCCCCCTCAGTATCTTTACCTCAACGCAAAGCCAAAATGCGATAATGTAGGCGCTTGATACAAGCATTATTTTTAATTATGAAAACAATACACCCACACCACAACTTTCAGTGGAAACAGAACCTGCACTATGCCCTTCTAATTGGGCTGCTCTCACTCTCGGTTGCTTGCCAACCAAACCACAAACCAGACAACGAAGAACAAAAAGCAGAAGGTGGCTACGAAAACTATGTCGCAGAAACCCGCCGTGCTGCCTTAGGCGATGACTGGGAACGCATCACCCAAGCCAATTTCGCACAGATGGAAGGCATCCGACTTAGAGGAGATGTCATTGCAGGCGGACTCTTGCAAGGCTCGTGGTACGAGCGCGGTGGCAGCAATGTGGCGGGCAGGATGGATGCGACGTTCTATTACCCCGCTACCGAAGAGGTCTATTCCATCTCACAATCAGGTACTCTGTTCAAAGGCGCGCTGACAGGTGGTACTTGGTCAGTACAGAACGATGCCATCAACTTCAACAGCCGCGTACTGGGGGTTATCTCTGCCAGTGGTACGAAGCGCATCATCGCCGCCAAAACCGACCAGTACATCTATTATTCGGATGACGATGGTGCCAGTTGGACACAAGCCAGTGGCAGCATTGTTTCTGGTTCGAGCGGAGGCGGTAAGAAACTCATTATTTTCAGCAATGGTACACTGTTTTACCTCCAATACGCAAGCGGCAGCTACTACCTCTATCGCTCGGCTGACAATGGTGTGAGTTGGACAACCGTACAGACATTCACTTCGAGGAATGACGACAGAGTAGAAATGTTCTCCCCTTATGGCACAAACGACCTCTATGTATTGGACAATGGCACTGCCTTATACAGTCTAACAGGTACAGCCACCTCTTTGACAGCTATCAATACCAGTATGAGCCTTACCACCAACGCCATTTACTACCTTTCGGGTTATTTTGACGGTACGAATGTGACGCTTTATGTCGTGGTGAATAGGTCGGGTTTATACAAATCTACTGACTTAGGGACAACTTGGACAAACGTTAGTACCCTCCCATCTCCACCTTTTAACAACAGTTTACTTGCCAATCCCTTTGTGGCTAATACGGTTTACTACGGTACAATTGAGTTTAAAAAGTCATCAGATGGCGGCGCAACCTTTGCTTCTCAAAATGCTTGGGCAGATTATTACACCAATACCGACAAAATACACGCTGATATTGGGACGGTAACACCCTTTACGAAGTCAGATGGTACTAAATACTTTTAGGAAACGATGGTGGTATTCACTACTTTCCAGAACCCTTCACAACTACGACCAACCTAACGACGAGCATTAAAAATGCCGAGTATTATGATGTGGCAACCATTGGCGGTGTCATTTTCGCGGGGTCACAAGACCAAGGTACACAACGGTTTAATGGTACTTATGGTACAGATATTAAGGCAGCTACACAGATTATTGCAACCGATTATGTGCGCTTGAATGTAACGGGTAATGGTACTAAGCTGTGGGCGGAGTATCCCAACATCGGAACATCCAACTACAACTATTATTTCGATAATCCTTTGACAGCGACAAATGCAACAGCCAGTGTCAATACGCAGAGTGTTGGGAACGCTAATATTCAGTATTGGGTTATCCCAACTTGCAATTGGTCTGACCCCTCAGTAAATGCCATACTGATGGGCGGTGGTAATATAACGGGCGGCAATACGGAGTCGCACCTTATCAAATTGACTTACAATGGCAGTTCAATTGTTAGAACCCAATATGCTTTTGACTTCAAGGCAAATGGCGGCAGTTTTATCACGGCTGTTGACCATTCACCTGTTGATGCCAATTATATGTATGTGGGCTTAAAAAACGGTAAGTTCTATTATTCACAAGATGCAGGTACGAGTTGGACACAAACCTCTGGCTTTACGGGCCCGACGGGTGGCTTTTCGTATGGCAGCTTTATTCATGCTTCGCGGGTGGATAAGAACCTTGTTTTCTTTTCTGGTTCGGGTGGTCATATCTATAAGTCAACCGACGGTGGTGTATCGTTCAGCGATATGAGTACGGGTTTGCCCAATACTTTTGTTGCTCAGATGGTTTTAAACCCCAGTAAGACCTTGTTGTTTGCAGCTACCGACGCAGGGCCGTATGTCTGTGTGTTGAGTACAGGTCAGTGGTACAGCATGGCAAATAGCACGACACCTAATAAAGCTTATACGGCTGTCGAATACGTGACAGGTGAGAACATCGCGCGGTTTTCAACTTATGGTCGTGGGGTCTGGGACTTCGTTATTTCCTCACAGATTTTGCCTGTTTCTTATTCTTCTTTTGACGTAAAAGGCAAAGACCAACAGGCATATATCAGTTGGGCAACGGCAGATGAACAGGATTTGACCCATTATGAAGTAGAACGCAGCTTAGACGGTGTGCATTTCTCAACCATTCAGACCGTAAAAGCCAATAACAAAGCCAGCCGATACCAGTTAATTGATAAAAATCCACAAGAAGGCATCAATTATTATCGTATCAAAAGCAATGCTTCAACAGGCAAAGCGGAATACACCGCCATTAAATCCATTACAATTGACAGTAAAGGCAAGTCAATAGCTGTTTATCCAACGCTTTTGCATCGCAACGACCCCCTCAGTATCAGCACGCCCGAAGGCAGTTACGAAGTCGTTGTTTATGATAGCAAAGGGCAGGTTTTATGGCAACAAAAATTGACAAGCACTGTCCAACAAGTCAATATACCAATGCTGTCGAGTGGTGTGTATGTCTATGTGATTCAAGAAAGCAAAGGGCAGAAAGTAAAGACAGGTAAGCTCATGGTATTATGAGGAATCCCCCCTCAGTAAAACATGAATCATCAGATAATTTATGTTTTACTGAGGGGGGATTTAGGTTCAATTATGGTTTCTTGCTGATGTTCTTAAAACCCGTACCCCTCAGTATAGAAACATTCTCGCACTAAGCCCAGCGCATCACAATCAAAATACTACACACAAACCGCTACTTCCTTTTTTTGAATCATTTCGTAAGCACCATTCCAAAGTTCGATGCGGCGTTCGAGACACGTTTTAATCGCTTTTTCTGCTTCCGACCAATATGCTTCATTACCTTGACACAAGTTTTCGGTCATTTGTAGAGCCAATTGGCTGTGGTGTTCACCGTCCACTTCAATGTGTCGTTCGAGGTAATATTTAAAAATTGAAATATTATCTGGAAAGGCTTTATTCAAATCCTCTACAATTGACAAGAACATATTTGGAATCAAATCCTCTCTACCGAAAGTAAAAATTGCCGCTTGCAAATGTGTTTTATCACTGTTGATGACATCAAATGTAAAATCTACAAATTTTTGAGCTGCCAATGGTGTATTGGCCACCGCATAAGCCGTTTTTAGGTGTCTTGAAACGCGCAACGTTTTAATAAAATCATTCATCGAATCAACATCAGCACCGCTTTGCGTCATGGCTTGTAGGTACAATTCAAAATGGCTTATTCTGTTGCCTTCCGCATCTACGTCCGATTCTTCGCCTACAACAATTTCATTGATTAAAAAACGGGTATCCGCCGAACCGACTGGAAACCACGGCACTTCTACACACGTCAAATTACGCTGCAAGGCTTTTAAAATGGACATAAAATCCCAAACAGCATACACATGAAACTGCATAAAAACCTGCAAATCTTCAATGGTTTTTATGCTCGCATAAACTTTGTGGTGAATGATTTCTTGACGCAGTAACTCAATACTGTCCTTAATTTTTTGTATTTGTACACTCATTTTTAATTGTTTTAAACATGGATTCCAAGCACTTTCAGAAGTATTTGGCTTGACATACACACGTCCAAAGGAATGCTTTGAGATTGAAAAAGTTCACAAACAAAAAATGAAATGAATAAAATATGACAATTCGTTTATCAAAATTTATGGAATCGCCCACTCAGCAAGGTTATCAGCTGAACCACATGCCAGCAGCAAAGATTAACACTCCATCATTTTCACTCCCGACTCAATAGCCGCTACAACGTATGCGATAGCCGCTATAACTTATGCGATAGCCGCTACAACTTATGCGATAGCCGCTACAGCGTATGCGATAGCCGCTACAACTTATGCGATAGCCGCTACAACTTATGCGATAGCCGCTATAACTTATGCAATAGCCGCTATAACTTATGCAATAGCCGCTATAACTTATGCAATAGACGCTATAACTTATGCAATAGACGCTATAACTTATGCAATAGACGCTATAACTTATGCAATAAAACTCGCAGTAGATGAAACACCGAACCCAGCAGTATCTGTTTGTTGTAGCTTTGTGGGGTGTTTTTAGGAAGACTTAGAAGCTGTTTTAAAACCTATAAACACTATTCTTGACTGTTTTTCTGCTCCGAAGGAGTCCCTTTGGACAAGCAGAAAAACAGTGCGTGATTGTTCGATTAGGTTTTAAAACAGCTTCTTAGCGCAGCGAGGGACTGAAACGAGCGGTGCGTATTTAGTGTGAATCATGTGGAAGACTTAGCGCAGCGAGGGCGTTTATCAATTCATCGTTTCTTTTTGGAGTGTTTTCAATTTCAATTCATTGAGCGCGATGTCTTCTTGGATACGTTTGATATCACCTGCCGTTTCGATATTGAAAGCCTGTCGGTTTGCCATGAGTTTGCGAATCGCTGGCAGAAGTGGGGTTTCGTCTTCTTTCAGATTGTTTTCAAGTTGAATCAAATCATCCAAAGGAACAATTAAAGACTCCAAAAATGCGACGGTATTCTTCAGAAGTTGAAGCTGTAGCTCTGTACGTTGCCTTGAAATTTCCCGATTTTCTTCAACAAATGCTTGATATTGATTGAAAGCCGATAAAACAAAACGTTGTTCCGCGCGTTCTGCATCGGTATGGGCTTCTTTGACACCCAAGAAGGTAAAAAACTTATGAATGTCTTGAAAATCTACAATCTTGATGTCTCCTTTGTGCAAATGCAGGTTATCTGCTCGCGCTCTCAAGTCGGCAAAATGGTCTCCATGCTCTGCTATAAAAGCATTAATGCGTTGCACCCAGTCGTCTTGCCAGTTGTCTAAAACAATGGTGCATTCGTTGTATTCTGTCATAAAATCTTGGTCCATGCTTTATGATTTTTTTTTAGAAGTAGGATCTATTTTTAAGCTCAATTATGATTTCAAGTTATTGAGTTATACGCAATAACCCAAGGAATAGTTGTCACCAACAGGTATGGTGAAGACTTTTATTTGCATCGCTTTATATTTTTATTGTTAAAATAGCTTTTACCAAAAAAAAATTTTGCGCCAAAGGCGCAATTCGTTGCCGCTCGTACATTCGCCCTATTTTTGTGGAGGGGGTCGCTGCTGCGCTCCCGCTTCGCAACTCTCCTTCCCCTCCACAAAAATAAGGCTCAATTCTTTCTTTTTTTCTTTTTTTCTTTTTTGCTCACAGACAAGTTTTTGACCGCCACTTACTGTAGGGAAGATAATGCGAGACGAAACCCCAAGTAGAGGCTCCGAGCCGTCGGCGTGCTGTTGTTACGACTCGCAACGCGGCAAAGCACCGCATTGCGGAGCCAACTGCCGCCGCGAAACACGCGATAAGACCCTTTGGCAGCACCCATTGGATTGCTTACAGCAGCATTGCTATAATCGCCGTACCAATCTGAACACCATTCCCAAACATTACCCGACATATCATGAATACCCAATTCGTTTGCGCCTTTTGTACCAACAGGGTGCGTTTTGTATCCTGAATTGTCTGTGTACCAAGCCACATCACCTACCGTATTTGAACCACTGTACGTATAACCTCTGCTTTTATTGCCGCCTCTTGCAGCATATTCCCATTCCGCTTCAGTCGGTAAACGGTATTTTTTGCCCGTTTTCTGATTCAGTTTTTGCAAAAACTCTTGAATATCATTCCAACTGACATTTTCAACAGGGCATTGGTCACAACCTTTAAAATTCAATTCGGGTGGGTCACTCCCCATCACATCGCGCCATTGTTTTTGCGTCACCTCATATTTACCAATCGCAAAATCACTAACAGTGACGCTGTGAATGGGTTTTTCATCGTCATATTCATTACTGCCCATTTGGAAGGTGCCGCCTTTGACATCCACCATCGTAGGTGCGAAGATAGATTCAGAAGCGGCTGTATTCTGCGCGGTGTTTTGAGCGGTTACAGTGGTGTCTTTTCCAGTCCCTACTGAGGGGGCTTTAGGCGACGGTGGTGTGGTGGTCGACCCATCTTTTTTAGTGGGTTCAACAGGTTTTGTGGCATTTGACACAAGCCTAACCGTCGGCAACTGTTTCACTTTGTCAATCGTGAATGTTTGCGTCACGGTATTAAAACCCTCTTTCGTAAACGTCAAAACAATCGTTGCATTGGGATACTGAGGGGGTAGTTTCAAAGTGTAATTGCCTTTGGCATCCGTGCGGGTGTTGACACCTGCACCACGAATTTGGACATCAGGGAGAGGCGTAGGCGTATTGGCTTGAAATTGTTTAAAATCAGCAGAAAAGTCTTTTAAAAATCCTGCGTTTCCTGCGCTTTGAACGATACCTTTTATACTCGGCGCAATATCAAACAAAGGTTTCGTCGCAGCCATCGTATTAGGGCAAACAAACGCCTGCGCCACTTTGATTTCTGCATCAATGCTGTCTAATGCAATAGCGTTGGCTAAAGCCCAACATGCTGAATCTTGCTCTCCATTTTGGTAAAGTTTTTTTGCTAAGAGATAAAAATCAATAGCTAAATTTCGATCTCTTTCGCTAAGAAAGCTTTGAATTTTTTTGTCATTTAGTTGTTCTTTTTTCAAAAGCTGATTAACACTAAATGGATGATAATAATTCGGTAAGTTAAGCCGAGCATCTGGAGCCAATAAACTATCTACTAATTTCGGTTTATTGATTAAGGCTTTATATTCATTTATCTTTTTAGTATCACCTTCTTTTATTAGTCGATTTAAAGTTTCTTGAGCTATGGCTTTTAGTAACGGATCTTCTTCATAATATTCACTAAAATTATCCCTAATTAATTGCTCTTGATAAGTCAAGGCACTGAGGGGGTCGTCGAGACAGAAAGTACGCAGCGTATCGCGCGTTGTCAATTGCACGATGCGGTCTTTAGAGCAATTGAAGGTATCAAAATGGTAAGGATAAAACAAGGACACCAAACCGAAAAGCCACAACATAGCCAACCACCACAAGTCTTTCAGTTCTTTCAACCAGCCCAAAGCACGATAGCCCGCAGGATACACGTATTTTTTCCAAGCATCGGGTACCATAAAATCAAGCGCGGTTTGCGGCGCATTGAGGTATTTGAGAAACGTAAAATCGTGTTCCGTGCCGCGTTCCAATAGTTGGCTGATTTCCGTTTCAAGTTTCTTTTTGGTTGCGGCGTCGGTCGTCGCAAGCCATTGATTGAGGGCAATATTCAAGCGGAATTTGTCAAAAGCTGCCGAATCTTTGGGCGGTGGGTTTTTCGACAATTCTTCGGCTATGGCTGCCCGTAGGCTTGTGAGCAAGGGTTTGTCCGTTTTTTCGAGCCAATCCAGCAAAGCGATGCGGGTTTCGATGGGCATTTCGCCTGTGACAAACCACGAAAGGCGTGTCAATTGGGATAAATTGTCGAATGTACTGAGGGGAGTGTTATGTTCGGGGAACTTTGAAAGTTCCCCGAACATGGGTGCAAACCGACCAATTTGCTGCCCAATCCACAGCGTCAAATCCCAGTGCAAAGTCGGATAAATCGCACACGCCGCTATCCACCGCAGCATATCGGGTTCAAAATACAAATCCAGAATCGGCACAGGGTCGTTGTCATCGGGGACAATCGGGGCATAAGGTGCATCATTGATTTTCTCTTGCCACGTATCGAAACGGGCATCGGCGCCTGCCTCCACTTCTTCGACCCAAAAGCCGAGACTTTGGAGCGTTGCGGGCAAAGTTGTGAACAAGGATGCGATTTGCCGTTCGTCATAAGCCCAAGATTTCAGCGGTTTGGGCGAAAACAAAACGCGGTCTTTCCATTGTTTGAACACTTTTGTCCACTCTGCCACTTTGCCACTCGACGGACTGAGCATCTGCCCGCCCGTTCCGACAATCAAGAGCCGCGATTGATAATACCGTTGTTGCAAATCCGCCAATGCAATACCGTGCGAATAGTCCTCGCTGTAACAAACCCGAATGTCAGAATCGAAAAAAAAGCGCGCAATATCCACTTCTTGCGCTTTGAACACTTCGTACAAGGTATCAAACAATTGCGCCCGATGATTGCGTACCGATTGACGGTCAATCAAGAGCAAATAATCCGTCGGACGGGTGTTCCGTTTGTACCTGAATTGCGGCATACCGCCTTGTTCAATCGTCGCGTTGATGGTGCGCTCGACATCCATTCGATGCGTATCTGTCTGCGTGCGCTGCCGCAACGTCTGCGTCACTTTATCGAGGCTATTGCCCATTTCGACGGGTTGAATACCTTCGATGTGGATGTTCCAGATATAAGGTGGTTTCTCATTTTGGTCTTGTTGTGCAATGAGTTTGCGCCGTTTCCAAGCGCGATACCACCAAATCGCTAATAAAAGAGCCGTCAAAACCAAAGCTAAAAACCAACGCAACCATGCCCAATTATTGGACAACCATTCTTGGGTTTTGGACGGCGGTTTTAGGGCGTGTTCGTTGAGGTGATTGGGGAAAGGATAGGATTTGTCAACGAAAAAGTTGGATTCAACAGTTTTTGTTGTTTTAATGGTGTCTTGTTGGAACTTCGCCGTTGTGTCAGGTTTGGATTCGATGGGCTTTGGTGGGTTTTGATGCGATTTCCACCATAAGCCGCCGCCGATAGCCAATAAAAGTGTCAAAACAATAGGCAGAACAACTTTACGAAGGTCTGAAACCTTTGTAAAGTTATTCTCGTCTTCGTTTTTGTCGTTTGGTACTGAGGGGTCAATTGTTTTCGGCAGTCGTTCGTTCACCCTTTTGACAGCGGCATCAAAGATTTCGTACAGTTTTTCCTGCTCTTGTGGCGTTTGCGCGATTAGAGAAACGAGGGCGAATTTCAAACTTTCCGCATCCGTTTCATCGGGCAATTCTTGCAACAAAGTTTGGATATGCAGATGTTTACCAACGCCCAAAGCGATTTTTTCCAGACGTAAAGCGTCCAGAAACTCGGCTGTAATAGGATATTTTAAGGCGTTTTGGTACATCAAGATTTAAGCATTTTCAAAATATCTTTCAAATCATCTCGGTTTTTTGCCAAAACAGAATACGAGCATTCCAAAGTGGCTTTGTCTGATTTTGACAAAGTGCGGGGGTCTTCAATATTTTTAGGATTAAAACCCGCTTTGTAGAGCAACGCCACCCAATTAATCAATTCAGCCGTCGCAGGATTTTTGCGCATCCGCACTGTTTTGCCAGCTCTGATTTCTTCAAAATGCGCAATCAGTAATTTTAACTCCCCCTCAGTATAACCGCCGACTTTTGAAGCCACAATCTTCAACAAAGTTTTATCGTCGGGAAACGGAATATTGTAATACACCACACGCCGCAAAAACGCATCGGGCAGATTCTTTTCAGAATTGGAAGTCATAATGATAATCGGACGATTTTCGGGCGAAGCAGGAAACTTTTTGCCGATTTCAGGCACTTCAAAGTACAAATTTTCGATGGCGGCGAGAATATCATTGGGCAAATCGCGCGGTGCTTTGTCAATTTCATCGAGTAAAACGACGGCTTTTACATCCGTCCGAATCGCCGCGCCTAAGCCATGATAACGGATAAACCGTTTTTCCACTTCTTCGGGTGTTAAAGGCTCGCGTTGCGTTTGGGCAAATTGAAAATGCGCCAAAGCATCGTAGCGATAAAACAAATCTTTCGCTTGCGAAGTCGTTTGTGCATTAAATATCAAAGGTTTACCCAAATTGAAAAAATGCGCAACGTGATATGCCAATTGGGTTTTGCCCGTTCCAGGCTCCCCCGTCAGTAGCAGCGGTTGCCCCAAATGCAATGCGACGTTGACAGCACTCATTAGTCCTTTGGATGGGACGTATAGGTTTGGGTCGTTTAGTTTATCGTTGAGCGTTATGGGTGGCAAAACATCTTGCTTCGCCTCATCGTGATAGAGATTGAATCCTTTCATTTAATGATGAATTATAAATGATGAATCTATTTTTTATTTCTAAAATATTTGACAATTTTCTCTTGAATCGGCTCGATGTCTTTCATGTGAAAACGCGGTTCGCCGTCAATCACTAAGCGGTCATTTGGTGCGAGCGATTGTGTCAAAGCATTCAGCACCGTATTGGCATCGTTTGGATTATCCACGCCCAAATTGGTCAGCCAAGATTCAAAATGCGTATCGTGTATCGGCACTAATTCTTTGAAAATAGCTGTTTCATTTTTGGCACAAAACGTTTCTATCGTTTCTACAATCTTGCATTGTTGGGGTTTCACTTTGTTTTCGTCGTGCAAATGCCGCATATTCACCACAAAAAGGAAGACGAAAGTCGGCACATCGGGATGCGCCGTTTTAAAAATATCCACCATCCATTGCAAATAAGATAAAATTTCGCCTTCGTCTGCCTCCCATTTGTCTTCCGTTATGCGAAAAACAGTCAGAATATGCGAATACAGCAATTTAGGCAAGCCTGTTTCGATAAAAGATTCAAAACTTTGGGTATTGGTGAGTTTAAAGCGGTTTTGAACATACTCTTTGAATTTCTTTCGACTTGCCGCCACGTCCGCATCTACCAAAGGCAATGGTTCAATTTTGATGCGCCTGAATGCTCCTTCTTCGTAAGGATAATGAACAGATTGATCCAATTCAAGCGATTCTGCGTCAATGATTTCATAGGCAATGCGCGAAGCCAAACTGTGCGGCATTTCAGTCGGGCAACCGCTCAAAAAATAAAATTGGAAAGGTTTTTTTGCCTCTTTTTTAGCTTTAAACGAATTTTTGAATTTTCGGATAGGCACAATGCGGTCGCAATTGACCATTTGGAGAACACCTAATTCGGTATCTCTATCAATGGGTAATGTGTAAATAACCCGTTCCAAAGCAGTCGCCGAACCACCTTGTTGCCAAATATCTAAAAGCGATAAAATACGATTGGAAATATTGTTTTCTGCTAACTGGGTGTCTTGCGTTGACAGAATGCCTTTGATTTTGGATTCATTCAGCGCAGATAACTGGCTGTTTATTTGAGCAATATCATTGACAGATACATTCTCGCCTGCGGAAAGCGCATCTGCAAAGACTTGCAAAGCCTCTTTGAACTTTGCGTCACTGACCAATTCTCTTACTTGTTCTTTTGGGTTATTCATTATTTGTCCAAAGCCTGTTTTTTCAATATTTAGTTCCTTGCAAATATAGCAGTTAAGTTCAAAACGAGGATAAAATTATTGCAAAATGTTTGCATTGATTATTTGTCAAAACATATCGTTGCAAAACGCTAAAAATGACGGAGAGTCTAAAGAATTTTGTGTAAATGTTAAGAATACGAACAGAATAGAATCAATAACGGCGGTAAAATACAAGTGAGGCGGTGACTCCCAGCCACCGCCTCACTTGTGCCCCTCACTTCTCACAAACAATCAACCCAAACCCCGGCGCATTGAGTTTTTTCAAGGTGTGTTTACGAAAGCCTGCTTCGATTGCCCACGCACGGACTTCTTCAAAGGTGTAGGCGTTGCCGCTGGCTTGATGGAATAGGTTGAGGGCAATGAATGAGGTGTTGGATTTTGAGAGTTGGCTGGCACCGCCGATGCCTTTTATCTGTTCGAGAATGATGAGTTGACCGCCTTGACGAAGGACGGCATGGATTTTTTTGAATAGGGCGATGTTTTGTTCGGGTACGTTTTGGTGGATGATTTGAAACAATAAAACGATGTCGTTACTGAGGGGTAGGTCTTCTTTCATAAAGTCAGCAGCGGTGAAGGTTACGCGTCCGTCCATAGCGTGTTTTTCGATATGGGCTTGTGCGTATTGTCTGACGGGTTCGTAATCTATAATTTCTGCTTTGAGGTTAGGATATTTTTTACAAAATTCGATGCTGTATAAACCGTGCGAGCCGCCGAGGTCAAGCAGTTGGGTGGCGGTCGGTGGGATTTTTATTTTGCGAACGACTTCTTTCAGATTGGTATTGGCGAGTTCATGGCAAGGGTGAATAATGCCCATTCGTGGTCGTTGAAATACACGAGGTTTTCGCGGGGCTGTTTGCCCAATCTGACGGTGTCTTCTAAGTTGATAAAAGAATTGTACGCCCAATCGGAAAAGAGAATAAAATTGCAAAAACTATCGAGCGACTGGCGATCCAGAAATTTCGACCCGCGTTTGTTGAATTTGTAACCCTTACTGTTTTTGTCCACATAACCCATCGCTTCCAAACAATTGAGGATGATTTCTGTCCCTTTTTCGCTGATGTCACAGGCTTGAGCGATGGCAGTGATGCTTTTTTCCTGCTTGCTCAGTTGATCGGTAATTTTTAGTTTGACGGCAACGCCTAAGGCTTTCGCCAAGCCTACGTTAACGGCAGCGTCCATCAGCGGATGTGGAATGATATTGACATTCAATAGAATACGTTCGATGATATTGAATTGATAAACCATTCTTGAGTTTCGGTTGGTTTGTTAAACAATGGACTGTTTGAATCGCTCAAGGTATCGAATACTGTCTCTTTTCAAATCCCTAAAAATACATAGAAAAGTGGATTTTTTACTGAGGGGGCTTTTATTTCTGTAAACGGGCTTTCTTTGTGCCAATCGAGACTGTTCAAAATTTTCCCTTGACACACTTTTTTGAACAGTCTCCACGAATCCGCGTGAATTGAAAAAACAGCCGCACGAATTGAAAGTGATACAAATAGACTCAAATGACTACATCGCATACAGCCGTGTCCATTCTTGCGCTTTTGCATCGAATTTCGCCCTATCCGTCTTGTACAACTGGGCAATCTCTGGCACAATAGGCTCGGCGAGATTCGGATGGGTTAGTAAATCATAAATGGCTTGCACCGCCTGCCGAATCGTCGAAGTCGCACGCCATTGGTCGGCTGTCAACAGAGCCAATTGAATCCGCCCTTTGTCGTCCACGTTGGGGTGATAAATCTTAGTCGTCAACCTGCATTTGGGCGGTTTGTTAGGATAATCCGCAGGAATCGAGATATCTATAAAAAATTGCCCCCCTCGATAAGGCGATGCCGCAGGCGCAACCACCGTCGCTTGCCAAATAAAAAGGTCATCACCTGTCGGCCCCATAGCCCCATGTTCGAAAGGGGTTTTAGTCAAATCCAAGAGTTCTCGCTGAACTTTTTGTAACGCCGTCATCGTTTATTTTTGTTGAAAATGTGAAAGATTGAATGAGGTTGCCCTCATTGGATGGACAAGATAGCACATTATTCACCCAATAGTGCCAAGCCTATCCCATGTTTTTCTTCAAATTCCAAAAACTTGCCGACGACATGCCCAAATATTTTCCAAGTCAAACAGATGAACACGAAAGAAATGGTTTATTTTTACGGAATCTGTTAGTTCTACTTTGACAATTTACAAAAAGGTGTTGTCACGATGTGACAAAAGAGACTCTCTTTATTGGCTTGTTACAAATATGTTGTCGCTAACGCGACATTTTAGACTTGAATTGCACATAAAATGTCGCGTTAGCGACAACATATTTGTAACAGGCATTCGGAAACGATACCCTATCGTCACGTAGTGACAACACATTTCGTGACACGTATAGGATTCCTTTGAGGAATCCGATACGTGAATCAAACTCAGCATAAATCAATGGAAAATAATACAAGAGGCTTAGGATTCAAACCGTCGCCCCCCCCTCAGTATAATCGAGGCAAAAACTACTTTTTCGGCATTGGCATAGATGCTTATGCCAAACCTTTTAATAAATTGAGAAATTGTGTCAACGATGTGACCAAAGTCAGCCGAACCTTGTTGGACAGTTATGATTTTGAAGAGGAAAACATCCTGTTACTCATCAACGAACAGGCTTCGCGCAAGGGCATCATCAAAAAATTGCGCGAGGTTTTGGATAAAGTGGGCGAGAACGACAGTTTGATTTTCATGTACTCAGGTCATGGCGACAACCTCGACAAAACCAATGTCGGCTTTATGATTCCAGCCGATGCTGCCGATGAAGAAGATTTTATCAACCTATCCGACATCAAAAGCCGATTGGATGCCGCCGATGCCAAACATATTTTTGTCATCTTCGATGCCTGTTTTTCTGGGCTTTTGTTGACACAAAGGGATGCCCGCGCTCAAAATTTGCCCGAAAACTTTCCTTCTCGCTATGCGATGACTTCTGGTCGCAACCATCCTGTGGATGATGGCGAGGGCGAACACAGTCCTTTTGCTAAGGCTTTGATTGATGAATTGTTGGAAAACGACGACAGTTTAGGCTCGGTGATGTTGGCACAGAGGATTTTGGATAGATTCCGAAGAACGGGCAAAGACGATGACCAATTGCCCGCTTTTGGGCGCATCAGTTCGGATATTGAATATGAGGGGCAATACTATTTTTACCCCAAAAACTATGAATTGAGTGCGGCAAGGGAGCGCACCAAACGACTCGAAGCGGAACAAGCCCGCCGCATTGCCGAAGAAGCCTTAGTCGCGGCAGAACGCGAGCGAAAACGGGCGGAAAAACTCGCACGAGCAGCAACAAATGCGGCGGCATTTATGCAGTGGCGCGACATTGACCCGACTTTTTCGATGCGGATGATGCAGTATAATTTGACACGCCACCCCGACAGTCAGATTTCGCACAGTATGTTTCAGAAATTGGTGACTTCTGATACGACGTTTATGCAAAAAATACTGAGGGGGCCTCAAAACTATGTCAATTCGCTCAGTTTTTCGCCCGATAGTGCTTTTTTGGCGGTGGGCGACAATGAAAATGCGGTGAATATTTGGTCGGTGGCGACGGGACAATTGCTGAAAAAATTGGAAGGACACGAAGGCGTGGTCATGGCTTTGACTTTTACAAAGGATGGCAAATATCTAATCGCTGGCGAAGACAGTAAAATCTTACGCCTTTGGTCGGTGGCGGATTGGACAGTGGTTAAGACTTTCAAAAGCAAACAATCGAGCTGTCGGACGCTGGCGGTGTCGTCGGACAATCAGTTTTTTGCCGCTGGTTTTAATGGCAATAAAATTGAAATTTGGTCATTGGCAAGTGGCAAATGTACCCAAATACTGAGGGGGCATGACACCATGGTGAGCAATGTATTTTTTTACAATAACGACCAAAATCTCATCTCCAGTAGTGAAGATTCTTCGGTCAAAATCTGGTCGGTGGCGACGGGCGAATGTCTGAAAACCTATTTTGATGAACAAAAGCCCATCACTGACTTGGCCGTTTCGCCCGATGGTCAATGGATGGCTTGTTGTTGTGCGAGTGAATTTGTGGAATTGCGGTCGGTGGCGACGGGCGAGGTCTTCAGAACATGGGGCAGTGCTTTAAAACCCGTCTATAAACCCGCTTTTGTCAGAGCGTTTGACAGTATGACCGAGAGTGACTCCGAGAGTGACTCCGAGAATTCGCCGACCCATTTCTATATTTTACTGCAAACTGATACGAGTGTGGTCAAAATGTATGCGCTGGATACAGGTGAAGTGGTCAAAAAATTCTCCAATCAAAATGGCATCATAACGAATTGGGCTTTTTCGAGCGATGGCCCGCAAATGGCTTGGGGACAGCAAGATGGTTCGGTGTCGCTTTGGTCGCTGAAAAAGGATTTTTGCCAAAAAGTATTCAATACCGAGCATGGTTTTGTGAATGGTATCGCTGTGACGCAAGGCAGTCGGTCAGTCGTCGCAGCTTATGAAGATGCCTCAATCATTGAATGGTCTTTGGAGACGGGCGAACTGTTGCGCAGCTTGGGCGAGCCAGAAACGACTTTTTCATGCTTGATTTTGTCTGCCGACAATCGGTATTTGGTACTGGGTAGTGTTAATGGCTGGTTTGAGGTGCATGATTTCAGACAGAACAAACTCTTGCGTAAAGTCAATACCGAAAGTTTTGCCACCGCTGCCGCTACTTTTCTGCCCGACAACGATTCATTTTTAATGGCGTGTACGAATGGAGATGTCACATTATGGTCAGCAAAAACAGGGCAAGCCCTAAAAACCTACAAAGCACACGACGTAAACATCAATGCTGTCAAAATCGTGTCCGAAGGTAGCCAATTTCTGACGGCTTCTGATGACAACACTGCCAAATTATGGTCTGTCGAAACAGGCGATTGTCTGCGGACTTTCGATGGTTTGGGCAATTCAGCGGGAGATGTCACGCTTTCACCCGACAAAAAACTGTTGGCAATGGCTTGTGCCGATTATATGATTCGTCTCTATGATTTCGAGTCAGCCAAGCTACTCACCACGTGGGCGGGTCATCAGAATGGCGTGTCGTGCGTCGTTTTTTCTGCCGATGGCAAACAGCTGTTTTCAGCCAGTGGCGATAAAACAATCAAAATTTGGTCTGTTGAAACAGGTACACCGCTCAAAACCTTTGTCGGACACCAAGAGTCCATCAAGCGTTTAGAAATGTGTCCCGACGGTGTACATTTTGTAACGGCAAGTGAAGATTTTACGGTGCGTTATTGGCATTTGTCCGACGCTGTTGAAGACCGCACCGCCACTTATGCCTTGTATGATTTGATGGATTGGCAATTGCACATCGAAGCAGAAGATACCCCTCAGTATATTGAGGAATTTAAACAAGCAATAGAGGCAGGTTTATTAACGGCTGAAGACGCTGCATCGAGGATTGATTTTCATTTTAAAGACCCCTCCGTCACAAAGGGCATAAAAGAGCGCATTGGGATTAAGGGCGGGACGTAGCGCTACAAAATTCGACTTAATTTTGTACTTTAAGGGTCTTAAAAAAACTTGTATTCTCAATAAACAGACTCTCTTCGTCTGTTAAAGAATTATTTTTCGAAATTATGTACTTTATGGTACAACGCCACGCAACGGATACTTTTAAAGTATCCGTTGCGTTGACAATCAATGACTTATAAAGCCTGTACCGCAAAGTATATAATTCCGTTATTTTTGAATAGAGACCTTCGTTTGAGAAACAAGGCGATTGTCCACCTTCAAAATAACGGAATGTCAGCAAGATATGGAGTAAGCAAAATGTTTTTTCATTCTCGGAGAGTAAAAAAGAGACCCCCTCAGTAAAAATATCAAAATTAATAAACTGTGTCAAGAAAAGTGAGACTTTCTTATCCTAATCCTCGAACGTTTATGAAAATTCCAATTTTGTAAATATGTTTACTGAGGGGGGATTAGACATTTGTAAAAAATTCCAATTTCCGTCAATGTGCGTTACGATTCCAAATCTATTGTTTATAGCCCATTGAAAGCCCTACATCGCCTGTGATTTTCAACTTCACTGTTGCCAAGATATTTGTTTTATTGTCAATAACAAGTGCCGTATTTTTATCCACTTTTATGACCGCACTTTGGTTGGGTTTGATGGTTTGAGGCGAATGAGTGCCACCACTGATAGGCGCTTCATAGTAAGACAGATTACTCAGAGACGTGTTTTTCATTCTTACAACAAATGAACCGTGTTCATTATTACCCAATACGAAACTCTCTTTCGATTTGATGCGTGTACTCGATGTTACTGAACAACTCGCAGCTGTGAACGCCACAAATAGAAGATACGCAAAGGTTAAATTTTTCATTTTTTAATAAGTTTAAATTTTAGGAAATACTTCAAACATCGTTTTATAACTAATGTTGGCACAAAAGTCTGTCAAAAAATAAAGGGCATCGCCCCAAATTATAATTTGAAACAAGTTTTAACAATACTTCGGTAATTCTTTAGTTGAAAAACGGCGGCTTCGCCGCCGAAAAAAGGGAGGATGGAGCGAGATGTTTTATTTTTTTGAATTGTGGGCGCAGCCCACAATTCAAAAAAATAAAACATCTCGCTCCAAAAGGTTTCCTTGCCGCCGAAGGCGGCTATTTTAAGTTATTTTAGGTACTAAACAATTACCGAACTATTGTTTAAAGTAATTCGACTTAAACAGACGAGAAAAAATCGTCACATTGTTGCTCAATCTCCCCACATTATTTTCAACCGAGTATGATTCATTGAGCGATAAGGTGGTACACGCATAGGCGTATCTTCGGAGCGGAAACACAGTGAGTTTAGTATTTTTTTATGTCGGTATCAAATTGTAGCGAGACATATCTATTAAGATTTATGCCTCAATGAAGTTTCTACGAGGAGTACTTTAACAATTCATCTTTAAATCTGAGAAAGCGTTAAAACACTCTTGTTCGCTTAGGTTATTGTCAGACCCAACTAATTTTCACCCCTCCAACGCAACGGAATCCAGACCCAAGGCGTTAGTGACGATATGCGTTTTGCGGTCAAAAAAAACTTTTAAGCCTAAAACCGCAAAGTCTCATATAAAACGTATAATTTTGCAGCCCAATGATGAAAAATTTCGTAACACTCCTGTTATTCAGCCTATTATTGGCTTCAACAGCTTGCAAAAATGAATTTGACAAGCTGCGTGCAACTGGTGACGTGAAGTTGCTGACTAAAAAAAGTTTAGAATACTACGAGAAAGGCGACTACTCAAAAGCACAATCTTTGTTTGAGTTGATTATGCCCAGTTTGAAAGGTCAAAATATCCTTGAAGAAATCTCGTACAAATACGCTTACACCCATTTTTTTCAAAAAAATTACGGCTCAGCGAATTTTTATTTTAAAAACTTTGCGACCACTTTTGCCAATTCCCCTTTGCGAGAAGACGCTGAGTTTCAAGCCGCTTATTCGGACTATAAACAATCGCCTACTTTTAGGCTCGACCAAGACAATTCGATGAAGGCGATTGAGGGGTTTCAATATTTTACAAACAATTTCCCTGAAAGCAAGCGTGTGAAGGAGTGTAATAAATTGATTGACGAAATGCGTCATAAAATGGAACAAAAAGCCTATGACGAAGGTACACTCTATTACAACTTGTCGAACTATCAAGCATCTATTCAGGTTTTTGAAAATTTGTTAAAAGATTTTCCAGAAACATCAAATGCCGAAGATATTCGTTTTTTGATTCTGAAAGCCCAATACGAGTTTGCGAAAAACTCAATTTACGAAAAGCAATTAGACCGTTTTAAATTAGTTTTAGAAAAATATAAAGACTTTAAAGATAAATATCCCTCAAGCAGACATCAAAAAGATGCTGAGAATTATTTAAAAATTGCAAATAATAAAATAAAAGAATTCAACAATGTCAGACATCAAAACCAAAGTTCAAGGTCTTGACCCAAATGTGCAAGCACGTGACATCTTAGCAGTTGTTGCTGGTACAGGTAATATTTATGAGTCACTCAATGTGGTTACAAAACGCGCCCGCCAATTGGCAGTGGATTTGAAACACGAGTTGAACAACAAATTGCAAGAGTTCACCATCAATACCGATACCATTGAGGAAGTGCAAGAAAACAAAGAACAAATCGAAATTTCGAAGTTCTATGAGCGTTTGCCGAACCCCTCAGTCATCGCACTCGATGAGTTTATGAAAGGTGAAATTCACTACCGCTACCCTGCGGAAGACAGAAAGAAAAAGTAATCTTTGTTAAGTGTGAAGTATGAAGTATGAAGTATGAATGACGCTCAAACTTCATACTTCATAAGTTATCAGTCATACTTAATGAAAATTATCCTCGCCATTTCGGGCAGCATTGCCGCTTATAAATCCGCTTTTTTGACTCGACTTTGGGTCAAAAACGGGCATGAAGTACAAATTCTCATGACGGACTCTGCCCGGCAATTCATCACACCACTCACGCTTTCGACCCTTTCAAAACTTCCTGTCATTTCTGAAATCATCTCTGAAAACGCTTGGAACAACCACGTCGAACTCGGCTTGTGGGCTGATGCGATGGTCGTTGCACCTGCTACTGCTACGACGTTGGCAAAAATGGCAACAGGTATCGCAGACAACATCGTAACGGCGACTTATCTTTCGGCTCGTTGCCCTGTTTTTGTTGCACCTGCCATGGATTTGGATATGTGGACGCATGGCTCGACACGCCGAAACCTCGATTTACTGAGGGGGGATGGTTGCATGATTATTCCAGTCGGTCATGGCGAATTGGCAAGTGGTTTGGTGGGCAACGGACGTATGGCTGAACCCGAAGACATTGTGCGCTGTGTCGAGGTGTTTTTTGCACCCAAAAAAGACCTTTTAAATAAAAAAATACTCGTAACGGCTGGTCCGACATACGAGGCACTCGACCCTGTGCGTTTCATTGGCAATCGTTCGTCGGGCAAGATGGGTTTTGCGATTGCGGAAGAATTGGCAGAGTGCGGTGCAGAAGTAACTTTGATTTCAGGACCAACAAAATTGACAGCAACGCACCCCTCAGTAAAAACGCTAAAAGTTGAATCGGCGCAGCAAATGTTCGAGTTGGCAACAGCCGAATTTCCGACACATGATGCGGCTATTTTAGCAGCAGCTGTGGCAGATTATCGTCCAAAAGAAGTATCTGACGTTAAAATAAAGAAAAAAGAAGCCAATCTGACCATTGAATTGGAAAAAACACCTGACATAGCTGCTCATCTCGGCACGATGAAACAAGCGCATCAACGCATCGTTGGCTTTGCATTAGAAACCAACGATGAGTTTTCAAACGCTGTCTCGAAATTGAAAAGAAAGAATTTTGATTTTATCGTATTGAATTCGATGCGCGATGCTGGCGCAGGTTTTAACAGCGATACCAATAAAATCAGCATCATTTTTGATGAGCATACGTTTAAAGTTTTTGATTTGAAAAATAAGGGCGATGTCGCAAAAGATATTGTTGAAGAACTAATAAAGCTGTATTAGGATATTAGGTGAAAAGCCACGGATTGTACGGGTTAATAGATTAAATGGATTTTTACGGGTAGTGTATTCAATAGTTCGGTAATTGTTTAGTACCTAAAATAACTTAAAATAGCCGCCTTCGGCGGCAAAGAGACCTTTTGGAGCGAGATGTTTTATTTTTTTGAATTGTGGGCTGCGCCCACAATTCAAAAAAATAAAACATCTCGCTCCATCCTCCCTTTTTTCGGCGGCGAAGCCGCCGTTTTTCAACTAAAGAATTACCGAAGTATTGGTATTGATTTGTATATTTGATAAAAAAACTGTAAGTATATTAAAGTAAAAGGGTTACAGATTGCACGAAGATTTAAATTCGTATAATTCGTTAATTAGCGTAATTAGTAGCTCATTAAACATCAAAAAAAGATGAAACTACAACGGCTTCTTTCCACTATTGTTTTTCTTGCTCTCGTACTGAGGGGAGGCGTTTTGCAAGCGCAAGAGTTTAATTTTACGGTCAAAGTGTTGAACCCAACCGTTCGTTTGGCAGACCCAAAGGTATTCGTCAGTTTGGAAAATGCTTTGAAAGAATTGGTTAATGGTACAAAATGGACAGACGATATTTTTGAACAAAATGAGCGACTGACAGGTACAATTCAAATGACAATTGACAATGAAAACACACAAAAGGATTTTACTGTCAAATTGACCATCCAAGTCAATCGCCCTGTGTACGGTACAGATGCGACAACACCGCTTTTCATTCACTTAGATAAAGCAATTTCGTTCAGTTATGAGCAGTTTCAGCCCTTGCAATTCAATAAAAATAATTTTACAGACAATTTGACAGCAACGATTGGCTACTATATGTATGTCATTTTGGCAATGGACTATGATTCTTTCGCTCCAAATGGCGGCGATTTGTATTGGCAGACAGCTCAAGACATTTATAATATTTTACCAGAAGCGGCTAAAAGCGAGTGGAAAGGGAAGGAATTGGGTAATCAAAATCGTTACTGGTTTGTTGAAAATATGCTGAGTCCTCGTTTAAAAGGATTCCGTCAAGGTATCTATGAGTATCACCGTTTGGGTTTAGATTATGCAACAACGGACATGAATCGCTGCAAAACAATGATTTTGCAAGCATTGGAGCGTATGGATGAAGCACATCAAGGTTATCCAAACACCTTGGCTGTTCGGATGTTTTCATTGACAAAAGCGGATGAATTGGTCGAAATATTCAAAGGAGCAGCACCTGACCAGAAAAATAGGTTTTTAGAAATTATGAAAAAAATTGACGCTGCTAACGCGTCTAAATATGCGAATGTTGGTTTTTAAAATTAACAACTAACGAAATAACCAATCAACGATTATGAAAATATTTTGTATCGGGCGCAATTATGCCGAACATGCTAAAGAGCTTAACAATGCTATTCCGACTAAGCCATTGATTTTCATGAAGCCGCCAACAGCTTTGTTGTTAGACGGAAAACCTATGTTTTATCCAGATTTTACACAAAATCTGCATCATGAGTTGGAAATTGTATTAAAAATCTCAAAAAACGGCAAAGCTATTCAGCCTGAATTTGCGCACCGTTATTACGAAAACATTGCTTTGGGTATTGATTTCACGGCGCGCGATATTCAAGACCAACTCAAAGCCAAAGGACAACCTTGGGAATTGGCGAAGGCCTTTGACAATTCCGCCGTTTTGAGCGATTTCAGACCCCTCAGTAATTTTGATACGGCGGCAATAAAATTCCAACTCACGAAGAATGGTGAAGCCGTCCAAATAGGTACAACAGCCGACTTAATATTCAGTTTTGACACTTTGGTGTCTTATATTTCACAATTTTTCACACTTCAGCAAGGTGATTTGATTTACACAGGCACGCCTGCGGGTGTTGGACCTGTCAAAGTTGGCGACATTTTGGAAGGTTATTTAGAGGGTGAAAAGTTGTTGACTTGCGAGATAAAATGACAATCGCGGCTGGAGAATATACCCCTCAGTAAACGCCCTTTTCCATAAACATTTATAACTTTGTCCATCTTTTTTGACAGACGTAAAAAGTTTAAACAACAGAGAATGAATAGATTATCGAACGAATAGCCTATTCATTCTCTGTTTAAATTTAATTTTCTTTTAAGCAAATAGTCATTTAAAATAATGAAAATCAATTTTTTACACATTTTAACGATTGCGGCTCTAACCATTACATCTTGCTCCAAACCAATCGCTAATTTTGTCATCAAAGAGGCTGAAAAAACAGCTCCTGCAAAAGTGACTTTCCAAAATAAATCGCAAAAAGCAGAACGTTACGAATGGGATTTTGGCGACGGAAAAAAAATAACAGACTCTGTCGCTCAACACGAATATAAACATTCGGGTAACTATACAGTTATCCTCAAAGCGTATAAAGGAAAAAAAATGAGTGTTACAAAACAAAACATCCACATTGACGCACCATTGAAATGCCTCGTCGAAATCGAAACAGACTATGGCACAATGCTCGTTGAACTCTCTAATGCCACACCTCAGCATCGAGACAATTTCACAAAATTGGCTGAACAGGGCTTTTATGATGGTACTTTATTCCATCGGATCATCAGCGAATTTATGATTCAAGGCGGAGACCCCGACTCAAAATCTGCTGCGGCTGGACAGCCTCTGGGCATGGGTGGACCGGGCTACACCGTGCCTGCCGAGTTTGTTGATTCGTTGGTTCATGTCAAAGGAGCATTGGCGGCAGCACGCATGGGCGATGCCGCAAATCCGAAAAAAGCTTCAAGTGGCTCACAATTTTACATCGTTCAAGGCAAACCTGTGGACGATGCTATGATTAAACGCATCGAAGGTATGAAAGGGATTCACTACACAGCCGAACAGAAAAAAATGTATGCAGAAATAGGTGGAACGCCTTTTCTTGACCGCGAATACACTGTTTTTGGGCATGTAGTCAAGGGTTTAGAAGTCATTGACAAGATTGCAGCCGCCCAAAAAGACGGACGTGATCGCCCTGCGAAAGATGTAAAAATGAAAGTAAGAGTCATCAAATAACGAAAAATCCAACTTACAGACATCATGCAAACGAGAAACCTTTTAGGCATTGACGTAGGTGCTTCTGGCATCAAAGGTGCTTTGGTGAACATCGAAACAGGAGAATTTGTCGGCGAACGCTTCCGTGTGCCTATGCCTGACCCCAGCACACCTGAAAATGCAGCCAACGCAATTGCCGAAATAGTGAAAAACTTTAATTATCAAGGCAAAATTGGCATCGGCTTTCCCTCTGTCGTAAAAAAGGGCATTGCTTTGACGGCAGCAAACTTGCATCCATCATGGATTGGTTGCAATATCGAAACTGTAGTGAACGCTGCTACGGGTTGTCCAGTCATCGCACTCAACGATGCCGATGCAGCAGGCATGGCAGAAATGCGCTTCGGAAAAGGCAAGGACAAAATGGGAACAGTTGTTCTCATCACCATCGGAACGGGGCTTGGTAGTGCTGTTTTCACTGACGGTCATTTGTTGCGCAATACCGAATTTGGTCATATTTTGATGAAAACCGACTTGATTGCTGAAAAATATGCTGCTGATTCTATCCGCAAAAAAGAAGAATTGTCTTGGAAAAAATGGGGCAAACGTTTCAACGAATACTTACAAAAATTGGATTTATATCTCCAACCTTCACTTATCTTGTTAGGAGGCGGTTCGAGCAAATATTTTGATGAATTCAAAGGTAAAATAACGATTGAAACACCTGTTGAACCCGCCACACTCTTGAACAGTGCGGGCATCATTGGTGCAGCAGTCTATGCAGCCGAAAGCGAATGAAAGGTAAATTTTATCTCATACCAACGCCATTAGGCGAAGAGGCTTTGCATACCATTCCGCAGTATGTCGTCGAAATTATTCACCGCCTCGATACTTTTATCGTCGAACGTGCTAAGACGGCACGGCATTTTATCAAAGCCACACAGCCACCCTACCCCCTCAGTAGCGTGGCTGTTTTTGAGATAGGCGAATACTCACAATCCGTTGATTTTCAAGAAATTAATAAAATTCTTAGTTCTGGTAAAAGCATTGGCATTATGTCCGAAGCAGGTTGCCCTGGCGTTGCAGACCCAGGAGCAATCATTGTCGAATGGGCGCATCGAAAAAGTTATGAAGTTGTGCCTTTGGTAGGACCCAGTTCCATTTTGCTGGCATTGATGGGTTCTGGTTTCAACGGACAATCGTTCCAGTTTCATGGTTATTTGTCTGCTAAAAAAGGCGAAATTGGCAAAGATTTGAAACGCTTAGAAGATATAGCACGACGTACCAAACAAGCGCAGATTTTCATAGAAACCCCCTACCGCAATAAGGCTTTGATTGAAACAGCTTTACAGGTTTTACAACCGAATACCAAACTGTGCATCGCTGCTGACTTGACGGCCCCCCCTCAGTATTTGATGTCAAAAACCATTGCTGAATGGAAAAAAACAGCGATTCCAGACCTGCATAAGCGTCCTACTATTTTTTTAATCAGTTGAAAAAATGGCATATATTTTGCTAACAATGAATATCTACCGTAATAAATTTCACTTTTACCTATGAAAGTGGCAACCTGTGAGGTTGCCACTTTTTTTTATTTTAACTCAAAATCAAGGCTGAACCCACCAACCCAAAAGTTTTTTTTCACCAATCAATCCAAAATGCCTTGAATCTTCGGAGTGATTCAGATTGTCACCTTGAACGAAATAATAGTTTTGTTTGAAAATATAACTTGTTGCTTCAGAACCATTTATGTACATTTTATCGAATAATAAACCTGCTTGATTGCCTTCTTTCTCTATCAAAGGCTGGTAGAAACTAAAATTATCTTTATCCAAAATCACAGTATCTCCTTTTTTCGGAATTTTAAAAAACAGCAACGGCGCATTTGAGACGAACCTTTTTCCATTACCTACTCGAAAAAGCCCGCCCTCAGTATGAACCGAATCCAAAGGCATCCCGATGATACGCTTCACGAAGTATTCGCCGTTTTTTTCAAAACCCACGACATCATCTTTTTGTGGTTTGAATGACCATTTGCACAACCACACCTTTTGCCCAACAGCAATCGTCGGTGTCATGGAATCGGTTGGGACTGTAAACACTTCAAAAATATAGGTTTTGATGCCGAAACCTAAGCACAAACTGAAAATGATTATATTGAAAAGCACTTTCATCTAATTGATTATCAATTTTTTATAAAACTTCGCAAATCTTTAAAGCCATCACAGCATTCGTTCAAAAGTCCACACCAAAGCCACTGTGGCGATAACCATCGAAATAGGCATAACTACCCGTTTTTTGTACCAAACTTCATGTGAAAACCATCTGCCGAAGGCGAGCCAACAGCCCAAAATGACTGTGATTTGCCCCAATTCGACCCCCATATTGAAGCTGAGTAGCGACGAAAAAAAGGCATCACGTGGTAAACCTAATTCATTGAGTGCCGAAGCGAAACCCAAACCATGCACCAAGCCAAATAAAAAAACGATGGCTA
This sequence comes from Saprospiraceae bacterium, assembly GCA_016787525.1. Classification (GTDB taxonomy): domain Bacteria; phylum Bacteroidota; class Bacteroidia; order Chitinophagales; family Saprospiraceae; genus JAAFJT01. The sequence goes on along the minus strand of JAEUUP010000111.1, from coordinate 14,589 downwards.
ATCGGCTCGATTTCAAACGCATTGACAGCACGTTTTCGATGGCAATAAAGGCAATCGAAAGGGCAATAATGGGTTCAATCAAAGCTGGTGGCGCAACAATGATGTTTTTCATACTCAAAATCAAAGTCACGGTATGAGCGACTGTGAACGCCGTGGCTTGCCATAAAACATCTTTCAAACGAGGGCTGAGCAAATACAATCCGACAATAAACAAAATATGGTCGAGCCCATCGGGCAAAATATGTTGAAAACCCAACGACAGGTAGTAACTAAACACGTGGCTCGTCGGTTGTCCTTCGAGTGCGTAGTTGACAGTATGCGCTGAAATAGCCGTCGCAGCACATAAAATTATCGCAATACTGAGGGGGTACTTTTTCATGGTTGTACAAATTTATTGATGAACAATGCTTTTTGAATCAATGTGTTACCTCGCATAGAGTTACTGCTTTTTTGAAAAATTAACCCCGCTCTATACAACAAGCGGGCATTTTGACTATTCGTTTTCAAGGCTTTTTCGATATATTTTGCAGCAGTGGCATAATCGTTTTTTTGACAATAAACCCATGCCACACATTCATTGACATCAATATTGTCGGGACGGCGATTCCACTCACGGATGGCGTGCGTGAGAGCTTTTTCTGTGTCACCCACTTTCAAATAGGCGTAAGCCAGTTCTTTATCTGCATAATGCCCTTTGTCAGATTCAGCCGCATCGTCGTTGGCGTGTTGCGCCAATTGAGCAATGACTTTTTCGGCATTTTGGCGGGCTTCTATTGGGTTTTGTTTTGCCAAACAGTCGGTCAATTCATCGTAAAAAGAAAAATCCATGGTCTGTTCTGCTGCTTTTTTGAAAAAACTGCCCGCCTCCCCGAAGTATCGGGATTTCGCTTCTTGCTCAACAGTAGAATATCCTGTCAATTTCGCCAAACGCCCCAAACCAGCTAAGGCATAGGCATAATCGGGGCGCAAAGCCAAGGCTTGCTCGTAATATTGGGCAGCTTTGGCTGTATCGCCTGTATTTTCGTAGAGTTTACCCAACTCGGTGCGACACCATTCGGTTTGCTCCAAACCTTCAACACCGCTTTTAACTGCCATCAACATCGCCTGTTTTGCCCCTTCAAAATCACCGTAAATCTCGCGTAGATAAGCGACACGGCTATAAGAGCGCAAGTCGGGACGAATATTCACCATTTTGTCCGCCGCAGCAACCCCCTCACTATAATGCCCCAATTCAACATGTGCATCGCACAACAAACCATAACCAAAAGCGGCATCTGGATACAATTTGACAAATTTTTGAGCCTCTAACAAAGCATCAGAAAAATGGTGTTGGCTCAATAAAATCGTGGTTTTGGCAGCTAAACCATCGTAATTTTCTGGTTCTTTTGCCAAAACTTGCTCAACAAGTTTCAAAGCGGCTTCATCATAGTAGGCATGATTGCCTGTGACGCGGCTCTCTTGAATATAAGCCATCGCCAATTTTATTTTTGTTTTGAGGTCTTCTGGGTGCCGCCGCAACTGGTCGAGCAGTGTTTCTATTGCTTGTTTTGTGTTCATCCACTCCGATTGCATCGAGATGGTTTGCGCTTTAGGACGTTCGAGCAAAATAGGTGTTGCATTTTTTTTGTTTTCATAATTTTTATAAACGAAACCAAGCGTGATGAGCAAGGAGAATATGAGCAACGGATAAGTTAGTTTTTTCATCGTTAATCACTGATTTATAAGGATTTATGTGATTTTTTGATTTTTTAAATGATAGGGTGACTTGCAATCACCCTATCATCACAATCGTCATTGATTCATTTTAGTCAATTTAACAGTTTGCATGGGTTGACCATCCATCAAGATGCGGGCGAAATATGTACCTGCCGTCAAATCTGAGCCATTGACAGTTGCTTGATAAATACCTTTGGCTTTATCTTGATTTTCAATCGTTTTCACCAATTTACCATTCAAATCGAAAAGCAAAATCGAAACATGGCTTTTTTCAGCCACATTGTATTGCAAAGTCGTTTCGGTTTGGAAAGGATTTTGACCCACTTTTATCATAGCTGCTGGACTTGAAAAACCCATTTTCGACGTATTTACTGAGGGGTCATTCATGAAAGCTGAATTGTTGGCAGGGAAAGTTGTACCTGCGGCGATGCCACCACATGCTCCAAATCCGCTGTGAGGAGCTGCCATATACGGAAACGAATTGGTGAAGGCTTTGTCATTTTTCTCAACACCTGTGGTGTATGTCAAAACATTCAATAGTTTAGGTGTCAAAGGTGAATTACCGATGTTCCAATCGTCGTACCACAAACCGACAGCTGCCAAAACAGCTCCAGAAACCGCTTGCAATTCGATGCGTGTGACATCGTCTTCGAGGCGACGACCATTCGGGAAACCGTCCATATTGGGAATAAGTTGAAGTGCATTTGTTTTGTTGTAAGCTGTATCCGTCAAACCTAAAACGGCGGCTGCAATCAAACCTTGGCTGCTGAATTTCGGGTCGTTGCGCGGTGTTGGTGGCACAGCTAAATTGAGACGCAACATATCGCCTGTGCGTAAATCGTTGGGAATCAATGACCAAGTCGGCATAAAATTATTAATAAATGGTTTGCCTGCGGTCAATGGATTGCCTGGTGTTTTGCCCGTTGCCAATTGATACGGCGCGATATTGGGTACACCTGTGTAAAAAGCGGGCAAAATATCAACCGACCGCGGTTGTCCTTTGCGAAGCAAATAGTTGCCAAAAACCGCATCATCCAAAGCCGTTCCAGCCGTTGCAGGATGCCCTTTGATGACCCACAAACCATCTTTTGAATTGCCAAAATCAACCGCACCTAAGACCGTTTTCGCAGCCGTTTGAATCCGTAATTTGGACAAAGCTGGCACTGCACCGCCGAATAAGCGGTCATCCATATAAAGACCCAACTCTGGGTTTGTGAAATATTGTTCAAACTCTTGCTCACCGGCATAAGGCGTTCTGGCGTTCCATTTGTCTTTTTGACCAATTGGAATCACAGCTTCATTGGTCAAAGGCATACCCAAACGAGACACTTGCACCCACTCGCCTGATGTCGTTGGTTTCGAGCCATCTTCACTCAAAACAGTGACTTTTGGACGACTGGCAGAAGCCCAAACGCCGATAATGTAGTCGCCATCTAAGATATTTTTAGCTTGACTGATGGGTTTTAAATCTTTTTGAACCAATTGAATCGGAATTTGCAAAGCAATAGCGTGAACATTGGTGCAACCGACACCGTCACGTGCGCCGCCGTCTTGGCGCGTTTGTCCTAAGTCAAAAATGCCACCTAAATCCACAAAAAACGGGTCATCAACAGGTCCACAAAAGATTTTCTCGCCTGTTCCTGCGGTCACAATGGCTTCTTGCATCAGTTGTTGATACGATTTACCCAAACCCAAAACAGGATTGTCAATTGAACGCGGACCGATATTCGGAGGTGGCACGATACCGTTTTGATATACCGTTTGCCAAGCTCCGTTATTGCCGAAACGGCGTTCGACGGTGTAAGTCGTTTTCAAATTTTGTTTACCAAGACGAATGTTGAAAAAAGTCGTAGGGTCTTCATTGACTTTTTTAAATGTAAAACGATAAACAAGGTCATCGCCAAAAGACAATGGGTTGGTTTTGATGTGAATTTCGTAGCGAATATCTTCACCAAAACTTGCATAATTGGGGCCACCTTGAGGATACTCTAAACCAATGTAATTGGCAATGATGGTGACTGTGTTGGGATTGTCGGGACTGCGAAAGGCGTACAAATCAGTGTTATCTGCCAACGGGTCGTTGGCAATCATCGGTGCTTCACGGTGGCTGGAGGCTTCGAGATAGCGTGATTCGACTCCAAAATAGGCAATAGCACCTACCAAAGTAGTAACTAAAGCTGTTTTAATTGCAAAAAGAGGCAATTTTTTCATAAATCATTTAAGTTTAAAAAGTTAGTGAATAAATAGCTCCGCCATACCCCTCAGTATCGAGTACAGAGGCAGCTCGTTTTGAATAACAAGTTGTCACTTTAAAAAATTGAGAAAGATGTGAACGCTGTTAACATTGTTCTTTGGTTATGCAGTTGATGTGTTGGTCGCTTTCAAAGGAGAGCTTTTTGTTTGTTCATTTTTACTTACGAGGAAGGAAGGGCGTTTGGTTTTTAAGGTTTGAAAAAAAATAAAAATAGTGAATTGCTTTGCTTAGACAATTTAAAACTTTAACATTTGATACTAACGACCCTCGAAATGTCGTTTAGATTTGTACGTATAAGCCAAGTGGGGATAAATTATTTAACACATTGATAATCAAAAACTTGATAGAGCAAGCATGAACAAAATCGGATTATTGGCACTCACTGTATTATTTTTTGTCGGGTGTCGGCAATTAGAAGTCGTGGAGAACAAAAATGAAGCGGGGCAATTGGTAGAGCGTTTTACTATTGACCCCAAAACCAAGCTAAAAGAAGGACTTCACGAAACATTTTTTGCAGATAATGGTGGTAAATGCGAAGAATCGAATTACAAAGCAGGGGTACTGAGGGGGGAGCAAATTTTTTATTACGAAAATGGTCAGGTGCGCGAAAGGCGTAATTTCGATGCCAATGGGAGCTTTACAGGTGTTTTTAAATCCTACTACGACAACGGTCATTTGAAGTCAGAAGGTCAATACGACAATGGGGCGATGGACGGCAAATGGAAGTTTTTTTACAAAAGTGGTAATATCAAGGAGATTGTTTTTTATAAAAATAATGTTGAGAACGGCCCATTCATTGAGTATCACGAGAATGGGAAAATTGCTGCCGAAGGCACTTATTTAAATGAATTGGAAAATGGATTGCTCAAAATCTATGATGACAACGGCAATTTGACCATGCAAAAACAGTGCGAGAATGGCATTTGTCGCACCACCTGGAAAAGTGGTTTGGCTAACGATGCTGCAAAAAAACTGTAAAAAATATCCTTTCTTTGCAAAAAATTGGTTGTTGTTGACCGATTCTAAACGTCAACAATAACCAATCAATAGGCAATAACCAAACATCATGTTATCATATATGACCAAACTTCGACTCATCCTCCCCCTCAGTATTTGCTTGTTTTTGACTCATCTTTCTGCTCAAAATGGTGGTCGCTATACGTTTGCCTTTCTCAAACAAAGCCCTTCGGCACGAGCAACGGGCTTGAATCAAAGCCAAATCGCTTTGAAATCGGATGATTTAGCTCTGGCTTACAACAACCCTTCACTTCTTAACCCTCTAATGCACAATGGTTTAGATTTTAATCAGAATTTTCTATTAGGAAAAATCAAAAGTGGCTTGGCGAGTTATGGCTATCATGTCGAAAAAGTAAAAATGACTTTCCAAGCAGGCGTTCAGTACATCAACTATGGTGAATTCAAAGAAGCAGACGAATACGGCAATCAAATAGGCACGTTCAAAGCCAACGAATATGCTGTCTTTGTCGGCGCAGGTCGCCAACTCAACGAACGGTTTTCGATAGGTGCTAATCTAAAATTCATCCAATCGCGGCTCGAAACTTATACTTCAACGGGTTTGGCGGTAGATTTGTCTGGCTCTTATATCAATCCCGAAAAGTTTTTCGGTGCAAGCGTCGTTTTAAAAAACATCGGCGCGCAGCTCAAAACGTACTACGGTGAAGCGCGCTCCAATCTACCTTACGACCTACAAATCGGCATATCCAAAAAGCTGCCACGCGCGCCTTTCCGCTTTTCCGTTGTCGCACACGACCTTTTGCAATGGCAACTGCGTTATGACAATCCTTTAGAAAATGAAACCTCACTTTTAGGCGAAGAAACCAATACAAAAAGCGCATTCAGTTTAGCCATGGACAATGTATTTCGCCATTTGAACTTTGGCGGCGAAATCGTTTTGGGTAAAACAGAGAATTTTCGTGCGCGTTTTGGTTATAGCCACCAAGTGCGGAGAGAAATGTCCTTGCAAAATATTCGTTCTTTGGCGGGTTTTTCCTTTGGAGCAGGCTTCAAAGTCAGTCGCTTCCGTATTGATTATGGTATTGGGCGACAACATATCGCAGGGGGTATGAATCATTTGAGTATTTCTACTAACTTTGGCTCATTCAAACGAAGCTAAGTGTACTAACAGCTAAATTGGAACACTTTAAATGAAAAATCAGCTTATATTCCGCTATATTTTACCTTTTTCGCTGGGTATTGGTGTATTTGCATATATCATTGCAAAAGCCATTTTTGTACAAATTACCACTGACGAAGCCTATACACTGACCATATTGACCAAAGAAACCGTTTGGAATTTGGTCTCTTACGCCGATTCGTACACCAACAACCACATTCTCAACTCGCTGCTCTGCAAATTGAGTTTCAACCTATTTGGCATGAACCAATTGGCTGGTCGCTTACCCAATATCTTGAGTTTTATCCTGTATTTTTGGTTTGCTTGGCAGTACAGCCGACGTTTTTTCAAGTCAGAACTGGTTGGTTTTATGTGCTTGGCAGTCTTATTGGGCAATCCGTATATGATTGAGTTTTTCTCTCTGGCAAGAGGCTATGGCATGTCCTTGGCTTTTATGATGTCGAGTATGTATTATGCTGCCGCTTATGTTTTGGAAGGTGAAAAACGCAGTTTACCTATCAGTTTAGCGTTCTCCATTTTAGCCGTTTATGCCCAATTTGCGCTTTTGCATTTCTATTTAGCTTTAAACTTTTTGATATTGCTATTTTCTATTCAAGAATACTATAAAACCCGCGAAACTGCTCAATTACTGAGGGGGGGGCTGACACAGATAATCGGTGCTGCTATTTTAGGTCTTTTAGTTTATGCGCCTTTCAAAGCTATCTTGAGAGACAATCAAATCAGTTATTATGGCTCAAAAAATATTTGGGACGATAGTATTGTTTCAGTAATCTCTCGTTCGATTTATGGACAGGGCTATTTTGGCGATGATACTGTTATTGTTTTTAAAAATCTAATGGTCGCACTGTTCATTATTGCTGTGTCGAATTTAATTCAAAAAATCTACAACACTAAAGAGAATAAAATCAAAAAAAATAAAGAGAGAATTGAACAGAACAAAAAGCAAATAGACTTGAATAGTGCATTATTGGACCAAATTGAGGGCGATAACCGTGGCTTAATGGTAGAAAACAACGAGCTTTTGATTAAAAACAACGATTTGCTGATAGCCAATAATAATTTGTTGTTGACTCCAGACCTAAGCATCAAGCCTGAAAAAGACCCCTCAGTATTTGCACTCACTTTGATGGCTTCGACTTTTTTTGTGATTACATTTCAATTTTATGTTTTTGGAACTCAATATGTCATTGAGCGAACGAGTATTTTTCTATTTCCAATCATAGCCCTGAACTTTCCGACTGTGGCTACTTATTTTGGTGACAAACTGTCGCGTGTGGGTTCTTTTGTGGCGAGTATTTTTATTATTTTCTGCATATGGCACATGGTTCGGGCAGGAAATTTATCTCATTTTTCGGAATGGTGGTTCGACAAAAACACAAAAGATGTTCTCGAAATCATGAAAACAGAATATCAAAAAATGCAAGTTAAAAGACCCCTCCGATTGAATACACATTGTAGTATGCAGCCATCTTTCGACTACTATTATCAAGAACAACATTTAAATTGGCTCGTTGAACCTTTTGGTTGGAATAGCAAGGTAGATACCATCAAAGAATACGATTTTTACTACGACCTAAACGACGAGTGGGACGCACTCAAATCACGTTATGACACGCTAAAAAGTTATGACAAAGGCGAATATTTGCTTTTGAAAAGAAAACAGTAAGTCCAAACGATGCCTTTCAGAGGTGTCAGACCATTTCAAATTCATGCACCATGTTCAGGACTTTCTCCAATTGTTCGCTTGGTGTCAAGTCGGAATTATCAATCAAAATGGCATCATCGGCTTGTCGCAAAGGTGAATCGGCTCGATTGGAGTCAATCATATCGCGTTCGAGCAAATTACGCTTAACAGCTTCAAAATCAGTGGGTTGTCCTTTAGATGCCAATTCATCGAACCGACGTTGTGTGCGAATATTTGTATCTGCTGTCAAGAAGATTTTTAACTCCGCATTCGGGAAAACCACCGTACCGATGTCCCGCCCATCCATCACAATCCCTTTTCGTTTGCCCATTTTCTGTTGTTGAGCGACCAAAAAACGACGAACTTCCGAAATCGTCGAAACAGGGCTGACCATTTCTGAAATACGCATCGTGCGAATCTCATTTTCGACATCCACATCGTTCAGAAAAGTGTGATTCCCTGTTTTGGTACGCTCAAAATGGATTTCGATGTGCTGCAAAGCGTCTTTTACAGCCTCTCGATTGTTGATGTCAACATTATTGTTCAGAAAATAAAGCGTTACGGCTCGGTACATAGCACCTGTGTCAACGTAAGCATAGTGAAGTGATTTGGCGAGCGCTTTCGCAAGCGTACTTTTTCCGCAGGATGAGTAGCCGTCAATGGCGATGATGATACGTTTCATAACAGGCTCAAAGGTAAAAAGTCCTTTCCATAGCCTCACCATTGTCGCTCTAAAAATTTCAAAATGTGGAGAAAAAGCCTGTTAGCGAAGTTATCGCTGGTGGCTATTTTTTTCTAAACGAGAAAAGTTTATAATTTTTTTCAAAAAAAATAACGCCAATAAGATGTTGATTATCAATCAATTAAACTTTCGTTCAAAAGTTTTTGTAAAAAAAATGTAAAAACGCAGGGAACTAATCTTGACAAATCCACGTTCTTCTCTCAACTTTGCAGTGCAATTCATGCAAATCATTGAGCAATTATTTTTTCATCACTTAATAAATTTCTAATAAAATGACATTCGCAAGTTTCATCCATTTCCAAAAACATACAAGCCCCAAATCGGCTGCCCGCTTGCTCACGCAAGATCGGATGTCGGTGAAGGTAAATTGTATGATTGGACGCGATGAATGGCATGTGATAGGCAGAAATTCAGAGAGTGATAATCTATATTTGACAAACCTACCTGCTTGCTAAACGGATAAAATCTCGTTAGCCGCAGGTTACAAGCGGCAAAACGACGAGATAAAAGAAAATCCGAAAAGCGTTCTTCATAGCTTCCACTCGCTTTTTACAGTTTTTTCTGAATCAAAATTCAATTGTCGCTCTGTGTCTGAAAACAAGATTGATACTGAGGGGGTATGTTACTTCGTCCAAGAATCAAAAACACATACCGTCGGTTTCGTTCAGTCTTGTTTTCAAACGATTCATACAGCAACATTTGACAGCACTACTCGATTTCAAACGAAAAAACGTATGACACAAGAGTTAGAAAGACATTATCCGAAGTTACTTAAAACGAAAAGGTGATACTGAAAAGGCGCGTTACTTCGTAGCTAAATTGGTTAAGCATTTGACCGAAAATCAAACATTTGCAGGTTCGAGTCCTGCCGAATCCTGAAAAGGATTTGAAACGCCCTTTAGTTTCGTTCACCTTGTTTTTGCAACTGTAAAAGAGAATCATTATTATTTTTTAGAGAAAAGCCTCGATGCGTCATCGAGCAAGGCACTGACAATCAACCTGTTGGATGCAAGCCCTTGCTTTTGGCAGACCAAAGCTCAATGTTTAGTAACCTTTGAAAATTGTAATTTATTTAGTGGCGTATAAAAAGTGCCTTGTTGGTTAAGCGGATAAACTCTCGGAATTTGACTCCGACAATACAGGTTCGAATCCTGTCAAGGCATCAAAGTGATGGGGCATTAGGTGCAGCGCATAACAAATGACAACTGCCCAAACAACCTACACACAAACAACACATAACAAATTGCGGGTTAACGTAGCGGCAAACGTGCCAGTCTCATAATCTGGAAAGCATCGGTTCGAGTCCGATACCCGCGACAGGAAATTTACGAATTTGGATTTACTGAAAATCGTCATTCCAAAATCGTAAATCCAAAATCAGAACTGTCTCATAGCTCAGTTGGTAGAGTGTCGCTCTGATACGGCGGAAGTCGAAGGTTCAAACCCTTCTGAGACAACTAAAAAGGTTCATTGACAAGGCTGGCTTTATTCATTGGGTTATTGTTTGTCGCAGTTGTCCATGTCAAATGCGACAGACAATAGCCCCTCAAAATTGGCTTGTAGCTCAACTGTGGAGAGCAACATTCTTATACGATGCAGGTTGTAGGTTCGAGCCCTACCAAGCCAACAGGTGATTGTAGCTTAACGGCAGAGTGTCAGATTGTGGTTCTGAAAGGTATGGGTTCGAGTCCCATCTATCACCCCAACAAGCTAATATAGTTCAGTGGCAGAATGGCTGTCTTGTAAACAGCGGGTGTTGGTTCGATTCCAACTGTTAGCTCAAACCCCAATCCAAGGGAATTTATGGAAAAGCAAGTATCGTTCAACGGTAGGATTCCTGTCTTCCAAACAGATAATGTCGGTTCGATTCCGACTACTTGCTCTGCACACAGTCTCGTCGTCCAATGGATAGTGACACTTGGCTACGAACCAAGAAATGGGCGTTCGAATCGCTCCGAGACTACACGATTTGTTGACCTCAGTACCCCCTCAGTATTTTTATTTATTTTTTCGGAATTATCTGTTTTTTGAGACAAGAGTATTTTAAAATTCATTGATAATCAACATTTACGAAATTTTAAAAATTTCGTAAATGTACGTTTCTCATAAAACAGATAATTCCATCATTTTTTAAACATTTTAAAATCAAGTAGTTATGAAAACTCGAAAACACAATCTCACAAACGACACTGACCGTACAACTCAATCGGCAGAGTAACGGACTTTTAAAAAATCAAACAATATTTATTTTTTAAACATTTTAAAATCAATTCATTATGAAAGCTCGAAAGCGCAAATCTCGAAAACGACATTGACTCTGTAGCTCAGTTGGCGGTAGCATCGGACTTTTAATCCGAGGGTCGTGGGTTCGACTCCCACCAGGGTCACAAACAAAATCGCTCTTGTGGACAAATTGGCTAAGTCACCACACTTTCACTGTGGAGATTGCGGGTTCGAACCCCGTCGAGAGTACACATTCAGTCCTTTAGCCCAACTGGGAGAGGCACTGTAAGATATGATGTATAAAATTTCTATAATCGGTCAATTTCACCTAAATCACAATGAAGATTCAAGTGTAATTCTTGAAATAGGAGAAGACATTCTCTTGTGTGCGGTCATGGATGGTTGTTCAATGGGGCAAGAAAGCCACTTTGCATCAACCTTATTAAAAAAACTACTTCGTAAAATAGGGAAAGAAATAAACTACAAGGAGTTTATCGCAAAGAACAAAAAGACGACAAAGGGCTATCTGAAAGATATTATACAGCAATTATTTGCAGAATTAAGACAAATCAAAAATCTATTACATCTTGAAAGAGATGAAATATTAAGCACAATAATCTTGGCTGTTTTGGACAAAACAAAGAAAGAAATTGAATTAATTGCTGTTGGAGATGGTCTAATTTGTTGCAATTTAACATTTACTGAATTCGAGCAGAATAATAAACCTGATTATTTGGGTTATCATTTGAACGAGGCATTTGACAATTGGTTTGAAAGTCACCCACAAAGGCTCAGCCTAAAAGATGTAAGAAATTTTAGTATGACAACTGATGGCATTTTTACATTCAGAGGCTTTGACGATAAAAAGTATGACAAAATTACAGAGAAAGGAATCCTTGAATATCTATTAATTGATGAAGAATGGGCAAATCAAGAAAACATGCTGAACAAAAAACTTATTGAAATTGAAAAAAAGTATGGTTTAAAACCCAGTGACGATTTGACAATCATTCGACTAATGATAGATTAAAGGATTTTTGTCCTATAAATCACAGGTGTATAGCTCAATCGGCAAGAGTGGCGGTCTCCAAAACCGTTGGTTGAGGGTTCGAGTCCTTCTGCACCTGCACAATTGTAGTAGTGATGTTTAGAGTTACTTCGACTCCAAATCGAGAGGGTCATCGGTTCGAATCCGATATCCACCGCTCAAATTCTGTAAAACGGTGGATTAGCTCAGTGGTAGAGCATCAAACACTCTAACAGGTTTTCTCTACAATTTTTTTGGAGATGTAGCACAATGGCGGTGCAACGGATTGTCTATCCGAAGGCTGCGGGTTCGAGTCCCGTCATTTCCGCAAGGGATTTTTAGTAAAATATCGGAGGGTTTACAACTTATCCGACGTTCGCAAAAAGGATTTATAGCTCAACGGTAGAGCAATCGGCTGTTAACCGATAGGTTGTAGGTTCGAGACCTACTGAATCCGCCCAACAGACGGAAATAGTTCAATGGTAGAAGGCATGCTTTGGGAGCATGAAGGTGGCAGTTCGAGTCTGTCTTTCCGTACCAAAAGGAAGATGAAGCAGTGCCGTGGGCGGCGCGACTTGTCTTGAAAACAAGGTCTCGGCGACGAGTTGAGTGGGGTTCGAGTCCTCCGTCTTCCGCAATCATGTGTGAACACCCCCTCAGTATCACAAGCACATGAGCCAACACAATTGCCGATGCGGTGAAGTTGGAGAGTCACAGATGACTGTAAATCATCTACTTCGGTTGAGTAGGTTCGAATCCTACCAGCGGCACATTTTGGAAAATAAATCTGTGAGGCACAGAAGTCGTTTGCTAAACGAATGGGTCGGAGTGTATCTGGCTGTGGTTCGAGTCCACTGTTTTCCGCAAATTTTATGACAAAACGGTTTTTGTACGGCGATGATACCCCCTCAGTATCGCATCGTTTTGAGACAGAAATCCGCACAAATGGACGAATAGCTCAGTTGGTCAGAGCGTCCCGCTGAAGACGGGAAGGTCGGTGGTTCGATCCCATCTGCGTCCACAAAAGTAGTAGTGAGAGTGTGCGTTACTTCGGTTTTTTTAGGTTCGACTCCTAATTATCTTTTGCGATAATAGATAAAAACGCATCTCGGTTTTCTCTACTTTTCTTCTAAAAAAGAGAATTTATCCATTATTAAAACTGCGACGCATGGCACGTTTCCATCTTTCTAAAAGAAAGCTGTTGATTGCCCTTGTTCTCACAAGGCGCGTCGCAGCGAATTACAAGCCTGAAATCAAACTTGTCACTTTCTTGTTTACAATTTTGATTGGCAACAAATTCATCAATTCTGATATAACAGAATTCACAGTTTGCACCGTAGCTTTGATTCGCAAATACGGCAAACTGCTTCTGTAACAGCGACGGGGAAGTTGAGAATTTCCCCGTCGCCAAAACCAACACAAACAAAATGGTATTCCAACTCACCATACTCGGTACAAGTGCGGCGGTCCCGACACCGACTCGCTTTTTGTCAGGACAAGTTTTGAATATGCGCGACCAACTGTTTTTAATTGACTGCGGCGAAGGCACGCAATCGCGATTGACACAGTTGGGCATCAAAAAATCGAAAATCAACCACATTTTCATTTCGCATCTGCACGGCGACCATGTGTTTGGCTTAGTGGGCGTGTTGACCTCGATGGCGATGCAGTCGCGGAAACATTTGCTGACGCTCTACGGGCCCACAGGCTTGCAGGAACTGGTAGAAACAACGTTCCGATTGACTTATTATCAATCGCCTTTTCCAATCCAATGCGTGACGGTTGACGCTGACCAAGCGACAGAATTGATTGACAATGAATCATTTAGCGTCAAGAGTTTTCCTTTGAAGCATAGAATCCCCTGCGTGGGTTATGTGTTTCGTGAAAAGGAAGCTGAACGTACTATGAAGGTGGAGAAAATTGCGGAATACGCCATTCCTTTCACCGACATAAAAGCCATCAAACGAGGGGCTGATTTCAAAAATACTGATCATAGATTCCCTGGGAAGGGGGTACTAATTCCGAATAGCGACTTGACAACGCCGCCACCATCACCTCGTTCATTTGCTTATTGTTCCGATACGGCTTTTGACGAGACGATTGTACAGCACATTCGAGGAGTGGATTTGCTCTATCACGAGACCACATTTTTGAGCGAAATGACGACTCATGCCGAAATGACAGGTCATTCAACAGCTTTACAAGCAGGGCAAATGGCGCATTTGGCAGATGTTGGGCAACTCGTCACGGGGCATTATTCGAGTCGTTACGATGAGTTGAATTTTATACTCGACGAAGCTAAATCGGTTTTTCCAAATACGGTTTTGGGTATTGATGGACAAACGTACAGTGTGCCACTGGTAAAAACTCCGTTGTAACGATTCACGAACCGCTGGAACGATTCGCGAATCGCTGGAACGATTCACGAATCGCTGGAACGATTCGCGAACCGCTGTGACGATTCGCGAACCGCTGTAACGATTCACGAATCGCTGGGACGATTCACGAATCGCTGGGACGATTCACGAATCGCTGGGACGATTCGCGAACCGCTGTGACGATTCGCGAATCGCTGGGACGATTCGCAAACCGCTGGGACGATTCACGAATCGCTGACAAGATGTTGGAGTTGGTAGGCTTAAAAAAAGTATCGGATACCTTCAAGGTTAATGCTGTCAACTTAGTGCTAATGTTGTGTTATTATCAAAGAACAAAGTTCATTGAAATATTTAGCTTATATTTAGGGATGAAAAAAAAGACTATATCTATACGACGATAGGCGATCGAA
>JAEUUP010000106.1 GCA_016787525.1 Saprospiraceae bacterium | reverse complement strand
ACCCGCTATCGCGCCGCGCTCAAATGAATCGTAATCAAATAACTCATTTGACTCCCTGGTTGCCCTTTTTGTCTCTCTCGTCTTTTTCATCTATCAAAGGTCGCTTTTTTTTCCCTTGACACACTTTTTTGAACAGTCTCTCTTCACACTATCCATTTTAGTCCTCGACGACTCTTTTTTAATCATCCGACTATCATTTTTAGTCCTTGACGACTCTTTTTTAATCATCCGACTATCCATTTTACCCCCTCTGACTATCTTTTTTAGTCCTCGACGACTCTTTTTTAATCATCCGACTATCATTTTTACCCCCTCCGACTATCATTTTTATCCCCTTTGACTATCATTTTTACCCCCTCTGACTATCATTTTTAGTCCTCGATGATTCATTTTTAATCCTCGATGACTCTTTTTTAATCATCTGACTATCCATTTTACCCCCTCTGACTATCATTTTTAATCCTCGACGACTCTTTTTTAATCATCCGACTATCCATTTTACCCCCTCTGACTATCTTTTTTAGTCCTCGACGACTCTTTTTTGATTTCTGAAATCCATCTTAGCCGTCAACGACTTTCCCTTCTAAACGCTGATAAATACTGAGGGGTCTAAATTTTTCTGAATTTTTTTGTGCTTCAGCTTTTAGCATTGCCCAATAATCAGAATCATCTATGAGTTTTTTAAAAATAGCAGGCAAATTAGTATATGTTGAAAAAGTCAGAACAGACGATGACAACGCCGCATCACAAGCATATTCAGCAGGCAGAATACCCACCTTTGCCGCTTTAATCATGGTAAAAATCAAACCCGTTTCTTTCGATTTACCATAGGTCGAGTTAGCTCCCTGTTGCAAGTGCATATTGCCCAGAACGATGTCCGCTTGCGCCAAATTTTCATCAAACTCTTGAAGACCAACAGAAGGCTTGTCATAGACTCGGATAGCATAACCCTTTGATTGCCAATCTATTGCTTGCTGCTTAATGGCTTCACCGCCTTCATGTGGCGAGATGCCACCCAAAAAATCCCATTCAACGTGTTGTTTCAAAAAGCCCTCTTTATCTTGTGCCAAAAGTTCAAAAATAGACGCATAATCCCGACGGACACTCGACACATAACCCGGCAAGCAAATACGCAATCGCGCCGTCGTCTTGGGTTGTTCTTTTGCCAAAATCCGCCCATCGAAAATAGAAAACGGAATGACCGCTACCCTATTCGCACCCACATATTTTGCCAACTCATTGCCAACCGACGAAGTGAGTGTCACAAACTTGCCGTTGGAATGTTTAATCTTTTCTATGATTTTTTGATTGATACGTGTATATTTTCCATACACTTTAAGGCGATATATAAAATCTTTAAAACCGTTGAGCTTGTAAAAAACATTGCGCATTTTGTCGGTCAACGATTGCTGAAACCAAAAATCAACATTGTGAATGACGTAATAGATAGGACAGCCAAAATCCGTTTTTTCAAACACCTGCATCAATCGAAATGGCTCTTTGGCATAAGCCTCCAAAGTGACGACCAAAACTTTATCGAATCCTTTTATTTTTTGGAAAAGCGTTTCGACCCCCTCAGTATTTACGGGTTTTTCAAGGCTAATTTTGTCATTCACTAAATGTTTGAGTGCCTCGAAACCTTTGTCATTCGTAAAGATAACCACTTCGTTTTCAGGCACTGATGTATAAATCATTGCCATACTTTCAACATAAGTATAATGCCCATGCGGTGCAATTTCCAAAATGGCTACTTTCATTTGAGCAGAGATTTGTTGACATAGATAGCATCCCAATCCAATAATTTACCCGCTTCTCGGTAGTTAGGCAGCAAATCGAAAAGTTCAAAACCATAGAGGCGCAGGAATGCGTCAATCTCAAAATAGGTCGGTGCGCCCTTGTAGCCATCGTGATTGTTGACCTCCAAAACAATGACTTTTGTGCGTTTCAACGTCTGATTCGCCCCTTTCAAAACCTCCAACTCAAAGCCTTGAACATCCATTTTCAGAATATCCACAGGTTTATCGGCAGGCAAAGCAGCATCTAAGGTCGTTATTTCGATGGTTTCGCGCCTTTGTGTTTTCAGAATGTCGCCATAGTACCCCTCAGTATTGCCATCCATTTCGAGCAACGACGAAGCTGTGATACGTTCGGCAATATTAATTTCCGTCGTCCCCGCCTGACTGCCCACGGCTTTGTTAATCAATTGCCAACGGTTGGTGCGTGCGCTCGCTTTCTCTATTTCTTGAAAATTGGTCTTGATGGGTTCAAACACATATATATCGTGTTGCGGCAAGTGCTTTGAAAAAAGCGTCGCCGTTGTCGCCGTTCCGCCGCCCACATCAGCGATAACCGCCCCCCCCTCAGTACGAAAGCGATTCTGAGCCAACCAAATCGCATTGTCAATATGTTGATACGCAAAAACCGACTGGCTGACTTCTTGAATCTCTGTCCGCAAAGGTTTATCCACCAAATAATAGATATTGTGTCGGCTGAGTTTGAGTAACCAAGCGATGAGATTGAGGAATTGTTTATGTATAGCTGAAAAAATCTTCACCATTATTAATTTTTAGGATAACAGAACCATTGTGCTTCATCATATTGCTCGAATTGATACCCAAACTGACTTAAAAAACTCAAAAGCTCAAAAACAGAGTACCCAAAACGTTTGCACCAACGCTCATTACATTCCATAATGATTTTAGGTTTATGAGTAGTCAGCAATTCGATTGCCCCTTTAAAGCATAAATATTCAGCACCTTCAATGTCAATCTTGATAAAATCAACCTTCTGTATATTATTAATTTTCAAATAGTTATCCAATGTGGTTAATCGAACTTGTTCCCCTTTAGCATTATTTGGGTCAACGAAATTGAGTGCATCATTGTCGGCATTACCCATAAAAATGCCCCCCTCAGTATCGCCTAATGCCAGTTGTTCGACAGTAACATTTGTACAACCATTGAGTGCTAAATTGGCTGAGCAGGCATCAAAAGTCTTTTTACTGGGTTCGAAAGAGATGATTCGACCACCATTACCAACCAGTTTAGAGCCTAAAAGCGAAAATAAACCAATGTTTGCACCAATATCTAAAACTGTGAAATTAGGTTTAACTTCTTCTTCAAACTTTTTCAATGTTTCATATTCAAACCCTTTATTGTCACGTACAAGAGGCTCGTTGACGTACAACAATTCCGTAATAACACCAAAATGATTGAATATAAACGAATGGTTATCAAAGACTCGAATAGCATAGTTTTGCTTTAGACCCATTCGCCATAAAACACGGCGACATTCGACAAGAAGATTAAAAAAGTAGATTTTGCTGTGAAAAGCAAGATTTTTGAGCATTATGAACCGATTTTTTTCGCAAAGTTAGTTTTTTATCAAAGACTATCTCAATAGACTCTAAATTTTGATACGAAAAAAAAGCCCATAAGTTAATCACTTATGGGCTTTTTTTAACGAATCAAAGTAATGTCGCCTTTTATGAAATCAGAAGAGCCGTCAGCGTATTCTATCTCTGCAAAATAAGTGTACAAATCGGGAGGTAAGATTTTTCCTTTGAACGTACCGTCCCAACCAAAACTGGAATCATTAGGTTGAAAATTCTCTTTATAGAAGACTCTTTCACCCCAACGACTGTAAATTGCCCATTTTATCGTTCGGCGAACACATTTTTCATCTGCATAGATTAAAACTAAATCATTGTTTTTGTCATCATTAGGAGAAAATACGTTTGGAATAAAAATTCGATTGGTATTATCTCCTTTTAAAACAGTAGTAATAACTGAATCACAGCCTTGAAAACTTTCAAGTGTGTCAATATAACGCCCAGTACAAGCGTATGTTTTAGTACCTACAACAATAGATTGATTGGGTGATAAAACGATTGATTGGACATGTGATTTTGATTTTATAACGGCTAAATTGGTTGTAACAACCGAATCGCAACCACTAAAGTTTTTTAAAGTATCTTTGTAAATACCCGTAATAGTATAAGATTTTGAACCAACAACCCATTTTTCACCTGTACAGATAGTAGCTGATTGGTTAAAAAAACTCCCATTTTTTACTTGCAGATTAGTGGTGACAATTGAATCGCACCCTCCTAAAATACTTTTAAGCGTATCTTTATAAACCCCCTCAGTACTATAAGTCTTTGTACCTACTATAACTCTACTCCCTTGACAAATTGAAAGATTCTGTGTCATTGAATAAGGTTGTAGTATGGTTAGATTAGTTAAAACAATAGAATCACAAGCATTGACGGAACGAAAAGTATCTCGATAACTACCACTAACATTATACGTTTTTGTACCCACTCTAAAAACGCCACCATTACACAAGACTGGGCTTTGTGTTGTTGTCTTAAAATCATTAACGGCTAAAATTGTTGTAACAACTGAATCACAATTTTGAAAAGAACGCAAACGGTCTGTATATGTACCACTTTGTGTGTATGTATTTGAACCAACTCTAATACTTTCGCCACGACAAATTGCAAAGTTTTGTGATTTTGTGATTTGTGGTAGGACTATAAGGTTGGTTTTTATTATTGAGTCACAACCATTATAACCTTTAAAAACATCGGTGTACACTCCTGTTGTATTATAGGTTTTTGTTCCAACTTGAATAGATTCACCAAAACAAACCGTATAATTTGTTTCTTTTTGATTGATGGATGCTACTTCTAAACGTATTTCATCTAAAGCGAAATCATTACCCACTGCATTATCCATCAAATTACGTAAAGATAAATCGGCTGTGGTCGCTGAACCTGATTGCCAACAAAATGAAAACCTTGTCCAAGAAGAATTACCCTCTCCAACAGCAGAAACATAAGTACCTAAGCTAACACCATTAATAAAAGGTTGAATGCGAGCTGCATTATTGGCAAAAACGTTTGCTATATAAAAAGATAGTGCATATTGTGTATTAGGTTGAACTGTTAAAGGAATCTGTGTTCCCCAAACTTCTCCAAGCGTATTTTCATTTGCCGCAGGGTAATATGTCCCGTGAAAAAGAAATTTACCTACACCATTACGAAGGGTCATGTCTGTTGCTAAACGACCTACGAATGCTGTTCCATAGCAATCAATGTTACTATTATTTCGGATATGTCCATTGCAATATACTGCCTGATTTTTATAGAACGGTGTGGCATCAAAGGTTGTATTGACATTCTCGAAATTTTCGTAAAAGATAGTTTGAGCGATTATTTTACAATAAAAGAATAGTGTGATAAGAGTCAAAAATAAATTTTTCATATATAATACATTAGTTAGGGCAAGTAATAGCTGTTTTGACAAACTCCCCATTATTATCAACTGTTACTCTCCAGCAATTACCATTTGGGGACTTCAAAATTATTCCTCTTGTTGAATCGTTTACATAAACGTCGCCACTTGTTACTTCTAATTTTGCCGTAGGATTTTGAGTTCCAATACCAACATTGCCATTACTTGCTATTCTCATTCGTTCTGTAATACCTCCTGTTTGAAATTTGATAATACTCGAATTTCCTGATGCTTGTAAAATTAAACCAGAACCTGTTGAACGCAATTGACCAAAATCTGCAAAACCACTATATACAGAATAAGTGGGAGAAACATGAGAAAGCGTTGTAAGATTAGAACTACCACCTGCAACCATTTGTAACCCTCCTTGTGAAGCATTTCCTGTCGAGGTATTATTCAGCTTTAAGAAAAAACGTCCATCACCTGTTTCAAAACCTTCTGAACTCGTTTGAATTTCAAGTTTTTGAGTAGGGCTTTGAGTGCCAATTCCCAAATAACCATTGGGTTTTAAAACCATTTTTTGAGACCCCTCAGTATAAAAACGCAAATCTTGACTGTTATTTGTTCCTAAATAGTTAGTTGATGTTGCTGTGTTGCCGTTTAGTCCCCAACCCGATGAAGAACCACCTGATAATGTTGAAGCATCCCGCAAAGCGACATTGCCTGAAGCATCAGAAACCAATACATTTGTCGCACTGTTGTTGAAGGTCAGACCTTCAAACCGTAATGAACCATTATTATGCAGTTTAGCGGTTGGCGTTTGAGTGCCTATTCCCACATTTCCATTACTGGCAATGCGCATTCGTTCGTTAGTCAAATTAGCCGTCGAAGGATTGTAGCCTGTTAAAAATCTTATGGCTTGAACATCAGGTTCGCTTATACTTTTTGGTGATGCGCGTAGAACCAACCCTCCTGTACCGTTTGACCATAAAATGCCACTATCGGTATCGGAACCCGCCGTATAGGTAGAAGAGGTATGCGCTAAGTTGGTAAAATTGCCCGCATTACCTGCAGTGATGCGTACAATGGCTTGCGATGCCCAACTGGTTGAGGTATTCCTAATATCCACCATCAATCGTTCATCTAACTCGCCACTGCCATCTGAATTAGCTTCAACACTCAGTTTCGAGGGTGGATTTGCAGTACCAATACCTAAAAAACCATAATTAGTTAAAACAGCTTTTTGTGTATTGTTAGTGACAAAACGTAAAGGTTGAATATTCGTTGTACCTAATACATCAGACCCACTTGCTGCGTTGCCACTCAATGCCCAACCACTGCTGCCAGTTCCTGTCAATGTTGAAGCATCACGCCAAGAGACGTTATTGTTCGCATCCATAACCATAAGCCTTGTCAAAGCATTATTCTGTAGAATCCCTTGAAAACGCACACTACCCAATGTGTGTAATTGGGCAGTAGGGGCGTTTGTACCTAATCCAACACTGCCAGCATTGTAATTTATACCAACGCTGTTGTTAACCCATTGGCTCGTACCACCACTATTGCCCGCAGTAGCCGCATAGAGTGCGTAAGGCACAGACAAAAACTGCGAGGTACTCATCACAGTAAAGTTGTTGCCACCATTGATGTCAAGCTCAACTTTCAAAAACTTATTGCCTGTTGCCCAAGTTACAGCGTTCATACTGCCCGAAACAGTCGTACCTTGTCCAATACCAAAAGTCACTAAACCAAATTGGTTCGTAGTCTTACTTTGAGTTTCAATATACTGAGGGGTGCCTGTTACACTGCCGTCAAGTATTGATAAACGAAAATTAACTACTTTGTTGGCGACCACAGCACTTGCAGCGTCACGTACAACAGCTTGATAGTTAATAACTTGTGGCGATTGAGCATATAATTCCACAAAGGAAAGCAGCAAAATGCAGACCAGCAGTGCCTGGCGAAATATCGCTTGATGGGTCATAATTGAAAAGGTTTAGTTGAAGAATTAATTTTGAAGACTTATTGTTTTATGAACTTTTGGGTGTGTCGAACATGATTTTCGCATTCCGATTGGAGAAAATATATACCCGTAGGCAACAAAGTGACATCTATTTGTCCATTAGTAATTTTATAAATACCCATACTTTTCCCTGTGGCATCAAAAATTTCAAAAGACATACGAGCCACATTTTCTTTAAAAAGCAATGATTGGGTAGTTGGATTGGGAAAAATAGATACCTTGCAAGGATCGCTGTCTCCGATTACATAAATACTTGTCCGTATCAGTGGCGAAGGTTGTTGAAAACCTTGCAATAGAAAAGAAGTGTTAGAGCTTCCTGTTACGATGATAGGCTCACCGACAGAATAACTCAACGAAGCAGTAGATGTTTGAACGAAACTTCCCGCAGATGTTGTAATAACTTGCCTTTCAATGGATTGGCTATAAACAAAAAAAGGAAGGCATACAATTAAGAAGGTTTTAACACATCTATTCATGAATCATAAGTTTTGAAAGTAATAAAAACAAAGAGAACGTAATGCGTCTTACGTTCTCACAAAGTTATAACAATATTTTTTTAAAAGCAAAAATATGGGCTGTCAGACCATTTTTTTAACATTGTATATCTTCATCAAATGCTCAATCATCCTTTCCACTGTTTTAGGCAAATCGTACTGAGGGGTCCAGTGCCAATCTTTTTGAGCTGTTGAGTCGTCCACACTTTCAGGAAAAGTTTCGGCGATTGTTTGTCTTGAATCGGGTTTAAAATGGACTTCAAAGTTTGGAATATAGACTTTTATAGCTTCATAAATATCAGCAGGTGAACAAGTTATGGCATTGACATTGTAACTACTTCTGATGGTGATGTTTTTTGTAGGTGCATCCATGAGTTCGACAATAGAGCGAATAACATCGCCCATATATATCATAGGCAAGCGAGTTTGTGGTTTCAAATAGCAATCGTAAGACTCGCCTTCTACGGCTTTGTGCAGCATATCAATCGCATAATCGGTCACGTTGCCCGAAGTTGAAGCTTGCGCACCGATGATGCCAGGGAATCGTATGCCACGCACATCCACACCGTAGCGTTTGTGATAATAACTGCACCAGTTTTCACCTGCTACTTTGGACATTCCTAAGACGGTTTCTGGCGTGCGAATGGTGTCTTGAGGCGTGTTGACGCGCGGTGTATTTGAGCCAAAAACAGCGATGGTTGAAGAAAAAAAGACTTTTTTGATTTTATAATGTTGGGCAGCTTCCAGTACGTTGAATAAACCATCCATATTGACATTCCATGTTTCCAATGGATTCAATTCGCTTTTACCCGACATGATGGCCGCCAAATGATAAATCTGGTTGATGCGATAACGCTCAATGATATAGGATAATTTCGACGCATCGGTGGCATCGAGTATTTCAAACGGTAAGTAATTGTTGCCGTCTGTTGGCAAATGAATATCTGAAGCGATGACACAATCGTGTCCATGTATGTCGCGCAATTTTTTAGTCAAACCTGTGCCAATTTGACCGTTCGCCCCAATAATCAATATCTTTTCTTTTGGCATCGTTATTTTCGTTATTCGTTATTCCTAATTTGTCATTTTTAATTCTTAAAAAGCGGTATTTCACTTAGAAACTGCCAGCTTAATTTGTCTTCATTGATGCGGCAACAATAGGTTGTCAAGCCATTCGTGACCATCAAATAAGGGACTTGCAAAGGTAAATTGTAGCGGGCTATTTGCTCAAATACGCTTTGGTCTATTTTGACTGTTGCCGCTTTACATTCAACGAGGAAAAAGGGGTGTACATTATTGTCGAACACTAAAATATCACAACGTTTTGACAATTCATTGACAGTCAGACCCATTTCAACGCGCATTTTACTGAGGGGGGCATTTTTTTCTGAAATGAGATAGTGGATGACTAATTGTCGCACCATCTCTTCGGGCTGTAAAATAATGTATTTCCGTCGGACAATATCGTAAACCTCCAACTTGCCTGCTCTGTTTTTGCGGACAGTCAGCTTGTTTTTATAAGACAGAAAATCAATATTAATCAGCATATTTTGCCATTAGAATTGACAAAACGTGGCGCAGGCAGGAAACGTGCGCCACGTTTTGTCACCTATTTAATTGGTTTTAAATGTACCATCGTCGTTCATACGGCGATAGAGGGTTCTTTTGATGACAAATGAATCGCGGCTCACAACCACCAATGAGTCACCAGCGCACTGAATATCACCACTTTGAAAAGACTCTAAGCAAAATTTGTTCTGCCCTTCTTTGTCCACCACGATTTCAACACCTTCTTTGCCTTGTTTGAGTTCGTAGCACATTTTGCACACCAATTGTTGGTTATCAATAAAATATTGCACCGCACCATTGAAACCGATGCAAGCGTTTGCTCTTTTGTTGATGAAAGTTGCACCTGTTTTGTGGAAGGTGTCACGTGTGGTAACGTTTACAAATTTCCATTTCCCAGCCAGTGTTTCGTGCATTTTTTTGACGCTTTCGGGCGCGTTATCTGCTATGGCGGGCAGGCAAGTCGTTTTTTCGACACAATTTGGGAATTTCGGTTCGCTTTTGCACGATGCTAAAAACAGAACAACGACCATCCATACTGAGGGGGTCAATAGAGAAAATTTTGAATGACGCATTTTTACGTTTTTTAAAATGGTTGTAAAAAAGTTTGGTTTATAAATTTTTGGCTAAAATAAAAAGCTCAATTGGATTGCTATCTATTTGCTTTGCTTTTTTAAATTTTCATAACCAAATTTAGTTTACTGAGGGGTGTTTGTGAGTCTTGATGTTTGAAAAATAAAAACGCCAAACGGAGATACATGACCGTTTGGCGTTTTTATTGAATAAAAATAAGTTGTAAACTATTGAACATCAACGGATTTCAACAATTCAACATAGAAAACGAGGTCGCTATTGGCAGGGATTTTACCTGCTGCTCTTTCGCCATAGCCTAAAGCAGATGGAATGAACAAAACGGCTGTTGTACCTTCTTTCAAGTTCATTAAACCTTCGTCCCAACCTGGAATAACCTGACCTACACCAATTGGGAAGTTGATAGGTTCACCACGTGGGAAAGACTCGTCGAATTTGTTTCCATCTTTAGTCGCTCCGCAGTAGTTGACCAGAACGACTTCGCCTTTTTTGGGCATTGCACCAGTACCTTCACGCAAAATAGCGATTTTCAAACCAGATGGTAGTTCTTTTATACCTGCGGGCAATTTACCTGCTGCAAAATCTTTCGCAAAAGTTGAAGTTGAGTCACCTACAGCTTTGGCACGTGCTTTGAAAGACGGACCAGCTGCTTGAATGGATTCCGCTAAAACCTTTAACTCGCTTTGGCGTTTGTCAAGTTCATCTTTTGATTTCACTTTGCGCAAAATCATCGTCAATTTTGCTTGTTTTGCATTTTCTAAGCCTTGAGGCTTTACTTTGAATGTATCCAAAGGCATGATAAAAGTCGCAGAATCACCTACTTTAAGTAATAAAAGTGCTTCTTGAGTCAATTTGTAGAACGGGTCTGGAGCTGTTTTAGGGTCTTCGACACGTGAACGAGCTTCTTGACCTTCTTTTATGGTTGAAAAAATCAACGAATCGTCTTTATAAAGAATGACATCGTAGAAAGCGGCATCACCAATTTTAGCCATTGCGCCGTCTCCTTTTTTATGAATGGTGTAAGCATAACCACTTGGTGTTTTTGATTTCTTACAGGCTGCTGCAATTGTCACGAGGACGAGTAATAGAAAAAGATGTTTAAGATTTTTCATCAATGATTGTTTTATTAGATATTTAATAACTTGTCTTTATAGGTCGGTAAAAGGTTTTTGAGTTTTTCAACTGTAAACTTCAGACCTTGATGAGAATAACCACCCGAAGCGTTTTTGTGACCGCCACCATTGAAATGGTCGCGACACATTTCTTGCACATTAAAATCTCCTTTTGAACGCATCGAAATTTTGACAATCGTCGGTTGCTCCATGATAAGGCAACCCAAACGCACATCGGACATTGACAACAAATAGTTAACAATCCCCTCAGTATCACCACGTTGTATATCGAAAGTTTCGTAATCTTTTTTAGTGATTGTGATAATACCCGTTTTGTATTCGGGCAAAACTTCCATACGATTGGCTAAACAATGACCCAAAAGGCGCAAGTTTTTTTCGGGCAAACAATTGTTTATCAAATCTTGTAAACGATAATCTTCGACACCACGTTCTAAAAGATTAGCAACGATACGGAACAATTTGGGAGAGGTCGCAAATTTGAATGAGCCTGTATCCGTCACAATACCTGTATAGAGACACTCACCTACTGTTTTATTGATTTTATCAGCATCATTGAGCAGATGAATAAAATCGAAAACCAATTCGCAAGTAGATGAAGCCGTGATGTCTGACAACATAAAATCTGCGAATAGCTCAGGCTCTCGATGATGATCAATCAAAATTTTAGGCACTTGACTGAGGGGTCTGATTATTTCGCCTGTTTTGTCAATGCGGTCGAGTGCGTTATAATCCAAAGCAAAAATGACATCGGCTTCCAACAAGACTTTCCGTACTTTGGGTAACTCCAGATCTGAAATGAGAATTTGGTCAGAATCGGGCATCCAACTAAAAATGAGAGGAAAATCGGAAGGAAAGATAACAGAAACAGTATGTCCAGCTTGTATTAAGTAGTGATATAACCCCAATGACGAACCTATTGCATCTCCATCGGGGTTACGATGAGATGTGATGCAAATGCGTTTAGGCATACTCAAAATACTTTTAACTTCAGCTATCGTCATACATGCTTTTTTGAAGGTGCAAATGTCTAAAAAAAACCTCGATTAGCAAAATGATTTTTTCAAAGGTCGCTTTAATGAGAAAAAAGGGACAGCATCGGCGGAAAATGACTTTTTTTCAAAAAATGGTTAGATTTCTGTTCAGTTATTACACCCGACACTTTACCTTTGCGGCCTATTTGTAAAAAAATAGCATAGTGCGTATTTTATTACATACAAATCGTTCAAAATCAATTTTTTAATAAAATAATAAAATTAAATTTGTTATGGCAACTAACAGAACTTTCACAATGATTAAACCTGATGCGGTTGAAAGTGGTCATATTGGTGCAATTCTAAATGACATTTGTGCAGCAGGATTTAAAATCGTTGCTTTGAAATACACCAAATTGTCGGCTGAAAAAGCTGGTGAGTTTTACGCTGTTCACAAAGAGCGTCCATTTTATGGTGAGTTAGTCGAGTTCATGTCTCGCGGTCCTATTGTAGCAGCTATTTTGGAAAAAGAAAACGCTGTTGAGGCTTTTCGTACTTTGATTGGTGCAACCAACCCTGCCAATGCAGCCGAAGGCACAATCCGCAAAAAATACGCGAAAAGTATTGGCGAGAATGCTGTTCATGGTTCTGATTCTGACGAAAATGCAGCCATCGAAGGTGCTTTCCACTTTGCAGGAACAGAAATTTTTGGATGAAATAGGAACTATAAAATATGAAAAAAGCGACTCCTACTGAGGGGTCGCTTTTTTCATATTTTATAGTCAATACTTCGGTAGTTTAAAAATTAATTATCGTCGTCAGTATCTTTGAATGATGCTGCATCAAACAACAGTGAGAAACGTAGAGTATTGTCAAGTGGTCCACGTTGGCTTGATGTAGGTACAAGATATGATAAATTGATACCCATAACATTGTATTTCAAACCTAAACCTACTGTAAAATAGCGGCGACCACCTTTTTCAGCATGCTCATAGAAATAACCTGCGCGCACAGCAAACTGTTTGTCGTACCAATATTCAACACCTGCTGAGAAGTTCAATTCTTTCAGCTCTTCTTGTCCACCGCCTGGTGCATCGCCGAATGAGCCAAACATTGCAGAAATAGGGCTTTTGTTTTTCCATGAAGGCAATCCAGTAACAGGGTCACGAACAGTATCTTTAGGATTGGGCGTTGGAACGAGTAGTTTGTTAACATCTAAAGCCACTGTAATGCTGTTATATTGGTCAAGTGGAATGTCCCAAGCTGCACCGATACCCAAGTTTTGCGGCAAAAAGTCAGCAGAACGCAAATAAGTAATTTTATTACCGATATTTTTGATTGCCGCACCTACCATCAAAGATGAGTTACCAGCTGCCATTTTGATAGGTTTTTTGTAAGTCAATGAGAAGTCAACCGCACCTGCCCGACCTGAAGTGATACGAGTTGAGCCACCATCAGGGCTTTGACCTGTCGCCAAGTTGGAGTAGATGAATTTAGCTGTCGCACCTACTGCCAAAAATTTACTCAATTGGCGTGAATAACTCACAGCTGTTTCAAATTCGCGTGGTGAGCCTTCGCCCAAAACCGACGCATTATAATCCGTCCACTGAATAGAACCCAATGAAAAATAGCGCAAACTAACACCCACAGCTTGTTTCACGTTTGAGCCAAATTGATAGTAGCCAGCAGCATACGCCATATAAATATCATTCACACCCAATGAACGCAACCACGGTGTATAAGTCAATGACATACCAAATTTTTGTGGTGCCATAGCATATTTTGACGCATTGAAATGAATCGCATTAGCATCTGGGCTAATGGCAATACCTACGTCGCCCATTGCACCAGAGCGTGCATCGGGATTAATCATCAAAAAAGGAACGGCAGTTTGGACTGCGCCACCACAATCACGTCCCAATGGATCTTTACCAGTTGAAGGGTCACAACCTTTTTGTTGCGCAGACATAGTGTTCATTCCAAAGAATAGACCTGTTACAATAGAAAAAATAAGTGTCTTTTTCATCTGTTAAGTAGATTTTTGTCAAACTGTTGTCTCAGAATTTTTTTTACAGTTCAGAATTTAAAGTTTAAGAAATATGATTCAATTTTAGGTTCAAGATATTTGTAAAAGCACGCAAAAATAGGTTTTCTAACCAAATTCTCGCTTTTATCTTCTTTTTTTCAACGCCACAGTCTTTTCATCAACCAAATTCTGCACCATAACGTTGAAACTGCGTTTTTTCTTTTATTATAACATTGGTATTTTTTAAATAAAATTTAACAGTATGTGTTATTGATTTATAAAAACCAACTTCTCTAATTCGCTACCTATTGTAATGGGTTTGCTATCTTTTGTTGTCACCACTACACGATATACATATATGCCGCTACCTAAACGATTGCCCAAATCGTCCGTTCCATTCCACGAAATGCCATCAACGAGCGAGCCGTCAGTTGATACATCTTGGTCAATCGTTTTTAGTAGTTGCCCAAGCACATTGTAAATGGTAATTTTCACATTCAAAGTCTGTGCATTGATATTGTGTTCAAATCGAAAACGGGTCAAATTTGAGAAAGGATTGGGGTAAGACAGAAGTTTTTTAATGCCATCAGAACCGCTTTCTGCCACGATAAATTCAGTCGAGCCTTCGCCTGCATTGTTGGCAATATCCCAGGCTTTGACGCTTACCGTGTATTTACCAGCAGCCAAATTACTGAGAGGGTACTTAACGATACCTTTTGTCGGATCATCTTTTACAGCTTCATAAAAATTATTGAGAATCAATGGATTGACCGCTTCATTGAGTTTGGCTGTTAGGTCGTGACCAATGCTTGTACCACTCACATTGATGCCCTTGTCATCACTCACTTTGACGTATAAAACAGGATTGGCGTTCGTCGTGCTGCCACTCACCCATTTGTCATTGTTGATAAAAACCTCAACTTTAGGTGCATTATCTGTACCTGTTACTGAGGGGTTGGTTCCACCCACGACAAAGTCCTCAAAATTACCTGCCGCATCTTTCACATCATCTTCGGCATAGTAGCTGATTTTGCCTTTGCCGAAAGCATAGTCAATATCTTTTGGCACTGTAAAAGTAAACGACCATACCCCATTTTTAACCGTTGCAGCTCCTTTGAAAAGTACATTGCGCTGCACAACAAACTCTTGCGGATAGCTCAAATCGTTGCTAAAACTTTGCCCTAAGGTTTTAAGTTTCTGTTCTTTATCATAAACGGTTGGATAAATTGTGCCATTGAAATCAGTCATTACAGCACCATTATCGTCTAAAATAGTTCCTTCAAAACTCACTTGTTGCAAAGCACGAACGGTGTCTTTTATACTTGATGTCAACGTTTTACCATTAATTTTAGTCGTTGCAACCCGATAGCGTGGCAAAGCCAAACGGATTGCAGGATCGCCCAAAAGGGCAAATTTATTGCCATTGATGCCTGTACCACTGCTGTTTTTGGCTAACATAAAAATATCGCCTAAGCGTAATGCTTGGAAATTTTGTCTGCCATAGGTCGTATCAAAAACAGCTTTGGTCAACACCTCATTTTTGTCGGCATAAACGGCTCTCACGGTTGAAAATAGCGCAATCGCACCACCGTTCGGGTTCAAAAGAGCGGCTTCTCCTGCACTTACTTCTTTTGGATTGTCGTAGCCCGAAAATGAACAAGTTGCCGTCACAATCAAAGGTAAACGGTCTTTATTGCGCCACGATTCGAGGTCTTCTCGCATCAAAATACGTTCTTGCGCCAAGCCTTTGGGACCACCATGACCCAAATAACACAATGTCAACATGCCTTTGAATTGATTTTGATAAATCGCATCGTTCAATTGAGGTACGCGTGTACCACCAGCAGACACATCGAGTTTGTAGGCATCAATATACAGTTTATCCATATTCAGATTGCGATAGCCATTGTAAACGCTATTGGCAACGTATTCGGCACTACCCAAATGCGCATTGCCATCACCATTGTCACCCATGAAAACAACTCTATTGCGCCAATCACCCAATGATGTAGGACTTTCGTAAACCAGTATTTTTTCGATCACATTATTGGCTTCATCAGCCGTTTTGCAAGGAATGCGCCCCACGCCAATGTCCAAATCGCCACCTAAACCATCCCCCTCAGTATCTGAAAGCAGACCATAATAGTCATCACTTGGATACGAGTCAACGATGCTAAAACTCTCAACTGACTCGAAAGGCGGAATAAAATCAGAGGCTTGAAGGTTGCCCAAAGGGTAAATCCGCTTGTAGTCGAACGAACCATCGCCTATCAAAAGCAGATATTTGAAGCGCATTGTGCGTTTGTACAATAAGCGAGCAAAGTCGCGAATTGCCGTTGGGTCAAGTGCGCCACTGGAAAATTCGTTATAAACTTGCCCAATTTCAGCGATTTCGATATTAAATTTTGAATAATTGCGGCGATGTGCTGCGAGTTTTTTAGCTGCTGCTTCAAAATCTTTGTGATAAATAATGATTTCATCAACATCATCGAAACCGTGTAGATTTTGATTGGCTATTTTTCCAACGGCAGAGGTGGGTTTTATGTGCGTAGCTGTTTTATCAAAAACAACAAACTCACGAAGCACCCCCTCAGTATTCTGACCAAAACTGAGTTGATTTCCAGAAAGTGTAAATTGCTGATTTTGAGCTTTTTGTGGCTTTGTTATATCCCATACCAGCAAATTAGCATTGGCGTTTGCCAATTGAAAAGTTGTGGCTTTGCTATCCAAACTTTTGACATCTCTAAAAGTGAGTTGGCTACCAGTGAAAGTCAACTGTCTTTTACAAGCAATTTCGATAAAATCCAACCAACCTCGACTGCCTGTTCCACCAGAATAGTTTACTTTTACATCTAAGGTCGTGGTGCTGGTAGGCACACGCAGACTTTGCTCCACTGTACTCAAACTCCCATAATTGCCTTCACAGTCGCCAGGGCTGGAACCACTTACAAAAACAGGCAAAGCTGTACCTGCAACCGTCAAAGTGAAATCGGAAGAAAAAGCATTACCCGCTACAAACTGCCCACGCACTAAAACGGGTTCAGTTGTGATGAGATTGGGAAAAGAAAATTTGTCGGAATACGATTTTTCTTTGTTGCCCTCTGTAAAAAAGTCGCCAACCCACAATTTGCCACCACCTTGACCACAATTCAAAGGGTGTTGAGCCAACAGATTGGTTTTATCGTCTTCAACACGTTGGAAATCATTGAAACTGGTTGAGGTATATTGTGTTGTTGCAACTGAATTTTGAACAGGTAAACGCGCGCCATTTCCTGCGCTGATTTTCACAAAATAGAAAGTCTCGTCGTCGTAGATATTTTTAGGTTTACTGAAAGTTTTACTGAGGGGGTCATATTGACTTTTATCGGGACCGACAGCATAAAACAAAATAAAATCGTTGGCATCGAAACGACCGTCATCTTCGCCCGAAATCCAAATATTGTTTTCGGTCAAATCATCAGCTCGTTCTATTCTATTGGCTTCGGGCAACATGCCGCCACCGTTGCCGTAGATTTTGATAGTACGCGGGTCAATTTGTTCTAAATTACTGATTTTCAATTCATTTTTCAAAAAAGAAAAATCTAAACGATGGATGCCAGTTTCTTTTACAGCAAATTTGTAGATGTCACCATCTTTCAAAACCGATTCTTTCGTACCACGCAATTCGGTTTTCACGGTTTGTGCTTCAGGTAAAGTTGTGATGATGAGTGTAAAACTTGTGAGCTTTTCTACTTGTCCATTTTTAAGGCGCAAAGGAGTAATTTGCACATTACCAAAAAACTTATCGCGACTTTGTGTGATCAATGCTTGAGGCTGAATATTGACGGGCAAATTCTTGAACGTCGTAGCTGTACTACTGAGAGGACTAAATTGGGCATCGGCAATCTCGACAGCAATCCGCCCTGCTCCGTCAGTCGGAAAACGATAAGAAAAAACGGGGGTCTTATTGTTTTGAAGAAAAATAGCACCTTTGAAACTTGCGTCTTTGTCAGACCATTCCAACGTTTTGGACAACTGAAAGGTGTTTTGTCCAAATACAAATGTTAAAAATAAGGTTGAAAAAAGCGAAGTAATTGTAAATTTCATATTTTGCCGAGTATTTAATGAGAATTGTTATGAAAACGTTAAGAAAATTTCGATATTGCAATTAAATACCAACTTTAACATTTGAACGTTTAAAGTTTATGCTTGTTTGATTATTCGTACTTGGAGCTATTGGCAAGTTTTGCCTTGCAAAAAAATCAAAATTTCTGCTTTTAGTTCTGACTTTATACAACCAATTACAGAAAAATATTTTTCATATCGAGAAAAAACACGTTTAAAATGCCTCGTCATCTACGCTATTTTGCTCTTTTTTTCTGCCTCATACTGAGGGGTAGCACCGCCTTTAGTCAAGATCCTGTTTTCAGTCAATGGTACGCTTCGCCGTTGCAAACCAACCCTGCTTTTGCAGGTACAAACCAAGCACCTTTCATTGCTTTAAACTATCGTATGCAATATCCATCGTTTAGCAATGGAGCGGCTTATTCGACCTTTGCAGGCAGTTACGACCAAGCCTTAAATCGCTCCAACAGTAGCATTGGTATCTCTATCATGACCGACGATGCAGGGCAAGGTATTTTGAAAAAAACGTATGCCAGTGCCATTTATTCCTACAAAGTTAATATCAATGAGGATATGGCCGCCAAAATTGGTGTAGAAGCAGGCATGATTTCGACAAATCTGGACTGGAACAAGCTGATATTCTTAGACCAAATTGACCCAATCAGTGGTTGGACAAATCCCGACGGCTCGATTCGACCAACTCAAGAAGTCCGACCTGAGCAAGTGAATCGCACGGTTTTCGATATTTCGACGGGTTTATTGCTCTATGCTTCCAGTTTCCACGTCGGTTTGTCAGCTAAACATATGGCAACTCCCGATGAAAGTTTTTTGAAAAGTACCAATTCCAACCTCCGCATTGGTTTGCCCGTGCGCTGGACTTTGCATGGTGGCTATGAGATTATTTTGCGCAAATCTACTCGTTTCCGTCCAGCTACTTTTGTAACGCCATCGCTGATGGTTGTGAAACAAGGTGACTTTGCCCAATTCGTTGGCGGAGCATATGCGGGTTTAGGCCCTATTTTTACAGGCGTTTGG
The DNA here is from genome assembly GCA_016787525.1 of Saprospiraceae bacterium. Taxonomy (GTDB): domain Bacteria; phylum Bacteroidota; class Bacteroidia; order Chitinophagales; family Saprospiraceae; genus JAAFJT01. The sequence goes on along the minus strand of JAEUUP010000106.1, from coordinate 4,483 downwards.
TATCGTCATGCGTTGAGTAACCCAGAGTCGGCTATATTTACTTTAGGTTTTAAACAAGATTATTTCAAAATTGGTTATAGCTACGATTTCCCAGTTGGCGGTTTGTCCACTCGTACAGGTGGTACGCATGAAGTATCGTTGACGCTCAATCTCGACCCATATAAAAATAAGAAGCGAGATTTGAACGATTGCTTCAAGATGTTCAGATAAGTATTTTTGAATCATAGAAGTTGCGCATAATAACACCTCAACTTCTATGATTCAAATCAGTCAAATTCCTATCCTTAACGTTCATCTACTTATGAAAAAACTTCTAACCCTTTTTATACTCTGGCTTATCCAGTTTTCAGCCGTTTACACCCCCTCAGTATTGGCGCAAAAAGTTGACTATAATGGTGTTTGGACGGGCAACGCAACTGTGGATTTCGGTTTCGGTATGAGAGAGAAATTTGAATATGAATTGATTTTAACTCAAAAAAAAAATAAAATAAAAGGTGTTTCAACAACAGTCCTAACAATCAAGAGCAAAAAATATACGGCAAAAGCCGAAATAGAAGGCGAAGTGAATGGGAAGTTTTTGAAATGTTACGAAACGCACAATATTCAAGAAGACAAAATTCCTAATTCGGGTTGGATTCCTTTTTCAAAAATGGAATTGATTTACAGAATTAAAACGGATACCAACTACCCTACTCTCGAAGGCTTGTACCAATGCCCAGATGGTTCAAATGGCAGATTGATATTAGAGAAAAAACCACCTCGGGTTTAACATAGACAAAAATGGGTATTTTTGAATAAAAAATGCCCATTTTTCTTTTCAAACCCCATCAGCAATTCCTCACAGCTTGATTTTTTGTTAAACTCCCAATACATTTGTCCATTCGTTGCCAATGGCAAAATCTTACAAATAACCATTTTAAATTAAAAAAAATGAGAATAACTGAACACAAACTATTGTATCAAAGGCTTTTGTTTGTAAAACTTTTGCTGCTTTCCATCCTTAGTTTCACACATTTAAGTTTTTCAACGCCCCCCTCAGTATCTACTAACAAAAAAGACTTCGCTGGCATTTGGCAAGGCAAAGCTCAAGTGGATTATGGTGAAGGTTTCCAAGACCAATTTGAATACGAGTTGCTTTTGACCCAAAAAGGGAAAAAAGTAGTAGGCTATTCTACCACTGTATTGAAAATTGGCAGCAGAAAATATGTCTCAAAATCCTTGTTAGATTGTAAAATCAAAGGCAAAACGCTCATTTGTAAAGAAGTCAAAAATGTTTATGAAGACAAATTGCCCAATGGTTGGGCTTTGATTTCAAAAATGGAATTAACAATAAAAGATACTGCAAACTATCAAATGTTAAATGGTTTTTATCAAATGTTAGACAAAACAGGTGGCCGCTTGGTATTGGAGAAAAAACCTCCTCGCGTATAAATTCCCTTTCGACCAAAAACAAAATTTAGATTCTATTGTTAAAAAAGTATGGTTGCTAACTTCGCAAAGCAATCATACTTTTTTAATTTACAAATCATTAAAAATCAACGCAATATGCCTACTTGGTTGAATTACACATTTATCACACTCGCTGCCGTTGCTGGCATGGAATTCATGGCTTGGTTCACTCACAAATTTGTTATGCATGGTTTCCTATGGAGGTGGCACGAAGACCACCATTTACCCAAACACCTAAAACATGGTTTTTTTGAAAAAAATGACCGTTTTTTCCTTGTTTATGCTGTTCCAAGTATGTTTTGTTACATGTATGGTTCTTTTACCAATACTTGGGAAGTATTTTTCGTGGGTGTAGGCATTTCGATTTATGGTTTGCTCTATTTTTTGATACACGATGTTTATATACACCGTCGCTTTGAGTGGTTTCCACTGCTCGATAATTTTTACTCTCGGGCTATTTTGCGGGCGCATGGGGCGCACCACGCCAAACAAACCAAAGAGCATACAGAATCTTTTGGCTTGCTTTTGATTCATCCTAAATTTTTCAGAAAACGCTCGTCTTGGAAGCAAGCCGTCAAAGATGAATATGAAGCTGAGTTGCACCAATAAGTTAAAAATAACTTAAACCCCTCAGTAAATTGACTTTTTTGGGGCTTTTAAACGTCTTAAAGTTATTTGAACAATCTAAATAACTTAAAAAATGAAGAAATCAATCCTCTTATTTACTGCTTTGATGCTGGTGCAATTTTCGTACGCCCAATTAGGCGATTTGTTGAAAAAAGCAGAACAGAAGGTCAATAGTAGCCTCAAAACAGGTGCATCTGGTTTGACACAAGATGAAATTGGCAATGGTTTGAAAGAAGCTCTGAATATTGGTCTGAACGAAGCAACTGATTTTTTGTCGGCAAAAGATGGCTATTTCAAAAGTCCTTACAAAATTTTGATGCCCGAAGAAGCTCAAAAAGTCATTGCAAAACTCAAAGTTGTTCCTGATTTTGCAAATGTTGAAGCAGATCTGACAGAACGCATGAATCGTGCTGCCGAAGATGCCGCTCAAAAAGCCAAACCTATTTTTTTGAATGCCATCAAAAAAATGACTTTTACAGATGCTTTGAATATTTTGAAAGGCAATCCTGATGCGGCTACACGCTATTTGGAAAAAACAACTTATGCTGCTTTGTACACTGAGTTCAAACCTATCATACAAGCCTCATTGGACAAAGTAAATGCGAGAACCTACTGGAAAGAAGCCACAACAGCCTACAATAAAGTGCCTTTCGTGACTAAGACCAATACAGAACTAGACGATCACGTGACAAAAATGGCTTTGGTTGGTATGTTTAGTCTTGTCGAGCAAAAAGAAAAAGGGATACGCTCCAACGTCAACTTACGGACCAGCGACCTTTTGAAAAAAGTATTTGCCAGTCAAGATAAATAACTATTTCGTAACTTAACAATAAGGCTTCATGGCAATTTTTACTGAGGGGGTGAAAATTGCCATTTTTTTATACTCAAAAAGAAAAAAAGTTCTAAAAAATAAAAATTGGGACGGTTTTTGTTTCTACGATTGTGTGATTCTTACAGTACCGACTTGACTAAAACAATAACTGAAACTAAATTTTAATTTTAACCACTTACATTCCTCCCATTTCGTTAGTTGTGACTTTTGCTTAGTGTCATTTCTTCAACTGTATATAATTCAATGAACGTATTTTCCTACATTTTTTAAGCAATAGTAAATCAATATTTAAAACGAATTATTCAATATTTAACTATGAGAATTAGCTTACTCACTGCGATCGCTTCAACCTTGCTTGTTGGCGCTACCCAAGCACAAGAAGTTGCTTACCGAATCAATAATTACTCCATTCACAAGGGCATCAAAAGCTCTGGTTTTCTCATTCATGGAGCGGAAATCGGCTATTTAAAAAGCCTAAACCAAACCTTTGACCTATATCTACCACTACGTGTTGGACCAAGAGGCGAGGCGAAAAAAGTGGTGAATTCTGAAACGACAAAATATGAAATGATGGGAACTTTTGCCCTCGATATGGCTCTTCAAGCCAAATACGACAATGGCAAAAACCGCATTATTCCTTTCGTTTCAGCAGGTGTTGGTGCAGAATTGTATGATAGTGGTGTAGAACTGGGTGCGCCCGTCGGTGCTGGAATCAATGTCAGAATCACGCCAAAAGTGAAAGCAACGATAGCATCCAATTATCGTTTGCCATTTAACGAGACGACACCTAATGGTTTTTGCCATTCATTGGGCGTTATTGTCAATTTGAAAGGTAAAAAGAAAGAGAATGAAACACCATTCATCTCAAAGATGCCTGAAAAGCAGCCCAAAATTAATGAAGAATATGCTCGTATCGAAGCTGAAACGCGCGCCAAAAAAGAAGCCGAAGCTCAAGCCGAAGCTGACCGCAAACGTTTAGCTGCTGAACAAAAAGCTAAAGAAGAGTCGGATGCACTTGCTAAAGCAGAAGCCGCTAAACAAGCCAAAATGAGTGCAACAGTCGCTGTTGAAGTCGCTCCTGAAGTAAAAAAAGTACTAGATTATGCTTTGAAAGGTGTCCAATTTGAGACAGGTAGTGCACAACTCACTCAAGCTTCTTATGCCATTTTGGATGAAGTGGCTCTGACAATGTACAAAAACCTTGACTTACGCATCAGTATTGAAGGCCATACTGACCGCACGGGCAACGAATCCATCAACCAAAAACTATCGGAGGCACGTGCTAAAACGTGTATGACCTATTTGGTTACAAAGGGTATCAAAAGCGAACGTTTACAGACAAAAGGATTTGGCTCGTCTAAACCTGTCTCTGACAATGAAACCAATGAAGGTCGCAGCCTCAATCGCCGTGTGGAGTTCATCCCGTTTTAATATTTTCAATACTTCGATAATTTCAATACTTCTGTAATTCTTTAGTTGAAAAACGGCGGCTTCGCCGCCGAAAAAAGGGAGGATGGAGCGAGATGTTTTATTTTTTTGAATTGTGGGCGCAGCCCACAATTCAAAAAAATAAAA
>JAEUUP010000099.1 GCA_016787525.1 Saprospiraceae bacterium | reverse complement strand
TATATCTACCATAATAGCGTCCCTCTGGGACTACCATAATAACGTCCCTCTGGGACTACCATAATAACGTCCCTCTGAGGCTACCATAATAGCGTCCCTCTGGGACTTTTTGGGATTGATGATGATTCCAAAATCCCGTTAGGGATGTAATTATGGTAGAATCAATTTAACGATTAACACAATCCCGTTAGGGATGTAATTATGGTAGAAACAATGAAGATTTCAAAAAATCCCGTTAGGGATGGGATTATGGTAGATGAAGCAATAAACCGCCTAAGTCCCAGAGGGACAGGATTATGGTAAAAACTTCGCAGGTGCAACTTCCGAAAATATGTTTTATCTTTGTTTTATTTGAAAACAAATCATTACTAACTGTGAAAATCAAACAATCATGAAAAAGCTACTTTACGCAACCTGCTTTTTACCTCTGTTTTTAGCTTGTAAAACAGATAAGCCAACGGCACCCACCAAAGATGTGGTCGCTGCCAACGTGGATACGACCGTCAGCCCAGCAGACGATTTTTTTCTTTTTGCCAATGGCGGATGGATAAAAAACAACCCGATACCAGCCAGCGAAAGCTATTGGGGCATCGGCAAATTGGTGCAAGAGGATATTTATAACAAAATGAAAACAGTCAGTGAAAATGCCGCCAAAGCCAATGCCTCGAAAGGCACGAACGAGCAAAAAATAGGCGATTTTTGGGCAACGGGCATGGACACAGTGGCTATTGAAGCCAGTGGATTGAGCGCAATCAAACCAGAATTGGATAAAATTGCAGGGATTTCGGACATCAATAGTTTGTTGGACGTTGTTGCAGAACTCCGCAGCTATCAAATCGGAACGATGTATGGCTTGTACGTCTATCAAGATGAAAAAAACAGTGCGATTAACTCTTTGCACGTGTCGCAAGGCGGTTTGGGTTTGGGTGAACGCGATTATTATTTCAAAAAGGATGAACGCAATGTTAATATCCGAAAAGAATATGTGAAACATGTGGCGACGATGCTCAAACTTTTGGGCGATGCAGATGCCACAGCGCAAAAAAATGCAAATGCCATTCTGAAATTAGAAAGTTTTTTGGCAGAAAAACACCGCACCATCGAGGCTCTCCGCGACCCACACGCCAACTACAATAAAATGAGTGTCAATGATTTACAAAAATTGACCCCCTCAGTAAATTGGGTCAATCATCTTCAAAAAACAGGTGTACGCACAGATACTTTGATTGTCGGACAACCCGAATTTTTCAAACAATTGGATGCCAGCTTGAAGACATTTAAACTCGATGATTGGAAAGCCTATTTGCGTTTCAACCTTGTGAGTTCGTTGTCGCCCTATTTGCCTAAAGTTTTTGATGTAGAACATTTTAATTTTTATGGCAAAGTATTGGAGGGCAAAAAAGAGCAAAAACCGCGTTGGAAACGGGTACTCGATGCACAAGAAGGACAATTGGGCGATGCTTTGGGGCAACTGTTTGTAAAAGAATACTTTTCACCCAAAGCTAAAAAACGCTATGAAGACATGACAGAAGCGATACGAACGGCTTTTGCTGAAAACATCAAGGAATTGGACTGGATGAGTCCTGTTACCAAAGAGCGCGCTTTGGATAAACTCCAAAAAGTAACCAAAAAGATAGGTTTTCCTGAAAAATGGAAAGATTTTAGTGCCATGACCGTTGACCGAAGCAGCTATGTGCGCAATAATTTGAATGCCAATAACTGGTGGTTTAAATATCAAGCCAACAAACTCAACAAACCTGTTGACCGCACTGAGTGGGACATGACTCCACAAACGTACAACGCTTACTACAATCCATCGAACAACGAAATTGTGATGCCTGCCAGCATTTTTATGATTCCTGGATTCAGCGATGAGCAAGTAGATGACGCAGTGGCTTATGGTTATGCCGCCGCTTCAACCATTGGGCATGAAATCACGCATGGTTTCGACGACCAAGGTCGGCAATTTGATGCCGAAGGTAATCTGAAAATGTGGTGGACAGCCGAAGATTCTGCCAAATTTGCCCAAAGAGCCCAACTTTTAATCGCACAATTCAATGAGTATATGCCTGTGGACACAATGCACGTCAGAGGTGAAGCCACTTTAGGAGAGAATATTGCCGATTTAGGCGGCGTTGTGTTGGGTTTGAGAGCTTTCAAAAAAACAGAACAGTACAAAAAAGGAGAAAAAATAGCGGGTTATACGCCTTTGCAACGGTACTTTTTGGGTTATGCCTTGGGTTGGATGGGGCATCCGACGAAAGAGCGTTTGGCGCGACAACTTATGACCGATGTTCATGCACCTGCTAAAGAACGGGTGAATGGCCCATTTGTGAATGTACCTGAATTTTATGAAGCCTTTAATATTCCACAAGGCGCAAAAATGAGCCGCGAACCAGCCAAAAGAACGAAAATATGGTAGGAAGGTATTAATGGTGAGCCATAAATGATGAAAGGCGACCTCTCATACTGAGGGGTCGCCTTTCATTTACCCGTTGAATCAAATATGTCTTTCTGCGTGATAGCTGGAACGAACCAATGGCCCACTTTCGACAAAATCGAAGCCCTTGGCTAAACCAATTTCTTTGTATTCAGCGAAGAGGTCGGGATGGATAAATTCGGCAACTTCGATGTGCATTTTGGTCGGCTGCAAATACTGACCGATGGTGAGAACATCGCAACCGTTTTCAACTAAATCGTCCATGATTTTAAACATTTCCTCCTTAGTTTCGCCCAAACCAACCATGACACCCGATTTAGTGCGCTTGCCATAGGCTTTTGTCCTTTTGATTTGTTCGAGGCTGCGCTCGTATTTGGCTTGCGGACGCACTTTGCGATAGAGCCGTTCAACAGTTTCCATATTGTGCGACACCACCTCTTGTCCACCCGAAATCATGCGTTCCAATGCTGTCCAATTCGATTTTGTATCTGGAATCAAAGTCTCAATGGTCGTTTCAGGACTTAAACCTTTGACATTGACAACCGTTTGAAACCAAATTTCCGCACCTCTATCTTTCAATTCATCTCGATTCACTGAAGTGATAACAGCGTGTTTGACTTGCATCAGTTTGATAGCCTCTGCAACACGACGCGGCTCATCAGCATCATATTCATTCGGACGACCTGTTTTTACAGCACAAAATGAACAACTGCGTGTGCAAACATTGCCCAAAATCATAAAAGTCGCTGTACCTGCGCCCCAACATTCGCCCATATTGGGACAATGACCGCTTTGACAAATGGTGTGGAGATTGTATGTATCAACCAACGAACGCACTCTTTTGTAGTCTTCGCCTATGGGTAGTTTCACACGGAGCCATTCTGGGCGTGCTGCGCGTTGTGGTTTTGCTTCTGCAATGGGTAAATCAATCATAAATTTTACATTTTAGTCTCTTTTTCCTAACTGCAAAGATACATAAAGGTTGAAAAAATAAGGTCGGTTTTCTTCCGAAACCATAATTGGTAAACGTTTAGGGAAAATATCGAGCATAACACCCGCTTCAACAGCCCGCATAAATTCATCGAATGCCCCCCAATCAAGGTGAACAGCGACTTGCCCATGTATGCCAGGAACGACCTTCGTTTCACCAATACCTTTGAGAATACTCGACTTACCTTTGACTTTGAATGGGTCGAGAAAATCGGCTTTTGTGTCTTCCGAGTATTTAATCGAAGTCGTTTTGGCATCTCTTGGTCCACCCACTTCGATATAGTAAGGCACCATCAAAGCCGTCGTGAGTCCTCCAGAATAACTTAATGCCAAGGCTACACCGTTTTTTGCCGCCTTTTCTGTATAATAACGTTTCATACCGTAGCCCCCCCTCAGTACATACGCGAAATTTTGCTTACCATAAGTGTATTGTCTGAAACTTTGGCTGGGCAGATTGCTGCTTGGCTCAGTTGATTTGCGGACTTCTTTATGGTGCTTCAATTCACCAATGCCAAAGCGAAAGAATGTTGTTTTGTAATAACTGTGTATATCGCCCATCAGAAAGTTGGTTGCCCAACCGTGTGTGTGCAACCGCATATCCAATGCTTTTTCTTTATTGAAGAGATAACTTTTGCTGTCAACATTGAGGCGAGTTGATTGAGCCGCTATTTGAGTGGTTGTCAAAACAAGAAGAGCGAATATAATACGTATCATTTTGAACATGTTTTGTATGTGGACAAACGAAACCGCTTTTTGTTCAAATATACGAGAAAAGTTTTCAGTTTGACAAAAACCTTGGGCTAAAATTCCAAAATAATGGTATTTATTATCAAAAACAGTATCGGCGAGGCTTTAATTAAAGCTCGCCGATACTGTTTTTCATCAATTCAAGAGTTTTTCTAATTCAGCATCTAATGAGAACCCTGCTTTGGCGATGGCTCTGATTTTGCCGGTTCTATCTATCAAATACTGCTGTGGAATGGCTTGTACTTGGTACAATTGAGCAGCTTGGCTTTGCCAGAACTTCAAATCGCTGACATGGTAAGCCCAATTCAAGCCATCCTGTTCGATGGCTTCTACCCATTTGCTTTTTTCGCGGTCGAGCGACACACTATAAATTTCAAAACCTTTGCTTTTGAAGCGATTGTAAGCCGCTACTACTGAGGGGTTCGCCCGACGGCAAGGCCCGCACCACGAAGCCCAAAAATCAAGCAAGACAACCTTGCCCTTCAAATCAGACAATTTCATGGTTTTACCATCTGGATTAGGTAGTGCAATGTCAGGCGCAGGTTGACCAATTGCAACAGTGGTTGCGCCTGCTTTTTCCATAGCCACTTGGTTTTGGAAAGTCGTCAAAACACTCGAATAGTCCATCGCATAACGGCTTCCTGGCATAGCTTTGTCCAATCTGGCTGAAACATTTTTGTGCAAATCAAGAAACTCTGGCGCACCAAAATCTCTAATTTGCAGAGCCAAAAGCATACTTAATAGTGGATTTTCTGCCGTTTCTATCGTTTTTTTGATATTGTCGAGCGTCGTTTGATTGGTTGCCAAATCGTTAAACGTTTTCAGATAAAGTTCTGTATCAGTAGAGCCTTTAACAGAATAGTTGGCTTGCTGTAAAGTCGCTAAATCAGCTTCAACCTCTACATTTTTTTCTTTGCCATTGAATATAAAGTTGAGTTGTTTCTGACCTATTTTTAAACGGTAGATGCCGACTTTTGCGCCTTCTGGCATCGAAATACTGAATTTGCCATCAGGTTGGAAACTGACTTTTTGAATGGGCAGAGCTTGTTGCATCAGCACCTCTTCAAACATGCCATCCAAACCAGCTGCATTTTTTATTGTGCCTGAAATAGTCGCACCTTTTTTATCAGAGCAAGATGCAAAGCTCAACGAAGTTAATACAATGAAGAAAAGAAATTTTTTCATGAATTTTAGATTTAATTTTTGTGCAAATTTAGAGATAATAGCCTGATTATTCTAAAAAAATACCCCCTCAGTATCGGATAGATTTCTACTCATTTCTGCCCAATAAATTGAGCATAAAGGCAAACTGTTTGGCAGTTACTCGGTTTTGCTCAAATCTGTCAGTCCCAGAACTAATTTGTGCAGCTTTATTGCATTGGAGGAGAATGGGGTTTTTACTTGTGTTGTTGGCACGCAATTTCAAAACCCATTTTGTAGGCGAATAGAAAGGCACTTGCGAGTCGTAAAGATTCGCAAAAGCTAAAACGGCTGGATACTGCGAGGATTTAACGTTGTCGTATGGCGACCATGATAGCATGTATTCGTAGGCTTCTTTCTGCTTGGGATTGCCCCACTCGCCATATTCTAAAGTCGTGAGAGGTAGCGATTCGTTGAGCATATCGCTGACCACATCTGTCCAAGGTAACTCTACGACTACCCCTTTGAACAAATCTGGACGCATATTGATTGATGCTGCTACAAGCATCCCCCCTGCACTCGAACCCATACCAAACAGACGGTCGTTCGACGTAAAGCGTTGACTTACAAGGTATTCAGCACAGTCAATATAATCATTGAAAGAATTTTTCTTCTTCATCAATTTGCCGTCTTCGTACCATTTTCGCCCCATTTCTTGTCCGCCTCTCACATGTGCGATACAATAAACAAAACCTCTATCCAACAAACTGATCAAATCTGATTGAAACTTGGGTTCGACACTGATACCATACGAACCATAACCATAAAGCACTAATGGATTTGACCCATCGTTCAAAAATAAGTCTTTTCGATAGACAATACTGAGGGGTATAAGAACGCTATCTCGCGACTTTATCCAAATACGTTTGGACTCATATTTTGAGATATTGTAGCCGTTGACATCTGCTTGTTGTAAAATAGTTTTTGTTTTTGACTTCAAATCATATATAAAAACAGAAGGTGGTGTTGAAAGCGATTGGTAATTGTAACGAATACTATCGAGTGCAAAATTATCATAATCTGCAATACTCATTTCTGCCACATAAGCCTCATCACCTAAGTCAATTTCTTGCCAAGATTTATCGTTTCGGTTTAAAATGCGTATTTTATTCAGACCTTTTGCCTTGTCTTGAATCAAAATATAATCTTTCAGCACCTCAAAATTCTCCATCAACGATGAATCACTGTGTGGCACAATATCTTTCCAACCCGACATTGACGGATTACTGAGGGGGGCTGTTGAGAGTTTAAAATTCTTTGCTTTTTGGTTGTTTTGAATAAAAAAGGTCTCGCCCTCAAAATGATTGACATCGTAAATCAAGTTAGATTGACGTTTCTGAATCATTTTAGGTGCATCGTCTATTTTCGACGCATCAAAATATTGAAACTCATAGGAACTGTTGCTGTAAGCACCGATGAAAATGAATCTCTGGCTTCGAGATTTTTTCAAAGCCAAAACAAAAGCATTGTCTTTTTCTTCAAAAATCAATTTATCGGATGCCGTAGGCATACCCAAATTATGACGCATCACTTTGTTACCACGCACTGTTTCGTCAACCAATACATAATATAAGCTTTTTGAATCAGCTGACCATTCTAACGCCTCAGATGCCGTATTGGGGATTATTTCGGAAAGAATAGAACCTGTCTGTAAGTTTTTAATGAAAAGCAAATGCCTACGTTCTCCTGTCGTGTCAACCAAATAAGCTATATACCCATTGTCAGGGCTGACTTGGACATCTGCTAACTCAAAGTGATTGTACTTTTTAGCCAGTTCAGGTACATTTAATACAATTTCTTCATCAGTTGTCCAAGTATTCTTTTTACGACAAACCAAAGGGTAAGCTCCATTTTTTTCAAATCGGCGATAGTACCAATAACCATTTCGCTTGATGGGTAATCCCGATTTTTGAAGTTCTTGTCGATTCTTTATTTCATCAAAAAGTTTATTTTGAAGTCTTAGGGTGTGCGAAAGCACCTTATCGGTATAAGCATTTTCGGCATCTAAAAGGTTTAGCACAGTCGAATCTTTAGGGTCGGATACCCAAAAGTAGTCGTCTGCTCGACGGTGCCCATGCTCTTCAAAGTATTTTGTTGCAATACGAGCAGCAGGAGGAGTTATGTTTTCAGCTTTTTGTGGCTCTTTCTGACGACAAGCTGAAAAAAATAGAGAATATGCAAAACCGATAACTAAGATAAAAATCCTCATGTATGTCAATTTAATCTTGTGTGGTTGTTCATTTTTTTAAGTTTTGATTAAGAATTAAAGGTTTTGCTTGTCTGTTTTAGATTTGAAGATTCTTGTTGCAATGTACAAATTTTTTAGCAAAAGAATATTTGAATGCGGGGCGAAATTACAGAAAGTAGATAAAAATGAAATTAATTTTCAATTTTTTTGAAAAAAAATAGCCGATATTTTTCAACATCGGCTTCAAATTTTTATGTCTATCGCGTCAAAAGTAGTGTGAAATAGTTTGTTTTTGCTACTGATTTTCAGCATCATACTTATGACGACTAAGGCTTATAAAGTCACTTTTTGAAAAAAGTTATTTCGTTTTAGCATCAATATTTTCCATTATTTTTTTAATATCAGCTAACAACGTCTCTGTAGCAGAAGGTGTTGCTGGAGCTTCTGTTTCTTGTTTTTGGGAAGCATTATAGGCTTTTAGAATAAGGAAAAGCACAAAAGCGACTAAAATAAAATCAACAACGGCTTGAAAAACCAAACCCCAATTCAAAGTCACTTCACCCACGACGATTGTTTCTTTTGAAAAATCAATGCCACCCAAAGCTATGCCAACTAAAGGCATGATTAAGTTTGTCACAACGGAGTCAATAATTTTTTGAAAAGCACCACCAATGATGACGGCGACAGCGAGGTCAATAACATTACCTCGCATGATAAATTGCTTGAATTCTCTTAGCATATACAATTGATTTTGAATGTGGAGAAATATATTTTAGTTTATGACTGGATCTTTTTACCAAGTCACATTTCGACAAATGTATTATTTTTTTATTAAAACAAACTAATTTGCTTGATTTCTTTCTTTTCTGTTAAAAATTTGGGCCCCCTCAGTATAACAGCGTATGATTCTTTGATTTTGTCGTGAAAATATTGAGCTATCTGTGGCGATAAAATATTGTCGGGTTGATGTGAGAAAAAATACACTTCTTGTAAACCCCATTCAAGCCATTTTTTCAAACAGGCAACCCAATCGTCCACTCGTTTGTAATCTGTTGGGTGCAATCCATTGCCCACAAATCGAATTATCGCCCGCGAGGTTGTCAAACGCTGGTGCAATACATCGCGGCGACCAGCTACATCTGTTAGGACTGTACTGACTTTGTAATGTTCAAGCATATCGAACAGAATCGTAAAATGCTTTTCATTGGAAAACCAGTCCGCGTGACGCACTTCAATCGCCAAAGGAATATTTTTGGGAAATCGAGCAAGGTATTTTTCAAAGATGGCTAAATCATTGTATTGAAAGGCAGGCGGCATTTGCATAAAACACACGCCTAATTTTTCGCCTAAACCTTGAATGGCTTCACAAAACTGCGTGGTCAAACCTGTGCCATAACCCAAATTTTTGGAATGGCTAACCGTTTGCAGCATTTTAGGCGCAAATCGAAAATCATCCGTCGAATCCTTATACCATTTTTCAATATCTTTTGCCGTTGGTATGCGATAATGAGTCGTATTCATTTCTATTGTGTTGAATTGCTTTGCATAGTGATACAAGTATTCCGATGTTTTACAACCTTTCGGATACACCAACCCAACCCACTCTTTCATCGCCCACCCCGTACAACCTATATATATGTGTGGCAGCGTATCTTTAAGCGGTTCGCACCCCCTCAGTAATCGGATAGTTTCGGGTCTATCTGCAGGCAAAGAAAAAGTCAAATCATCAATGTTAGAAAGTTTCCCAAATTCCATTTGCTTGTTGGTTTAAAAGTTTTGTCTATTTTTGCCACCGTTTATCAAAGGTAAGGCTATTTTCTGATAAATTTTTAGGTCAAAAAAGTTAATACATTCAAAAAAATAAGCAATTTGAAAATAACAACGTACCTTGTTCGATAATCAAATTAAAAGACATTAAAAGGACTCAGTTTAAATCTACAATAAAACTCAATTCGATAACTCATTGATTATCAATATTCGTTTAAGAGTTTTTAAATCCTAAATCCTAAATATGGGTTGGTTCAAACGTTTACAAGAAGGCATCAAAACAGCGACAGTCAATAAGAAAGAAGCACCAGAAGGCATTTGGTTCAAATGCCCGAAATGCAGTGAAACTTCTACGATGAAAGAGTATCGCGACAATTTTCATAAATGCACTAAATGCGACTATCATGGTCGCATTGGGTCAAAAGATTATTTTCACCTACTTTTTGATGCACAAACCTCGCAAATCTTATTTGAAGATGTCTTGTCAAAGGACATTCTCAAGTTTGTTGATACCAAATCATATCCTGATCGCTTGATTGAAGCCAATCGCAAAACTGGGCTGACCGATGCCATTGCTGTGGGTGTGGGTAAAATCAATGGACGCGGTCTTGTTGTAGCTTGTATGGATTTTAGTTTCATTGGTGGCTCAATGGGTTCGGTTGTTGGTGAGCGTATAGCAAGAGGTATAGACCACAGCCGAAAGCTCAATGTCCCCTTCATGATTATTTCAAAATCCGGTGGCGCACGCATGATGGAAGCGGCCTTTTCATTGATGCAAATGGCTAAAACAAGTGCCAAATTGAGCCAGCTTGCCAAAGAAGGCATACCGTTTTTTTCCTTGATGACAGACCCGACCACGGGCGGCGTTACAGCTTCTTATGCTATGCTGGGTGATATAAACATGGCTGAACCTGGTGCATTGATTGGTTTTGCTGGACCACGTGTTATTCGTGAAACTATCAAACGAGACTTACCCGAAGGCTTCCAATCCTCTGAATTCTTACTCGAAAAAGGCTTTGTTGACTATATCGTGAATCGTAAAGATTTACGCGACAATATTTCTGACCTCCTAGAGATGTTTGAACGCCGACGTAAGTGGTAGTAGTAAAAATATCACTTTCCTGCTAAATCATTGTAAATGAAGCGTTCCCTTTAAATAATTTGGAGTTATTTTTTTTCATAAGTAAGACGATTTTAATAAACGACACCATTACGCACTGTTTTTTTTGCTCCTAAGGAGTCTCTTGGACAAGCAAAAAAGCGTGCTTTGAGAATATTTCTTTCGGATTGAAGCTAAAAATTGAGGCAAAAGTCTCAATTTTTAGCTTCAATCCATAAAAAAAAATTTTGTACGCCTTTCGTGCGTATCACGAAACAGTGTATAATGGTGTAGTTTATTTATGGTTCTTCGTGCATTCCAAACGCCGCCCAAGGCGGCGAAAAAGACTTTGAGGCGCGAGCGATTTTTAGATTAAAATTTTGGCTTTGCCAAAAATTTAATCAAAAAATCGCTCGCGCCAATAGAAAAACTTTCAAAGTACGTCTTTTGCGCGTAGCGCAAAACAGGGAGTATCAAACACGCGAAAACTTATTTCTGATTACTTAAAAAAATAGTGCAAAATTTGTCCTTTCCGTAACATCGGTTATTTCGAATCAATGAGCAATACACTTAATGACAAATGACATACCCCTCAGTATAATTCGTCACTTCAAGCCATTTTTAGCAAAGGCATATATCGTTCCTCAATAACTCTGAAATGCCAAATCTGATGCCCAGGCAAGGTAAAACCAATAGAAGCCACTGAATATTCTCCCTTAAAACCCACACCTGTTTTTTGTAACATTTCGGGCGTAAAAGAAGCAAAAAGAGCTTTTGTGGATTGATGTACTATTTTCAATTCGTCAATCAGGTCTTCAAAAGACCGACTATTGGCGGCAGAACTTGTAGAAAGTGCATAATCATCCTCTGAAAATGAAGGCAATGATTGCGTCTCACCTCTTGCAAAACACATAGCTCGATAAGAAAAAATGCGCTCTGTATCAGTTATGTGTTGCAAAATGTCTTTAATAGTCCATTTATTTGGTGCATATACACGGCTGCCCAATGCTTCCCATTCATCAAATGGCAGCGTATCGAGGTCGTCAATACTTTTTTGTATGGCTTCTAAAATAGTTGTTTCACTATCGAATTGAAGGATATACCTATCAAAATAGTTTGGGAGTGGATTGATTTTTGAACGTTTCATTTTATTATTTTTTCTACAAATCTATGTCTTTATAAGAAACGGAATGAGTCAAATGGCAGACAAAATAAGCCATTCCTACCCCTCAGTATAAAAGGCAATTTGAGTATTACAAAATATAAGTAACAGTATCGCGTGCGTAACGTCAGTAAGTAAGTAATCAGAAATAAGTTTTCGCGTGTTTGATACTCACTGTTTTGCGCATAGCACAAAAGACATACTTTGAAAGTTTTTCTATTGGAGCGAGCGATTTTTTGATTAAAATTTTGGCTTGGGCAAAATTTTAATCAAAAAATCGCTCGCTCCTCAAAGTCCTTTTCGCCGCCAAAGGCGGCGTTTGGAATACACGAAAACTTATTTTGACTACTTAATACTGTAACTTCATCAATTCGCCCGACTGTTCTCACTCTGCCCTGTTGATTTTATTTTAAAATTGCTATTCTTTATTTTACCAAAATTCCAAGTGGCGATGAATCTGAAATAGGCATTGTTGAACGTGCGGTTATAATAAATATCGGTTTTGCCAACACCATACGTTCCCCAAGCATAGGTTCTTTTAAAAATATCATTTGCTAAAAGGCGAATTTTGAGTTTATTTTTAAAAAAATCTTTCTCAATGCCCAACATGACCGAATTGCGGTTAAATTCATCATAAATGCCTTGTTTTTTGCGCCCCAGATACCATGCAAGCAGTTGTATTTTAACTATATCTTTCACATTGAACGTGTTGCTCGAATAGATATATAGTTGCGGTTCTGGTTTTATAATATCAAAATCGTATTTTTTGTCTATCAAATTGGTGTAATTGAGGTTGAAGGTCGTTACAGAAGTCCACCATTTGAGGTTAATTGTTTTGGTAAGTGACGCAAAATAGCTATGCCCCTTTTCTAAGTTTATGGCTTTTAAAACATAACTATTAGGGTTTTCCCCTCTTAATGCTGCGCCATTTATAGGGTCAATTGTGTAATTATAACCCATCCTAAAATCATAGTCATGATAATTTGCACCAATTTCAAAGGCGTGCACTTTCTCAGGTATCAGATTTGGATTCCCTTCTACGGTGGTAAAAGGGTCTTGATAAATAACATAAGGATTGAGTGCCTGATAGCGCGGTCTTGTTATTCTCGACGTGTAGGAAGCCCGCAATTTAAACGTTTTCGCAATGACTGTGTTTAGCTGAAAATTAGGGAAAATATTGAAATATGTATCCAAAAGTGCCTGCCCGCCGCCCACACTTGTATTGAGTTTATAATCCGTCAATTCACCTCTGACACCAATGCCGTAGTTTATTTTATTGATAACACCACTATAACTCAGGTAAGCAGCCGGTATTTTTTCAGTGTATTGAAATTGGTTAGACAAATTTTTATCAAAAATATAATCGTTGCCATTTTCAGCAATGTGAAAATTCGTCGCCGATTTCGTTGTAACATAACTGAATTTAGTGCCCATTTCCAATTTTTGCCCCCCCCTCAGTATTTTTGTTAAATCCAGCTGACTGCTCGATACAGAAATGCCGTTATCCATATCGTTTTTTAAATGTCGGCTACCGTCTATGCTATTAACCGTTCTATTTTCCGTAATAAAATCATCAATACCTAAGTTGAAATGTGAATATTGTGTACCCAAAAACAGTGTAGAACCCAGCGAATCAACAGTTCTATTATAGTTCAACGTCACTGAATTATTGGTTCGCAATTCGTCTTTATCAATATTGCTGGTATAAAAGCTATTATCCGTTTTGGTTAAAATGGTATTTTGACTTTTGGTATAACCGCCCATGTCTTCCGAAGAGCCGTTGTAGGATATGGAAATATTGTTTTTACTATCAAAATTGTATTGCACCCCCAAGCCATAGTTTGAATAATTATTCATTTGTCGCCGCCAATCCGTTGTTAAATCCGATTTCAGATATTCATCAGCCGCAGGACGGGTTCTAATTGTATGTAAAAACTCCCTGCTTTTGCCAAAAAGCAAAGAGTAATTGCCGATTACCGATAATTTATCCTTCACATAACTCAAATCAAAAAAGGATTGTGCATTTATTCCTGCAAAATCTGAATAAGTGATTTGCTGACTTACCACTCCCATGATGCCTTCTGCGCCTCTTGTTTTTGTTATGATATTAATGACCGCTTTACCTTCAGCGTCATATATTGATGACGGATTCGGGATAATTTCAATTTTTAAAATCTGCGAAACAGGTATCGAAGACAAGCGTTCATTCGTAATCAATCTGCCATTCAAAAAAATGAGGGCTTCGCCTTTTCCAAAAACAGAAATCTGACCATTATTTTCTATCACATTCGGCGATTTTGATAATATTTCTGTAACAGAACTACTCGCGGATAGCATCGTTTTGGCAACATTGACCTCAATCGTACCATTTGCTGTATGATTTACCAGCGGTACTTTGCTGACGACTGTGACTGCCGCTAACTCTTTTTCGTTCAAACGCATCATAACTGTACCCATATCAATATGCGATTGACCTTTATAAACCACTTTTATAATTGTATCCGCAAACGACAAAGCGGAAAATTTGAGTAATACCGAGGGGGTGTTAATATTGGTCAAAAAAAATGTTGTATCCTCAAAACTTGTCCCCTTAATAAAAGTAGTATCAATAGCCGACAATACAACTACATTTCCAAAATTTGGCTCGTTTGCCTTGTTTATGACTTTGCCAGAAATGGAGGCGATATTCTGACTGTATGCTTGCAATGTCAAAAAACAGAATAGGAGGGTGATATAAGTAGTGGTGCTTTTTTTCATAATCGCCTTTTTACGTGCTTTGATTTTTTTGGGTAAAACTATATCTTTTAAATTGTAGCTTTCAGCCAAATGATGGACAGATTGAGCCATGCGCCCCCCCTCAGTATTTTACCCCTTTTTTTCTTTAAAAGGTAAAGAAAAAAGTTTATTTGGCTTCAAATAGATATAATCTTTTTGTAAATCCAAGATGGTATTAAAACGTTTCAATACATCATTGCCCAAGAAATTGACGGATATGCCTGCGGGATTATTAGCCCCTAAAAGCGTGGTTGGTACATCAACGAATGATGAATTTTGGATATTTAACAAAGGCGAAACAACCGTTTTTTGCTCAAAAACAACCCCTCTCGGATTTTTAAAAGAAGTCACTTTCAGCAAAGGCAAATCTTTTGGGAATCCTTGTTTCTCTGCCCAAATACTGTCTATCAACATTGCCATATCTGCCCCTGTATCTAAAAGAAAATCGCCTTTGCATACGTTGTTTTTAATGGATATTGACCCGTTTATGCAAGGAAATGAACGCAAAAATGCCACTTCTGATTTGATATAACCCTTACTTATTCTCGGCAATTTTGAATGAATGATAAGCAAATTTTTATCGTAATCAATTTCTATAATTTTGCCTTCAAAAACATTATACCCAATTCTACCGTCCATTTCACGGGCGGTGAATCCCGTTGCAGCAAATACGGGATTCTGCCACGTCAAAGACCCTATCTGAATAGTGTTAACTTTTTCCATTTTATTAAAATTGGGCTTTGCTTTTCCTGCAATGGCATCGGGTTGGCTTGCTAATAATTGCGTTTTTTTAACTATCGCCTCTTGTGTCAATTTAAAATCAAATGCCCCTAAATCAAGATGCATATTAAGGGTATCGCGTTTGTTAAAAATGGCTTTTACATGAATAGCATTATACGCTGTCAGCGTGAATGGAATGGTATCATGCCTATTTTCTGTTATTTTTGCGCTATTTTCAGCAGAAATGGCACTAACTATGCGGGTATAGCAAGTGTCTTTATTGTTCAATAAAATGATAAAATCGTAGATTGTACCCGGTTTTACCTTCACTTTTATGGAGTCAACATCGGTATAAAAAGTAACCCATTTTGTTTTGCGGGTTCTGTCAGCTTTGTAAATATCGGGTTTGGCTTCAGGGGTCAAAAACCACGCTTCTTTATCCAAAAATGTATCATCTTTGATAGCAACGGTTTTTGTTGTGGCTTTTATGATGGGCAGTTTAGTTTGTCCAAAAATGGATTGAGCAAATAGCAAAAACGCAAATGGTAGACAATATTTCATATTGTTTTATTAAAAATTGATTTCTTGATTTTTGATAGCGACCCCCTCGGTATTTGCACCTGAAGTTATTTCACGGCATTAATAAATTTTTCCATTTCTGCCATTGTACCAATAGTTATTCTAGTCCATTTTCCTTGTTTTTCATATAAGCCTGTTCCCATTATGTTATGCGCCTTCAATTGCTCAAAATAGTCTTTTTTATAGTTTTCTACTGAAAAATAGATAAAATTGGTATAAGAAGGAATACAGTTAATATTGTGTTTTTCAAGGTTTTCGATTGTATATTGCCGTACTTTTTCATTCAAAGATTTCGTTTCGTTTGTAAAAGCATCATCTTTCAACGATGCCAAAGCCCCTGCACACGACACAAGGCTCACGCCACCATTTACCCACGATTGCAATTGCCCCATTCTCTCAATAGTAGCATTATGCGCCAAAGCATAACCAATGCGCCCGCCAGCCAAGCCATGGATTTTGGAGAATGTTTTAGCTATGATGAGGTTTTTATTTTCCGTAACTAAATTGCTTAATGAAGGTTGATTTGTAAAATCAATATAGGCTTCATCTACCAAAACCAGTGTTCTTTTCGTCACTTCGTTTATAAAGGTCAGGAGTTCTTCTCTACCGCATATTGTTCCTGTAGGGTTGTTGGGATTACAGACATACACCAATTTTGTATCGGTAGTTATGGCTTGCAGCATAGCTGGCAAATTATGCTTTTTATCAATTGTTAAAGGAATGGCAATTTTTTTAAGCCCCAACATTTCAGCCCTTGCGCTCCAAAAATTAAAGGTCGGTTCTGCCAATATGAAATTCCCTTTTTCTAAAGCTGCCAATTGAACAACCAAATCTAAAATTTCAGTTGAACCCGCATCTATTAAAATATTATCAGTAGCAAGATTATTTTTTTCAGCGATGGTATTCACCAAGTCTGAAGTGAGTTTCCAGCCGTATCTGTTACTGATATTAACACTTTCAGCCATTGCCTTTCGGGCTGTCGGCGAAGGTCCGTAAGGGTTTTCATTTGAACTCAACCAAATCGGCATATTCTCTGGAAAATATACTGCGCCTGACAACTGTGGTGCCGCTAAATTTTTCACAGGTTCGATGCTTAAACCACCGAGTATTAAGCCGACTTGTCCGAGCCAATTTCTTCTATTCGGTTTCATTGCATTTTTTTAAAAATTTAGACATATACAGTTTATCCCTCAGTATAAAGCCTTTTATACTGAGGGGGTGCTAAATTCTACTTTGTTCCCACATGTTCTTTAAATTGCTGTTCAAACTGATTGACTGCATTTAAAATAGGGACATCATCTTTATACTTTATTTTTAATTCATCAAAAACGGCTTGTCCGCGTGGGTCTGCTAATATACTGATAATCAACACATTATTAAAAATATCATTTACGTCATTTTCTTCTAATGATTTTTTAAAACGTTCTGCCACAATCGGATACCCCTCAGTATTTTTACCCAAAGCCACCAAAGTTTCAGCCGCCGCAATGCGAAAATCCCAGACGGGGACAGCCAAAGTCCAGCGCGGTGCAGCAGGTGAATCTTTCAAGGCTGCCAATGCAATGTCTACACCTCGCGGGTCTTGGAGTTCTTTTAAAGCATATAAAGTGCTTATCAAGCTTTGATTTTTCCAAGACGGTTTATCCTTCAATTGAGCGAGTGCATCAAACGCCTTTGGGCTTTTGGTTTTACCGAGCGCAATCGCCGCTGCATTGATAACTCTATCACTTGAGTCGTTCAGATACCCGATGTATAAATCGGCGTATTGCGGGTCATTTGTGATGCTCAGGCAATTTATCGCAGCATTGCGCACCCATGCTTTTTCGTTTTTTATAGCTGAAATTAAAAAATCAGATGTGATTTTATCCAAAACAACAGGCTGTTTTGCTGCCAAAAGTCCTTGATAAACAGGGAAAGACATAAATTTGAAACGCCAATATACGTTGCTCGACAAAACTTTTCTGAACGCTTCGTGGATTTTAGCTTTTTCATCGGCAGTTGAGGTTTCTTTTTTAAAAATCGCGGCGATGGCTTGCATGGCTGATCGTCTGCCCATTATATCTTTATCATGTTGAAACTGATACAGCAGTTCGGCTAAGGATTTTTCAAATTTTAGCTCTTTTATCCAAGCGGTTTCATAATCAAAATGCACCAATTTCGGCTCTTGTGAGCAGTTGAAAATATAGGTCTTTTCGGCAATGGATTCTATCCATATTGTTTCAATTTTATCATCTATTTCAATCGCCATTTTACCTTTAAAATATTGGACTTGCGGATAGGCATTTGTGGTATCTTGCTTTTGTACCTGTTTGATTACCAACAATAATTGTTTGTTTTCGGCATCATATTTTTTAGTAATATCAAAAATCGGATGCCCCATTTTATACACCCATTGGTCAAAAAACCACCCTATTTTTTCACCTGTTGTTGCCTCAATAGCTTTGATAAAATCGTCAGTTGTGACCGATTTTTGAGCGTGTTTTCGGGTATAATATCGAATGGCTTTCCACCATTTTTCTTCGCCTAACTCTTGTCGCAAAGTATGCAAAACGGCGGCACCTCTAAAAATACCATAATTATCAGATATAAAAGCTGTTTTATCCGTAAAATTATTGGTAACAATCGGGCGGCGATGGCCATTGTTCCAATCAAAAAGATAGGTATTGATGTCCCATTGATGCGGAAAAGAAATATATTCCTGCCGACCATTTTTGTATTCATCGTACAAACCGCTAAAATAACGGGCAAATGCTCGATTCAACCAATTATGCTGCCAATCGGCGGGCGTGATAAGACTGCCAAACCATTGCACAGCTAAGGCTTCGGCGGCCAAATCGTCCCAAAGATAGAGATAATCGGCATGCGTGCCATAGTCATCAACCATATTTTCCGTTAAAGTAGACGTGCTTGTATTCCACATACCCCACGGCAGGTCTTGCACGAAAACTTGCGAATAGCTCGGATATGGATATTTTATACCCGTTTTTTCATAAAAGAATCGCAGCATTTCGGGCAATTGCACAATACTCGCTTTTGTCGCTTCTACTTCATCGGGATAGGCATAAGTGCGGAGAGATAGTACCCCCTCAGTATTTTTAGGGTTTGGGGATTGCGGGTTGTGGGCTGAATTTAAATTGACTTCTTGTTTTATTTCAACATATTCGCCGACGACTATCGAGGTTTGATAATTCGCATATGGTTGAACCATTTTCCAATGAAATGTCCGTGTGTTATTGGGGTTTTCCTGTATTTTTATCAAATTTCCATTTGAAATAACTGTTAGATTTTTATCAACGGTAGCTTTTAATTCAGTTGTTCTGAAATCGGTTAAAACGTCGTGGCAAGGAAACCAATAGCGGTTCGATTCACCCTCGGCCATTGACCATATTTGCCGCCGTTTGCGCGGTTCTGTAAAAGTAGGTTGAAAGAACCGAAGCCCTTTCCCTGTGCTGCCGCCCAAAGAATTAGGGTCCGGTTCATTGATATGTAATGTATGATACTCAATATTCAAAAGGATATTTTCAGTGTGTTTATATGTTTTATCAAGGTAAATTTTTAAATTTTCGTCTTTTTCACCACCTTCATAATCGAATTTTAGAGACTTCCCTTGCCCTATTTTAACAGATTTTATGGTCATTTTAGCAGCGTCTAAAGCGACAATTGGGGCATCATTCAAGACAGATAGAGTTAGAGTAGCCGTACCGAATGTTTGTTTTTTTTGCCAATCGAAGGACAAATCGAGGGCAATATGTTTGACATCAATTTTAGGTTGTCGCATCTCTTGCAATGCGGGTAGTTTTTTTAAACTGTCTAATTCTTGAGCAAAAATGGGCTTTCCAATCAAAACGTAGAGGCATAGTAAAAGTATTTTAAATGCATAAAATGTTTGTTTTATCATTGTTCTATTGCTTTTAAAAAGTGGCATAAAGTTGAGGACAAAATTATCCGCCTATTAAATCATGCAACAGCCAGAGATAAGACATTTTGAGCCATTTTTTTACCTTTTTCCCAAGTTTAAGTATCATATTCACTTAATAATGGGCACTCAATGTGGTAGAGATTTTTAGCCATATAATTGTATAAATAATCCTCTTTTATGGCCGAAACTTTATGATATTTCCATTATTTCATTTCAATATCAAGTACTTTCTTTCCTAAATCTTTTAAAAAAACTGTAAGGACAGGCTCGTAAGCATTACCCCCATTGTCTGAATTG
This sequence comes from Saprospiraceae bacterium, assembly GCA_016787525.1. Taxonomy (GTDB): domain Bacteria; phylum Bacteroidota; class Bacteroidia; order Chitinophagales; family Saprospiraceae; genus JAAFJT01. The sequence continues at coordinate 15,712 of JAEUUP010000099.1, read as the reverse complement.
GTAAAAATGACCAAACCTTCTTTGCGTTGCGGGAACATAAAAGTAATGGTTCTCACACCTTGGTCCGCTCCACCATGTGTAAAACCATATTCTCCGTTGTCAAAATCATAGACTTCTAAGCCTAATCCAAAATACTTTCCGTCTTTTGTTTTGACTTGATGCTTCCTCAAATCTTTGAAAAGTTCGGGGTTCAAATCAGCTCCATCAATGATATGGAGCATAAATTTTGAATAATCCTCGATTGTAGTCAAGAGGTCGTCTGCTGCGCTGGCATCCGTTCTTTTGGTCGTTTCATATAGCCCCATTTTTTTATTATGCCACTTCGCAAATCGAGTCTCATCCATTGTTTTGTCCCAAATAAGGTGGGAATCAGACATATTTAATGGCGTAAAAATGAGCTCTTGCACCAATTGGTTTAAAGTTTTATTGAATTTCTTTTCTAAAGCCTTTTTCAGATATTCCATGCCCTCACCTGAGTACTGATATTTTATGCCTGGGTCAAAATCAAAAGCCAATACCTTTGATTTATTGTTCCAACGCCAATTAGGGAAACCTGTTTGATGGCTCAACACAAGCCTGGTTGTAAGTTTTTTATGTCGTGGGTCATTGGCAATATCGGGGTCAATCCAATAATGAAAAAGAGGTTCATCCAAGTCCCATTTGCCCATATTCACCAGTTTTAAAGTAGTCAGAGCTGTAAGAGGTTTGGTCAAAGAGGCTACATTCCAAATCGTATTTGTAGGTGCAGGTATGCCTTTTTCTAAATTGCCAAATACGCTGATTTGCTCAATTTTACCGTTTTTGATATAGCCGATTCCGAGTGCAGGAATATTTTTTTCAGCTAACCATTTTTCCGTAATGGTTTTATCTTTAAATATCCGAGCCGTATCGGTTTGGGCAAATAAATGAGCCATTATGAATAAAGTGCAAAAACAAAGAATTAGCTTTTTCATGTTGAACGTTTTAAGATAAACCCATAAGACTTTAACTTGGAGCATTAAGTTACACCCCTCAGTATTTCACTCTTCAAAAACAAAAAAATTACAGACTTATCAATCGTGTCACATGTCTGACGCTTTCCAAACCACATTGGCGGGCAATTTGATGGCGAGAAATATCAGGGTTTTTCATCAATTCACTGATACGTTCCTTCCTCAAAAGAGTGATGTATTCGTTGATGGTAATACCCGTTTCTTTCTTAAAAATACGGGTCAGTGTGCGAGTACTCATCATAGCAACTTCTGACAAATCTTGGAGCGAACATTTTTTATTGAGGTTGTCTTGCAACCAATCTTGCACTTTATGAACGCCAGCATGGATGTGGTTTCTATATGATAAAAAAACACTTTGTTGGCTGTCGTTTCCTGAACGTCGTGCATAAACCACCAACTCGCGAGCCACTTTAAATGACGTACTATCGTCTTTCAACAAGCCGACGATATGCAATGCCAAATCAATACCTGCCGTCACACCAGCACTTGTAAAAATGCCGTTATCTTCTACAAACAATATATTTTCAATGACTTTCAGCTTTGAAAACCGCGACTGTAAACGCATGGTGTGCTTCCAATGAGTTGTACATTTTTTACCATCTAAAAGACCTGTAAGGGCTAAAAAATATGCGCCTGTACAAATTGAACACAGGCGCACCTTTTTTTCATAAGCCTTTTTTATCCAATCGAAAAGCTCTTTTTGAGCCAATAATTGAGGAGACAATAAGAACTGACTGTCCGCACCAGGCACAACGATGAAATCACCTTTATTCAACACGATGTCGTTAAAATGTTTCAATGTACCGAAAGGAAGTTGAGTCGAAGTCGCCAACCCCTCAGTATAAGAACAATATTCGACCTGAATATTTACGCCAAAATCCATCGCTTCGAGAAACACTTGATCGGGTCCAGCCAAATCTAAAAGATGAACTTTGGGTAAGATTAGAAATACGATTTTCGTCATGTTTTTGAATTTGGAGATAAATATAAGTCGCTTTTATTTATTCTCCAAAGTCAAAAGTAGGACATTTTGAGCCACAGGTTATGATTCTGAAATAATGATAAATCCGTTCTCTAAAGGATTAAGTTCAGCATGTAAAACATCGAAAAATGCTTCGCCGTGTTTTAAATAAATGGGTAAAATATTGTCTGTTCGCTCTTGAAGTCCGCCGTTCGGAAACAGTTTTTGTTGCAATGCTTTGAGTTGATTCAGTGACGTTTCATGTTTCTGTTTTTCGGCTTTCAGAACCCTTGCTTCAAGCGCATCAATGCTTTGCAACTGTTTGGTTTTTTCGGCTAAAACTGCTTTTTCTAAACTGGCATCCACGGTCAAAACTTTTGCTAAGATTTTATCTAAAATTTCGCTCAGAACCTTTTTTTCATCTTCCATACTGAGGGGAGAACTGGCCTGCCGAGCAACGTATTTTTTCACTAAAATTTCTGTATTGTCAAGCAAATCAGACAGTTGTATATCTAGTTTTTTCATCCTATCCTGACTGGCTTTGTCTAAAAACAAAACTGAATTACGGCGTATCAACATCGGAAAATTGACTCCAAAATGCGTAAATTGAGCCTTTCTTTCCAGCCAATAAGCTAATTCACCACCACCGCCGATGTATGCCAAATTAGGCAAAATATACTCTTGAAACAGCGGTCGCAACACCACATTGGGACTAAAATACTGAGGGGTCTCATTCAACTCTTTTAAAATATCTGCTTGTGATTGCCATACATATTCAGTGTTCAAGGCACGATAGATGCCATTTTCTTCAACAATCCGCTCTCTAAGATTTTCACGTAAATAAAACAAATTGATGTCTCGAGCAAAGGCTTGAGCTTTATAGCCCATGTTTTCTAACTCTTTTTGAGTGGTTTCGACCAATTTTTTTGAAGGTTGCTCCACAATTTCTTTTTCCATAATCGGAATAAAACGGCGTTTGAGTTCGGCGTGGTTCATATTCAAAACGACCAAACCGTACGACCCAAAGAGTTGATGCAGAAGCTCTTGTGTCGCATCTTGATACAACTCATGTGACGTGTAAGCTTTTTCGATAACACTATAAATATGTTGTGCGCGTTCCGATTCGCCCAATGTCATTTTTAGTTCAGCTAACACATTTTGCAACGAAGAAGTACGCATCATGCCAACAGCTCCACCCTCAATATCCGACTGCTGCCAAGTGATTTTTTTATTGAAAATCGAGATGCTATTCACCTCTTCAAAATCATGGTCTTCACCGCCAATGACAAAAACAGGGACAAATTTTTGTTGCGGATAGTGTTTCGACACTTGCTCAGAAAGTTTTATGGTCGAAAAAATTTTATACACGAAATAGAGCGGTCCAGTTAAAAGTGATGGCTGATGTGCCGTTGTAACCGTAAAAGTTTGAGGGTCTAAAAGTTTCTCAATTTGCTCCGCTCCTACCCCCTCAGTATCGAATGTGCTGTATTGTTTTTTTAGGACAGAAACAAGCAATGCACGGTCAATATTCTCTTTTGATTTGTCAGCAATAGCTTGTTTAAAAGATTGAAAATCAACAGAGTACTTATAAAATTTTTCAAAAGTTGTCGTTTGTTCTGCATAAGCTCGGTCAAACTTTGAAAGCATCGGAAAGACCGAAAAAGGCAGTCGAGAAATATCCATAAATTGAAGAAAAATTGTATCAAAATGACCTTTTAAAATCGGTCATTTTAAAATTTAAAAAAATGTAAAAATTTTTTTTATTTTTTTTAATCTTTTTGAAACAAAGGTAGAATAGCCTCCGTAAACCCTTTCATAAACAAAAAAACGTGCGTCTTGTTGCACATTCGGTTTGTCTAAAAGGTGGTTGAAAAAAATTTGAAAAAATTTTACTCTAAATATAAAAAATTATGTCGAATAGTAATATTTGGCATGATAGTTGGTAAAATTAAGATGTGTGTAAGTTTTGGTTAAAGAATTGTAAAATTCGTTTCGTTACCCGTGAGCAACCCTCACGGGTTTTTTATTTTTAGCCTTTTGATTTGTATTTCATAAAAATAAAAACTGGCACGCCCAACATCAGTAAGATGAATCCCCAATACACCACTTCCTGACCTGAACCCGCCACAGCCCATAATGAATAGGCAAATGCCAAAAAAGCAAGCGTCAACTTTATGGTTCGTTCTTTTGCGGAAACGATGTTTTGTTTTTTCAAAATCAAAATAAAAGAAGCTGAAGAGAACAAATAAGGTATCAAAACTGTCAAAGTCGAGAGTAAAATCATGAATTTGAACTGTTCGACTAAGGTTTTTGAAAAATTCATAGACATCAGAACCGACAACAAAATACTGGAAATGACGATGCCCAAAGCTGGCACACCTTTGCTGTTTTCTTTGCCAAATACTGAGGGGAACAATTTGTCTTTGGTCATTGCCAGAGGAATTTGCCCTTGCATCAAAATCCAGCCGTTGAGTGCGCCAAAAGTCGAGACCATTGCCCCAAAAGCGACCCATAATCGTGCTGACTCGCCCCATATTTTGGCTGCTGTGTTGGCAAACGGTGCTGCCGAATTTTTGAGCATTTCTACAGGAATCAAACCCATGACCGCCACTGTTCCAAAAATATAGACACAAGCGGCAATCGCTGTGCCTAATAAAGTCGCACGAGGGATTGTTTTTTCGGGGTTTTCGACGTTGCCTGCTGGCACAGTGGCAGATTCCATACCCAAATAAGCCCAAAGTGTCAAAGTGGCTGTTGAGCCAATAGCACTCAAATTCGACTCTGTGCTGCGGTTGAAGGGTATAAAAAGTTGCCAATCAATGTAAAAAAAGCCAAATAAAGCAATCAAAAGTAAAGGCAAAAGCTTCAAAACGGTGGTGACAAGCTGTACTCTACCTGCTAGCGCAACGCCCCTTGAATTGACCCACGTTAGAAGCCAAATGGCACTCAAACCTGTCAAAACAGCGACTAAAGGTTCTGCGGATAATACAGGAAAAAATACACTCAAGTAGCTCACAAAAGCGACTGTGATGGCCGCATTGCCACACCAAGTCGAAATCCAATAGCCCCAAGCGACTAAAAAAGCCGCAAATTCGCCCAAACCTTCACGCGTATAGGCGTAAGGGCCACCCACGCTCGGCATTGCCCTGCTCAAATAGCTGAAAAGAACAGCCAAAATAAATGCGCCTAATGATGAAAAAAGCCAACCCACGATGCTAATGCCCCCGTAAGCTGCTAAAGTAGAAGGCAGAAGAAAAACTCCTGAACCTATCATATTGCCTACGACGAGCGAGGTACAAGTCCATAGACCTATTTTGTCTGTTGTTGATTTTGCCATTGTAGCAACGAAAGTAGGATAATTTTGGTAAAATTTTTCGATGGCTTTAAATTCTTATCTGAATTAAAAAAACTAAAAATGTAACTTTGTAAGATAAATGTCAGAATGACACATTAAGTTGTTATTTCTAAAGTTATGAAAATGACCATCGAAGAACGAAAAGCAATCTGGCGTGAAGCACGCAGCCCAAGTATGAAATACCATCATTTCTTAGGTTCAATCCCCCCCTCAGTAAGACTGACGTTTGAGCCATTGTCTTACGAGAATGGTATGTATTTATATGATATGTTCAAAGAAGACAGTAATCCTTATGTTGACGAACGGTTCAAAACAGCTGAGGAAGCAGAAGATTATTTGGCTTGTATGCTCGAATACGCTTGTTTCTCACAAAAAAGAGCTGCATTTGATTGGCTGATAAAGTGCCAAACGACAAATGAATATATTGGTGTTTTTCATGTACACGATTTATCCAAACAAGTTTTTGGAGGTGACAATTTAAAGGTAACTTTAGGCTATGCCTTCAGTAAATCATTCCGAAAAAAAGGTTTTGCGAATGAAACTTTACAGCATTTTTCCAAAATCATATTTGAAAAAACAAATAAAACTAAACTATTGGTTTATACGGATAAAAATAACAAGGATTCTATACGCTTGATGGAGAGGTTATCATGGCAACGTGTGGATGAAAAATATGTTTATTCTGAGCAATATGCTTATTTTGAGCTTTGGAAATAATGGCTATTTCATCTTTAAGTGTAAACACTTCTTTTTCAAGGACTTATGCCTTTTGTCACTGTCGGTTATATTGAGCGAAGCCGTTTGATTTTCTATTAAAACCCATATCAATATATTTTCCACCTACACAAACTCATCAAAATGAGACCACTAAAACTTTTTTTATTCCCTATTTTAATCCTATCAATCGCCCCCAATCACACCCCAAAAGTCATTGAGAAGCGAAAAGACATTTATCCCTTGTGATATGACTGTATTCAAAAAATGATTTCAATATTCAAGTTTTGTAAATAATTGAAAATCAAAAACTAAATTCGTCTTTTAATCACCCCCTCAGTATAAACAGTTGTTTCTGTTGTCACCAAACTAATTTTTCATCTATTTTCAAAAGAGACTTATTTTAGTCATTATAAAGACGTATCTTTGCGGCGTTTTTCAGTAAAAACGTCTTATCTTTTATAAAAAAAGTCATGTTTACAGCATGGCACTATATTTTTTTCAATGCAAAACATCCGCAACATCGCCATTATTGCCCACGTTGACCACGGCAAAACGACACTCGTTGACAAAATGATTCTCGCAGGAAAGCTCTTCCGCGACAATGAATTGACAGGCGAACTCCTTCTCGACAATAACGACCTTGAGCGCGAGCGTGGTATCACCATTCTTGCCAAAAACGTCTCTATTCGCTACAAAGACCACAAAATCAATATCATCGACACACCAGGTCACAGTGACTTCGGCGGTGAAGTTGAGCGTGTCTTAAATATGTGCGATGGCGTTTTACTTTTGGTTGACGCTTTTGAAGGTCCTATGCCGCAAACACGTTTCGTTTTGCAAAAAGCCATTCAGTTGGGCTTAAAACCTATCGTTGTTGTTAATAAGGTGGATAAACAAAACTGTACACCAGACCTTGTACACGAGCAAGTGTTCGATTTGATGTTTGCACTTGAAGCCAACGAAAATCAGCTGGATTTCCCTGTCGTGTTTGGCTCTGCCAAAAACAATTGGATGAGTCCAGATTGGGCAAAGCAAACAACCGATATCAACTATTTGCTTGACCAAATCATTTTGCACATACCACCACCAAAAGCAGATACTGAGGGGGGCGTTCAGATGCTGATTACATCATTAGATTTCTCAAATTATATAGGTCGTATTGCTATTGGTCGTTTGCGCCGTGGTGTTTTACGTCCAAATATGAATGTTTCATTGATAAAACGTGATGGAACAATCCAAAAAAGCCGTATCAAAGAGCTTTATACTTTTGAAGGTATGGGCAAAGTGAAAGCGGAACAAGTGGTTGCAGGTGATATTTGTGCGATTGTTGGTATTGATGGCTTTGAAATTGGTGATTGTGTAGCAGATTACGAAAATCCAGAAGGATTAGGCACCATTTCAATTGATGAGCCGACTATGAGTATGACTTTTACCATCAACGACTCTCCGTTCTTTGGTCAGGAAGGCAAATATGTGACAAGCCGTCATATAAAAGACCGTTTAAACAAAGAATTAGAGAAAAACTTGGCTTTGCGTGTAGAAGAAACGAACTCAGCAGACACATTCAAAGTGTTTGGTCGTGGCGTTTTACATCTATCAGTTTTGATTGAAACGATGCGTCGTGAGGGCTACGAACTACAAATTGGGCAACCACAAGTTATCACAAAATTGATTGATGGCAGAAAATGTGAGCCAATAGAAGAATTGAACATTGACGTTCCAGAAGATAAAAGTGGCACTGTGATTGACCTTGTAACTCGTCGTAAAGGACAAATGCTTTCGATGGAACCTAAAGGCGACCGTATGGTCATGAAATTTGAAATCCCATCGCGTGGCATCATTGGTATGCGTTCGACCCTTTTGACGATGTGCCAAGGTGAAATCATTATGACACACCGATTTATCGAATTTCAACCACACAAGGGAGAGATTGCAGGTCGTCAAAACGGCTCATTAATTTCAAAAGAAATGGGTGATGCCATTCCGTTTTCTATCAACAACTTGCAAGACCGCGGTATTTTCTTCATTGAAGCTGGTCAAAAAGTTTATACAGGTATGGTCATTGGAGAAAACGCACGCCCGGGCGACTTAGTGGTGAATGTAACCATTACTAAAAAATTGACCAATATGCGTGCCAGTGGTTCAGACGACAAAGTGCGTTTGATTCCACCCAAAAAATTCACATTGGAAGAAGCTTTAGAATACATTCAAGAAGATGAATTCGTGGAAGTCACTCCTCAGTCTATTCGTTTGCGCAAGATTCTTTTGGACGAAAGTGACCGTAAACGGGCTGGCAAAAATGTAGAAGCATTTGCATAACAATCAGTGAATGAATTCTTTATAAATAAAACAAATCGGCAGAGAAGTATCATCTTCACTGCCGATTTGCTTTAAATGAACAATTGAGGAATTTTAAAAATACTGCAATGGTTCAATACCGATAAATTAAATCTCGCGTCTCTCTTCAACTTGTGATTTCGCTTTTTCTTCTTTGTTTTTCAAATATAAACGATTCACTGTTTTGAACAATGACTTCAAACTGTTCTCATTTGCATCTTTCATTTTCAAAACACCTTCACCTTTCGTACCGTTCATCATCATTTTCAGCTCCACCATTTCAGGGTCTTTCATCCTCTCAGTATTAGCGAAAATCTTTGAAAAATTGGTGTATAAACCAAAAATATTCTTATTCAACACATCTTTTACATCACCCGAGACAGAGCTACCGCTTTTCAGATTGGTAATTGTCGCAGCATCGCCAACAAAAACCACATCGTCCACAAAAGCTAATTTTCCGTTATCAACATAGTTTTTACTCATCATATCTGCCATGCCACCAAAACGATAAACACCGTTACCTTCACTTGTCAAAGCATTTTCACTCACTAAGAAATTGACCAATTTCTCCATTGTCGCTTTATCTTGAAGTTTGAACCCCATCATACCTTCCCATTTGTCCGCGTCACCACTTTCGGGATTTGCCGCGATAACGATATCACCATCAAATGCTTTAAAAATGTCATCCGTCGAAAATTTATCCGATTTACCTTTCTCCAATATGATTCTAAACTGAGGATTAGCGTTGATTATTTCCTTTACACCTTTTACATCTAAAGCCAAAGTAGCTGCAAAACCGATGTTATCACCTTTCAAATATTTAGAGAAATCTGTTTTTACATTATCCTTAAACATCAAACCCCAATCTTTACGCAATTCTTTATTGATTTGATATTCAGATTTGCCCACGATTTGCCCTTTTTCAAAATCAGCAAAACCTATCGCATAATTACCTTTCAACGCTTTTGGGTCAATGTTCATCATGCCTGCGCCTGCTCTGATTTCTGGATTGTCTGCCAACTTATCAAAACTGGTATATGAATATATATCGTGTTGGCTATCAAATAGTTTTGAAAAATTTTCATTTTTTACAATACTTTCATCTCCTTTGTTTTTGAAAAATTGAGTAAAATCTACCCCCTCAGTACCACGACTCATTTTACCGCCTAATACCGCCATTTTATCGTTCCAAGCGACAATACTATTTTCATGGCTTATAGTTATGTCCTCTTCGTTTGAGTTGTCAGTATCTTCAAAAGACAAATACTTGATACTTTCTTTTGTATTGATTTGACCGTGATTTTTGCCTGACATCAACATCTTTTCAAAAGCCCCGGCATCTGTCAATGATACCAAAATCGTTGCTGAGCCCTCACCCCTATTGTCGTTCAAAAAATTATAGTCTTGAACGATGTATATATTTTTGGTAAAATCAATACCTGATTTTTTCGGGTCACGCATGATTTCAGCAATGGCAGCATCTTTAGCGGATGCACTATCTACCATTTCTTTATAAAATTCCATTTGTTTAATGGATTCAAAATCAGCTTTTTGCATCAAACTTGGCAAATTGATAGCAGTCACACTGGCTGCATTTTTTGGAATGGCGTTGGCTGTTTCATCTAATTTAGCCGACTTGGTACAACTGGCTAAAAAAAGTAAACTGAGTGCGAAAAAAGTTGAGAACTTCATTATTGATTTCATATTGATAGATTTTTTATTTTAAATAATACTTTTTCATCGAGCCATACAAGTTTTACTGAGGGGGTGCTTTTGTACACGCTTTTGAAAAATATAACGCAAAAGTGCTTCAAAAAATTCAGATGATAGGTCAAACATGGACAAACGCAAGGTTATGGTTTATCAATAGTCGAAAATTGACGATTAAGATAAGGTGAGATATGAATGATTCAGATTTTATGGTCAACAAATAGCTTAACTAAAGTCTTATTGAGTTGCTCTATGGCTTCTTTAATCTGCCAATTTTCTCGATTACGGGCTTCTACATAATTAGAAATAGCTCGAATTTGAGCAAATGCAATGCCCTCCGACAAGCAAACTTGAAAAAAAGCAGCACCTTCCATCGTTTCGATTTGAACGTCTTTATACTTCTGTAAAACACCTCGAATACTGAGGGGGTAGCCATGCACCTTCTGAACAGTCAAACCATCCGCAATAGGCATTTTAGGAATACTTAAAGGTTTATTGTTCAATAGTTTACCATCAAAAAATGGCATCTCATTAGCCTCCATTAAACCTAACTCAAACATATCTGTAAATGCCCCCGTTGCTTCTTCGACACCCAAATCGCCATATCTTTCGCTTACAACTTCTACCACTTGTCCCAGTTCAAAAATATATTTAGCGGGAGTACGCGGTGTTGCCATTTTTTGAGGAAAAACGCCAGCAATACCCACATTGAGAGCAAAATCGAAATTGTCAACGGCTAAGGCTTTTGTCACTTTCATAGCTGTATTGACCATACCTACACCTGTGATGAGAATATCAAAAGCATATTGTGCGAACAACGGGCTTTTGCGAACAGCCATTTCATTTTTCAAAAAATCGAGAAAAGGTTGAATTTCAAAAACGGTAGCAGATACAACCAATATTTTTTTCATGCCTTAATAATTGTATTCCAATATTTTAAAGTCAATGAGAAGCGTTTTCTAAAACATCAATGATTTTAGCAGCATTTTCTTTGTTAGAAAATTGCTTTTCTAAAATGCTCCGTCTATCAGAGATTTGATTGATGGAAAATTGAACATTCATCAAACTTTCAACCGTTGCTCGTATTTCTTTAGACGTATTCTTTACATAACACAAGGATTCTAGACCTGTGTTTTGTACCATGTGACGATTGACGACACAGTGGCGACCACGATACAGGGCATTAAGCAATTTTAGTTTCATGCCTGCTCTTTGGAACGATAATAAAACATTTATCTGAGCATTCTGAATCAAATCTGTCATTACGTCTTCATTCGGATTTGCAATAATTTTGATATGGTCATAGAGTCGAGCTTTTTCCAAAAGTCGTTCAGATGGGTTTTTACCCGCTATACTGAGGGGTATCTCTTGTTTTGAAAAAATACGGTCAATGAGATAAATTGCGGCTTTTTCATTGTCAGAAACACTTAATTTGCCATGAAAAAGTACGTATTTGCCTGTTCCAGTACGCGATTCGACAGCTGAATTGGGATGAAATGGCGGAATATGAACCACAGAGCATCTGGTCAAATCGTCTTTTTCGACTATTTCATTAAAATAGTCCGTGTCATCAGGAGAAATAGATAAAATAGCATTTGCATGAGGCAAAATCTGTTTCTCAAACCTTTTAAGTTTCCAACTTTCTAGTTTGAAATACATTTTTTTTATAAAACTGGGTTCACTTAACATCAAACTATGATAATACTCCCATTCAGTATTGTGCATACGCACTAGTTTTTGACGATTTTTCAAGGCATTTTTATGGATAAAGGCACAAGTGTGCAAACCTTCAAAAAGAATGGGTGCGTCGTTTTCCTTCAAGTTTCTGAGCAACCGATTCGATGCTCGTGTTTGAACTATGAATGGATTGAGACTGAGCATACTGAGTGGGGATAAAGTACGCTTATAGTAGTGTACTTTTGTACAATATTTTTCCAATTCTACCTGTGGTGTACGTTCCCGATATTGGAAACAATGCAACGTGATGTCCAAACCTGATTCTGCCAAAGCTTTGACTTTGTAATAAATGTCCATCACACCGCCGTAGTCAGCTGGATAAGGGATGTCAAAACTGATGATATGTATCCGATTGTCTTTCAATTTTATTGTTTTTTTTGTTGAATGCACAAAGATTCATAAAGTTTTAGAAATTTAGAAGGAAACAAAAACGGTAAATTTGATTTTTGAAAAATAGATGTGCAATTATGCCTAAAATTGTCGCAATTTATAACCATAAACACTTTTATGTGATGAAAAAACTTAAAATCTATCAAGCAGATGCTTTTACCAAACAGCTTTTTGAGGGTAATCCTGCTGCCGTTATTCCCTTGGAGACTTGGCTACCTGATTCGGTTATGCAACATATTGCTGCCGAAAACAACCTTGCAGAAACGGCTTTTATTGTACCAACAGGTGGTAAAAGTGACTATCATCTGCGGTGGTTCACGCCTTACATCGAGGTGCGGCTATGTGGTCATGCAACTTTAGCTACAGCACATATTTTGTTCGAACAGCTTGGTTTTGACAAATCCGAAATTCGTTTTGACTCTCTCAGCGGCATTTTGACAGTAACAAAACAAAACGATGGTCTTTTGACGCTCAATTTTCCAACTGATATACTGAGGGGATACGATTTGGGCTCAAAAGAAGCTACAATTATTTATAACATACTATCAATCAAACCTTTAGCTGTATTCAGAGGTCGCGATGATTTTATGGCTGTATTGCCCTCAGAAAGTGATGTCGCAAGTTTGAAGCCAAATTTCGCAGGTTTAAAAAATCTTGACGCACGTGGTCTAATTGCTACCGCTAAAGGTGACACAGTGGACTTTGTTTCGCGTTGTTTTTTCCCCGAAGCGGGTGTCGAGGAAGACCCTGTTACAGGTTCGGCTCATACGACAATGATACCTTATTGGGCGAAAAAGTTAGATAAAAATAGGCTTTTCGCTCGCCAGATTTCTTTAAGAGGCGGCAATTTAGTCTGTGTACTGAGGGATGAACGTGTTGATATTTCAGGCTATGCTGTGACGTATCTGATTGGCGATATTTTCTATTAAATTTTCACTTTCTATCGTTTATTTTTTTAGTTGATTCATTTATAACGAGTTGTGTAGAAAGCATAAGTGTCATATGTGGGCTGTTAGTTTCTTTTTGAGTCAATTTTTGAATGATGTGATGGGCCGCCATTCTACCCAAGTTCAATCCATCGTGGTGCAAATAACTTACTTCTGGGTCTAGAATTTTGGGTAAATAACCATCACTGATGCCTATAACTGAACATTCGTAAGGTATTTTGACTTTAAGCCTTTTGAGGGCGGGGATAACACCTGCAATAAGTTCATCACTCATCGCAAAAATTCCATCTGGTTTGAATTTCGGATAGATACGTTCAACACATTCCCAAGCAACAAATGTGTTGCCTAAAAAATAACATTCAGTCGCGATATTCAGCTCTTTTTTAGTGGCAATCAATTCATTGAAACCGTCAAGTCGTTTGCTTGTGATAGTCAAAGTTTTGTTACCAAAAAGTCCTAAAATTCGTCGACACCCTGTATTGACAAGGTATTCGACGCACATTTGTGTGGCTTTTGCATCGTTGATAATTACTTCATCAAAGTCATTATTATCCAATACCTTATCCAATAAAACAATAGGAATCCCTGCTTCTTTGAGTTCTTGCAAGTGGTCGAGTTTGTCTGTTTGCTGACTCAAGGTCATAAGTAAGCCATCTACACTGTTTTCGTAGCAAATTTTGACATTTTCAATCTCTTGTTGGTAGTCATCATTCGATTGTAGAACCAGTAACTTGTAGCCAGATTTTTGAATCACCTCAGATATACCTTTTATGACAGAGGGGAAAAAGAACATATTGGCTTCAGGAATGATAAGCCCAATCACATTACTTTTTTGTTTACGCAATTGCACGGCAGTCATATTCGGATGATAGTTCATCTCGATAGCCAACTCTTTGATGCGATTACGAAGAGCTACACCAATGTCAGGGTGATTGTTGAGCGCACGCGAAACAGTAGATATATTAACTCCTGCAATAGCTGCTATGTCTTTGATAGTTGTTCTTTTCATAGAGTGAAGGTAAATATTTATCCACAATTCAAGCAAGTTATTAACAACAAACGTTTGCGGAAACGTTTGCGGGAAAATAGGAAAAATTTGGATAGTATCTATTTAAGATTAATGTTCTAAGTTTGTACCATCAAGATTGCAAAATAAAAAACAAACAATTTAAGGTTCTACCAATTTTCATTTTTGTAGAATTTTGACATGCAAAATTAAAAGAAAAGAATAGTTTTTTTTGATTCATACAATGGGTGAAGTTTAGTTACCTACTTTGTTCCTTAAATGCAGGTTACTTAGATTGTTCAAATACCAAAAGCAACATGAGTCATCGCTTCACATTTGATAAAAAATCTGAGTAGCCTGTTGAAAGGTTCGAGCGAATCAGTTGAAAGAAATCGAAACAAAAAGATATATTAAACTAAACAACAAGAATGTATGATTATCGAGGGTGGAGCATATGGCTCACACCCTTTTTTTATGCACTTAACTAAAAATATTCTTGTTTTCAAAACTTAAACTATTTTTGCGCCTAAAATAATATAAAATATTGGAAGGTAAATTTTTAGATAATATATTCAGTACATTTGAATTAGATCTACCACACTTGGATAGTATGGAGGCATATATTGCATTCATTCTACCTAAAGTCAAGGAATACGGGGGCAGCTTCAAAAACACGAACCTGTGGCAAGGCGCAAGATGGATGGAAATACAAGGCACGGATGCTTGGGACAAGTCGTTTATCCATATTTTTATGCCTGAAAATGAATATTTGATATTTGACAATGGTGTGATGTCAAAACGTTCTTGGCGTATTCTTGGCAATTCGTTACTGATTGATGAAGGTCGCGCGACAATTTTGTATGAAGTAGATTATATTGATAGCAATTTTTTTATTCTACGCCAAAATGGGACAAATCGTTATTTCGTTTTAGGAAAAGAGGGTTTTGTACGAAAAATCAAGCAAGATTGGCGGGTCGCTATGGAAGAGTTGTACAACGAATACCGCAACAATTCTAAGTTTTCGCTGTGGGTAATGGTTTTGATTTTAGCACTGGTTTTGATTTTAGGCTATTTTTATATGTAAGTACACAATACTGTGGTTACTTTATAAGTATAACCGAGGCGTGGGCATAACTAAAAACAAGTTTTTACAAATACAGACCATTGGTTGCAAGTGCCCTCGTCCTTTAGAGAAAGGTTTTTATGGTGCGTAGCTCGAAACAGTAAGTATTTGTAAAATATTAATTTCCAATGCTAATAAGTTATGCCTACTCCTTAACTTTTGTCAGCAGAGAGGAGCTTTTGGAGACTGTCTCAAATAACGAAACTTGATTCTGTTTCAAACAATAATCTCTGGCAGGTCTTTAGGTTAGCGAAACTTTGCAGTTTCCCTAACTCAATACTTCGGTAATGCTTTAGTTGAAAAACGGCGGCTTCGCCGCCGAAAAAAGGGAGGATGGAGCGAGATGTTTTATTTATTTTTATTTTGTGGGGCGCCCCCCAGTAAAAAAAAAAAAAAAAAAATCTAAAAAAATATTTATTGAGGCCGCACGGGTCGGG
>JAEUUP010000085.1 GCA_016787525.1 Saprospiraceae bacterium | reverse complement strand
GATTACAAAAATCGCGGCAACAAAGCCCTCTCATACACTAATTTTGTCTTATTTGAATTGATGCCCTACATCCACGAGTCATTTCGCTGTTTGAAAAATGCCACAGATACGGCTTTTGCAGGTTTCTCTTTGGGGGCTTTGTCGGCACTCGACATTGCTTGGGCCAACCCCTCAGTATTTGGTAAAGTGGGCGTGTTCAGCGGCTCGTTGTGGTGGCGAGAACGAACATGGACTCCAGAAGACCCTGATGGTGGACGCATCATGCACGATATTATCGCTAAAAGTGCGTATCAAGAGGGTATGAAATTTTGGTTTGAAGTGGGTACAAGAGACGAAGACTCTGACCGCAACAACAATGGCATCATAGATGCGATTGATGACACACGTGATTTGATTGATGAACTGTGCAAATTGGGTTATCGTCCGCATGCAGATATCAAATATCTGGAAGTTGAAGGTGGCGAACACAATCCGCACACTTGGGGGCAAGTGATGCCACAATTCTTAACGTGGGCTTTTGGGAATCAACGATTGGATTGATAGTTAGAACCTGTTATGAAGCGTTGTTTAACTTTTTCTACTCATTGTTTCTCGCCGCACTCGAAAATACGTGCTATAAAATATTTTTTTCAGAGCGAAGTCAAGTTTTGCCTCGTTGACAAGTCAAAATTTGACTTCACTCTATAAAAAGTCCTTTTTGTACGCTTTGTGCATACAATACAAATCAGTCTAAACCGTTTGGTTTAAGTTTTTAAAACAGTTTCTGAGTCAGATTTTTTTTAAATTACTTTTTTATTTTTGTCATACCTCATATCTTTACGGAATTTGGTAAAAAACCAGTGATTATCGCATTTTTTTAAGTCAAATAATTGCTTTGCATTTGATGAAAATATTTAATTTTTCTTTTTTCATAGGATTGATTTCATTGTTTGTAATCAATGGTTATGCCAATGCATTACCTGCCAAAGCCTTTATATCGCATTATACCCAGACTACTAATACGGCTATTATCCAATCAAATCATCATTCGGCAAATGAATTGATTGATATGGAAGTTAATGAAGGTTTGGATGATAATGAAGATGATAGTTTTAAGCCTAAAAAAGAAATTAAAACCCATTACGATGTAAGTACTGTTTCGACGACAATTCATTTTCTAGTTTATAGAATCCGTTACAACAATTCTAAAATCCCTCATCCTTCCTTATTTTATAAGTCTTGGCAAAGTTTCTTCCAAGTATTTAGACTATAAAATTCCAATTTTCCTTAAATGTCATTTGAGCTCGAGAATTTATGAAATTCTACGATCTGAGCCTTGCTTTGTATTCACCCCTCAGTATTTAGGGCTTTTTTGACAGTTTTCTCGTATTTCTGACTTAAATCAATTGCTATGCAAGTTTACACTTGTATGAGTATTTCTTTTTTATATTTTCAATTAAATTTATATAAGTTATGGATAAAACAGTATTCTTTATAGGCTTTTTGGCTTTGACGAGTCTCACTGCATGTAAACAACACAAAGAAGAAGAAAAAAAAGAGGCAGTAGAATATACTGTCACTACACCGATTGTGATGGACACAACGTATTCTAAGGACTACGTGGCACAAATTCAATCCATTCAAAATGTCGAACTCAGGGCGCAGGAAAAAGGATATCTTGAAGGGTTTAAGATTGACGAAGGGCAGTTTGTTCGAGGAGGGCAAGTGCTTTTTAATATTATGCCAAGACTGTATGAAGCAGAACTGGCAAAGGCTGCCGCAGAGACAAAAACAGTCGAGCTAGAAATGCTGAATGTGAAAACTTTGGCAGAAAAAAACATCGTTTCACAAACAGAGTTAGCAATTGCTAAAGCTAAATATGAGCAAGCAAAAGCAGCACAAGCATTGGCACAAACCCATTTGTCATTTACTGAGATCAAAGCACCTTTTGATGGTACAGTGGATAGGATTCGCTTCAAAAAGGGTAGTTTGATTGATGAAGGCACCGTTTTAACCACTATTTCTGACAATAGAAATGTGTTTGCTTATTTCAATGTATCTGAAATAGAGTATTTGAATTACAAGAGCCGTAATGATGTTAAAAATACCGTGTCACTGATATTGTCAAACGGAATGGAACACAAGTACAAAGGTGTGATTGAGACAATCGAAAGTGAATTTGATAACAGTACAGGTAATATTGCTTTCAGAGCTAAATTTCCTAACCCTGATTTGTTGTTGAAGCATGGTGAAACGGGCAAGGTGCGCATGACAATGCCCTTTAAAAATGCTATGATAATTCCTCAAAAGGCAACGTATGAAATTCAAGACAAAACTTTTGTGTATGTGTATGACGAAAAAACACATGTTGTCAAATCAAAAGAAGTAGTTGTAAAACAAAGATTGTCTAACTTATATATTATTGAATCTGGACTTTCTTCCGAAGACAGGATTTTGTTAGATGGTATTCAGCTTGTCAATGATGATGATAAAATTGAAGCCAAAGAGCTACCAATCCGTGAGGTGATGGCAAAACTGCAACTCATTCCGCAAGCAAACGATGCTAAAAAGGCAGCACCTATCGTGAGCAAAGAAGAGCAGCCGGAAAAGAAAGAAGAACACCATAAGTGATTTTGGATTGACGATTATGTGCGCTTTGTCATCGTAAATGTCTCCCCCTCAGTAATTTTTAAAGTTTCAATTAGAAAAAATCATGTTTAATCGTTTCATACATAGACCCGTTTTATCAATAGTCATCTCCCTCATTATATTGTTTCTCGGTGGTTTAGCACTTGTGCAGTTGCCTGTGACACAATTTCCGACTATTTCGCCACCCAAAGTGAATATTGCGGCTGAATATCCAGGGGCAAATGCCGAATTGATGATAAAAGCCGTTGTAATCCCCTTAGAAAGGGCTATAAATGGTACACCTGGCGTAAAATACGTCGCTTCAGATGCAGGGAATGACGGGGTTGCATCTATTCAAGTTGTATTTGAATTGGGTACAGACCCCAATATTGCTTCTGTAAATATTCAGAATCGCGTGGCTTCGGTTGTTAATAAATTACCCCCCATTGTCGTACGGGAAGGGGTGAAAATTACGAGAGAAGAGTCTAATATGCTGATGTATATCAATGTGTTCAGTAAAGATTCTACCTTGGATGATAAATTCATCTACAATTTTGCAGATATTAATCTCCTGACCGAATTGAAGCGTATCAATGGTGTTGGGTATGCCGATATTTTGGGTGATAGAGAGTACTCCATGCGTATTTGGTTGAAGCCCGACAGAATGCTGGCTTATAAAATTTCGGCAGAAGAAGTGATGAAAGCCCTAGAAGAACAGAGTTTGGAAGCCTCACCAGGTCGTACGGGTGAAAGCTCGGGTAGAAAATCACAATCTTTTGAGTATGTTCTCAAATATACAGGTCGTTACAGCAATAAAGAAGGCTATGAGAATATCGTATTGCGAGCTGGAGAAAACGGCGAGTTATTACACCTTAAAGATGTGGCAGATATAGAGTTTGGTAGTACCTATTATGACTTGTACTCAAGACTCAACGGAAGGGTATCTGCTGCTATCACAATTAAACAATCTTATGGTAGTAATGCAAGTGAGACCATCAAGAGGATAAAAGCGAGAATGGAAGAACTCAAAGAGTCGTCTTTTCCAAAAGGTGTAGAATATGAGATAAGTTATGATGTTTCTGCTTTTTTGGACGCTTCAATTGAGAAAGTGGTGCATACGCTTGTGGAAGCCTTTATATTGGTGGCTTTAGTGGTTTTTATTTTCTTAGGTGATTTTCGTTCTACTTTGATTCCTACCTTGGCCGTACCTGTTTCTTTAGTAGGTACTTTCTTTTTTATGCAATTTTTTGGTATTACACTCAACTTGATTACACTTTTCGCTTTAGTGTTGGCCATCGGTATTGTGGTAGATGATGCGATTGTGGTGGTTGAAGCAGTTCATGCCAAAATGGAAGAGCATAACGTCAGTGTCGTAAAAGCCACAGAAATGGCTATGAAAGAAATCAGCGGAGCAATTATGGCGATTACATTAGTCATGGCTGCGGTGTTTATTCCTGTAGCCTTTATGTCGGGACCAGTGGGTGTCTTTTATAGGCAGTTCTCTATCACGATGGCAACCTCTATTGTCTTATCTGGTATCGTGGCTTTGACTTTGACCCCCGCCTTATGTGCTATGATTTTGAAAAACACGCATGGTGTTCCTAAGAAAAAGAACATATTGGACAAGCTTTTGGCAAGCTTCAACAATGGCTTCAACAAAATGAACGATAAATACAAAGACATCTTGAAAGTTATTGTTCATAGGCGTGTTGTTACTTTTGCGGCTTTGGTGTTGTTTTGCTTGGGTACTTGGCAAGTCAATAACCATGTAGCAGCGGGCTTTATCCCGAATGAAGACCAAGGTGTTTTTTATGCCATTATATTAACCCCACCTGGTTCTACTTTGGAACGCACAAATGACATCAGTTTACAACTACAAAAAATTGCTTCTACTATCGAGGATATAAAATCAGTTTCCTCTATTGCTGGCTACGAGATTTTGTCGGAGGGTACAGGTGCTAACGCAGGCTCTGTGCTGATAAATTTAAAAAGCTGGGATGAAAGAAAACACTCTATGCCCGAAATTATGGAGGAATTGGAAGAAAAAGCCAAAGAGCAGATTCAAGGAGCAACGATAGAATATTTCCCACCACCTGCTATTCCAGGGTATGGTGCTGCGGGTGGATTTGAATTGCGTGTTTTAGATAAATTAGGCACGGGAGACTATCAACTTATGGAAAAAGTGACCAAGGACTTTACAAAAGAGTTGGCAAAACGTAAAGAATTGCAATCGGTATTCACATTTTACAGCGCCAGTTTTCCACAATATTTGATGCATGTGGATAATGACAAGGCCATGCAAAAAGGAGTCAATATTGAAACGGCTTTGAATGACTTATCAACGCTTGTGGGTAGTAACTACGAAACAAGCTTTATTAAATATGACCGCCAATACAAGGTTATGGTGCAAGCCTTACCGAATTATAGAGAAGCTCCCGAAGATATTTTGAAACTCTATTGTAAGAACGAAAAAGGGGAAATGGTGCCTTATGCTGCTTTTATGTCTTTAGAAAAAGTGTATGGTCTATCGGAGATTACAAGACACAATATGTACAACGCTTCCGAAATCAGTGGTGATGCTGCACCAGGATACAGTAGCGGTACAGCCTTGGCGACCATTGCTCAAACAGCAAAAGAAAAACTACCGAAAGGTTTTGGTATAGACTGGGCAGGTATCTCTATTGACCAAGTGCGTCAAGGCAACCAAGCTATTTATATCTTTTTAATTAGCTTAATATTTGTGTATTTGGTTTTGGCTGCACAATACGAGAGTTTTATCCTACCACTTCCTGTCATATTGTGTTTACCAGCGGGTATATTCGGCGCGTTTTTACTCCTTTACTTAACGGGCTTGGAAAACAATATTTATGCACAGGTCGCAATGGTGATGTTGATTGGTCTATTAGGTAAAAATGCCGTTTTGATAGTTGAGTTTGCAGTTCAAAGGCACGCAACAGGCAGTTCTGTTTTAGAAGCTGTTGTAGAAGGAGCTTCTGCGCGTTTACGCCCTATCTTGATGACATCCTTTGCCTTTATTGCGGGCTTGATTCCGTTGGCAATTGCAACAGGTCCTGGTCGTATAGGCAACAGAACAATCGGTACAGCAGCTGGTGGTGGCATGTTGATAGGAACATTTGCGGGTGTTTTTTTAATACCTGGCTTGTATTACATCTTTGCTAAAATATCAGAAAAGAATCCTTTGGTGGAAGAGGAAGAAGAAAATCCTTTGTCGGAAGAAGTTAGCGGTAATACAGAGTTTGTTAAGATTAACAAAAGGCATGAGAATGATGAAAAATACTGAGGGGGTGCTTGATTAAAAAAGTCTTGAGGTGTCTGATACCTTCATAGTGTCAGACACCTATGTAAACCTTAAATTTATATTAAAAATGAAGTTTTTTAAAAAAAATACACATATAGCAATCCTTTTATTGTGCGTAACGTGTACGAGTTGCAAAGTATTTGCGCCACTCAAAAAAAAGTGGGATGATACGCAAAAAGACTTAGTACCTGTACCCACATTGAATGACAAACCCATACCAACGGCATATACCAACAACACTGACACAACCAATATAGGCTCAATAAAATGGTCGGAGTTTTTTGCCGACAAAAATCTGACAGAACTCATAGATAGTGCACTCAAGAATAACTATGAAGTCTTGATGAATTTGCAAGAAATTGAAATTGCAAAAAATGCGATTCAAATAAAACACAGCCGTATATTGCCCAATGTGTCAGTGGGTGGGGCAATTGGTTATGAAAAAGTAGGTATTTACACCAGTCAGGGGGCAGGTGACGCATCGGCTGAAATTACGCCAGGTCATAAAGTACCAGAATTTTTAGGTGATTATTTCTTAGGAGCAAGGGCCAGTTGGGAAGTGGACGTTTGGCATAAACTTAGAAATGCTAAAAAAGCAGCTATTACGCATTATTTAGCGACTATTGAAGGTAAAAACTTCCTTTTAACGAGCATTGTTGCTGAAATCGCCAATTCTTACTACGAATTACTCTCTTTGGATAATCAATTGGACATTATCCGAGAAACTATACGACTACAAAATAATGCCTTAGAGATAGTGAGGGTTCAAAAAGAAGCTGCCCGTGCAACAGAATTAGCGGTTAAGAAATTTGAAGCGGAAGTCTTAAATTCTCAAAGCTTGGAATTTGATATTCTTCAAAAAATAAAAGAAGCTGAGAACAGAATTAATTCTCTCTTAGGCAGATACCCTCAACCGATTGTTCGTGACAAAGGAAGCTTTAATACACAATTGCCTCAACGAATTAAGGAAGGCATTCCGGCACAATTATTAAACAATCGTCCTGATATAAAACAAGCCGAATTAGAGCTTTTTGTAACAGATTGTAATGTGAAAATTGCTAAAGCAGAGTTTTTTCCGTCAGTAGGTTTAACAGGGGCATTCGGTTTACAAGCTTTTAAGCCTCGTTATCTTGTTTCCATTCCCAAGTCTGTTCTTTTCGGTTTGGCAGGTGATGTTGCAGGGCCTATTATCAATAGAACAGCCATAAAAATGGAGTTCAATAATGCCAAAGCTGAGCAATTGATGGCATTGTACAATTATCAAAAAGCCATATTGGCGGGTTATATGGAAGTCAATACTGAATTGTCAAATATTCAGAATTTGGAAAAATTCTACGATATAAAAAACAAAGAAGTAGAGACACTTGTCAAAGCCATAGACGTTTCCAACGATTTATTCAAATCTGCTAGAGCCGACTATTTTGAAGTACTGATGACGCAACGTGATGCGTTGGAATCGAAATTGGAGTTGATAGAAGCTAAAAAGAGGCAGTTTATGGCTGTAATTAATGTGTATCGCGCTTTGGGAGGAGGATGGCGGTAATTATTACTTTCGAGAACAGTTGAAAATTTCTGGAAACTATTTTAAAACCTTTTAAAATCAGCTCTTTAAATCGCTTGTGAAAAGCTAATTTTGATACTGAAATACTGAGGGGGTAGTTTATTCAATATGTCATTAGTTTTTAAGTGTGAATAATGCCGCCTACGGCGGAAGGGGCTTTTCGGGCGAGTACTTTATTTTTGCAGATTTGGGCAAAGCCCAAATCTGCAAAAATAAAGTACTCGCTTAATTTCCCTCTTTGTCGGTGGCGAAGCAGCCGTTTTTCATCTGAAAAATTACCGAAGTATTGATATAAGTGCGTAAAATAAAGTAACCGTGTTTTTAACTTTTAATTACTTGATGCTATTTCTCTATTCGGTAAAAAATTTTCTTGTTTTATGAAAGATTCAGTTTTTGTTTAGCATCAGTTAAACAAAATTGTAGATTTGGATGCAAGACAGCTAAGTTGTGGATATTGGTTTTATTGATTTCAATTTTTATAGTAGGTAAAAACTCTGTTAGATATATGAGTGTGCCTTGTCGGTTGAATGATTTTACGATTTCTTCCAATCTATATAACCCCGTAGCATCTATCAGTGGCACATTTTTAAAATTGAGAATAATAGCCTTGGGTTTTTGATTGGTGTGTTTCAGTGCTTCTTGAAAAGTTTGCGTTGCCCCAAAAAATAAAGCACCTGTAATTTCATAAACCATAATTCCTTTAGGAAGATTGGGTATAATGCTTTCCTTTTCATCTTGAGTTTCTAAAACACTAACTTGAGTAATATCTGACATGCGTTTTATGAATAAGAACGCAGAAAGTACCATACCGATTTCGATAGCTACAATTAAATCGAATACAACTGTTAGTATAAAAACAGTTAACAAAACGACTCTATCGTAAAAATTGCCCCTATATACGGATAAAAAATTGTGCCATTCGCTCATATTATAAGCGACAACAACCAATATGCCAGCTAAACAAGATAAAGGAATGAGTTTGGCATAAGGCGAAGCGAC
This sequence comes from Saprospiraceae bacterium, assembly GCA_016787525.1. Lineage (GTDB taxonomy): Bacteria > Bacteroidota > Bacteroidia > Chitinophagales > Saprospiraceae > JAAFJT01. Next base: position 9,318 of record JAEUUP010000085.1, on the reverse strand, counting down.
TAACATAATTAACAGAAGCGTTACTGCATGTGTGATGCCAGCTATGGGGGTTCGACCGCCGTTTTTGACATTTGTTGCTGTTCTTGCTATTGCACCTGTTGCAGGAATGCCACCCACTATCGCGCTAAGGATATTAGCAGCTCCTTGAGCTACGAGTTCCATATTTGAGCGATGTTTGCTCCCAATCATACCATCTGCAACAACGGCAGACAATAAACTCTCGATACTACCCAATAGAGCAATAGCAAAAGCAGGGGATAACAATGACTTAATTTCTTGAAATGATAGGGACTTAAACTGTGGAGTAGGCAACGTATTAGGAATTTCACCAAATTTGGTTTGGATAGTATCTATGGGCAATTGAAAGGCTTGAGTAATAACAGTACAAATAATGATAGCTGCTAATGAACCAGGAATTTTGGTAGTTATCTTAGGCAAAAGGACAACAATCAATATTGTTGCGATGCCAATGGTTAAAGCAAGCCAATTGATTGATTGTATGTGACTACCATAAGCTATCCATTTTTCAATAAACTCGGAAGGTGTTTTCTCAATTTTAAGACCTAAAAAATCTCGTATTTGTGAAGAGAAAATAATGACAGCGATACCACTTGTAAAACCAACAATTAAAGGATGAGGAATATACTTTAGTAAGCTTCCAAACCGTAAAAGACCCATTGCCAGAATCATAAATCCTGCAATAAACGTTGCAATTGTGAGCCCCTCAGTACCATATTTTTGAACAATGCTAAATACAACAACAATAAAAGCGCCTGTTGGTCCACCAATTTGTACCCGACTACCACCCAATGCAGAAATGACAAACCCTGCAAATATGCCCGTAATTAAACCCTTTTCAGGCGAAACACCACTCGCAATCGCGAAAGCAATGGCTAATGGGAGGGCAACAATCCCAACGATAATACCCGACAAAATGTCAGTTCGTAGCTGTTCTTGACTTACACCCTCTTTCAGAACAGTCCACAATTTAGGTACAAACTCCTTTTTCAAACTCATTTTTATACCCGTTTTAATGATTCAATTTTGCCATTTTCTGTTTGAATCAATATTAATACGATTTTTTCCACATTTTTAAATCATTCCCAAATTTGGTAGCTTGTAAAGTATAAGATACTGGAACTTCTTTCAGAAAACTATAATAAGTCACTAATTTTGTACCAATCGGCATAAGTTCTAACTGTTCTCGAACATACATAGAATACTCCACATACAGTTCTCTACTTAATTTACACGTATTGTCTATTTTATCAGCAATGCTAATATTTTCTTGAAACGAATTGAAAAAGTAGAAGGCATCAAACTGTTTAAAGTCAATATTTACAATATTATCATTTATTATTTCAATGTTTTTAAGATGATAACGCTCAATGACTTCTTGTGCCAATACACACAAATCTTTACGTTGCTCAACACCAACAAAATACCCCTCAGTACAAGTTGCGCCAATCATACAAAACTTACCAACACCAGCACCAATATCCAATACTCGACACCCTTTTTTATCTACAAGATATTCGGATGCGGATTTTGAAACAGAAATTGGTGAAAAGTGAACAGGCGAAATGGATTGCAGCAAATGAGGGTAAACTTCATCGAATTCTTCTTCGCAAATATTTTGATTTGATTTGATATAGTTGAATATCATGTTATCAGTTTTGTTGCAAAGTTAACAATTTATATCCAGCAGCTACCTAAAGAAGAAAATTTAGCAGAGATGCGAAAATTTGTTCTACAATTTTCTTAAAAAGATACACCAAAAACGGCTGTTCTTTCATCTTACTATTTAAACCTAAAAATGACAATAAAGATGAAATGCCAGAACCGACTCCCCATCCTTTTTTTGACATTGGTCATCAACAGTTGTGCTGACCAACAAACGATTCCAAGTACTGAACCTTCGGAACATAAAACTGTGGAAACGGCAACACAGCCCCAAACAACTACCGATTCATTGCCCGAAAATATCAGCCTTAAAGCCTCGCACATACCCCTCAGTAAAGTTTGCTACTTACCATCAAAAATTACAGAAATAACCCCAATTGATAAACCCAAAAGTGTGCTTGCCATTCAGCATGCTCCTCTTATTGAAGGCGATACTAAAAAACAAGTACAGTATTTTATCTTTTCATCGGAGAGTGACACGACTATTAACGGCAAGGAAGGCACGATTTTGAAGATACCCAAACTGATTTTTGAAACAGAAACGGGCAGCATACTGAAGGGTAATGTAAAACTCGAATTGACAGAGTTTTTGAGAACTTCAGATATGGTTCTGGCAAATTTGACAACAGAGTCGGATGAAAAACCACTTGAAACAGGCGGCATGTTGTATATAAACGCCACCGACGGATTAGGCAATACCATCAAAATACGCTCTGATAGAGGCATTCACATTGAACTACCCACACCGCCTAACCCTAAAAAAATGTCTCTTTTTTATGGTCAACCAGATATAAATAGACGTGTCAATTGGCAACTGGCTCAAGCTCCTGTAAACGACAGTGTATCAACCAACTATTTAACCATTATTGAACAAAGTCCTGAGTTTCCGAATGGGCAAGCAGCACTTTTTCAATATATTCAACAAAAAATTGTTTACCCTAAAATTGCGCGAGAAAACAAGGTCGAAGGTATAGTCTATGTCGGCTTTATTGTCAGCAGCTCAGGTATGATAACCGATGCCAAAGTCAAAAGAGGTATTGGTTATGGTTGCAACGAAGTCGCTCTGAATATCGTCAAGAGCATGCCTCGGTGGCGACCAGGCAGAAGTCAAGGCAGAGCTGTTTCAACCGCCTACACCTTGCCTATTCGATTTCAATTGACCGACAAAAACATACAAACCGTGGATAGGGTGATAGCAGAAAATTTTGTTTCAGAAGACTTTGTGAAAGATTCTGCAACAACCAACAGATTTATAGAAATTGAAGATAAATTTGACTACATCATGCGGACTCAAAGGTTGGGTTGGATAAATTGCGATCGATTTCTCAACTTTGCGAATACAAGTCGAGCCAATTTTGTCGTTTGGACAGACAAACAAGACACCGAAGTTCGTCTTGTTTTTAAGAATTTCCGTTCTATTCTGAGTTCTTGGTCTCAATCCGACAACAAAGCCTATTTCAAAAATATTCCAATCGGCGAACCAGTATTTTTTGTTGCTACATCACCTGAAGGTGGAAAATTGAATGTAGCCGTTGTAGAAACCACCATCTCAAAAAATGAAAATTTTACTTTGCATTTGAAAACTGTTGAAAAAGACGAATTTCTGAAAGAACTCTATCGTTTAGACCTAAAATAGCGGATAAATTGACTGAATTTGAACTCATAGAACGTTGCCGACAGCAAGATGCTAAAGCCCAACGAACGCTGTACGAGCGATATTCTCCTAAAATGTTGGGTGTGTGTCGCCGCTACATCTCGTCGCGCGAAGATGCGGAAGATGTGCTGGTTGAGGGTATGTTCAAAGTATTCGACAATATTCAAGCATTTCAGTCCGCAGGTAGTTTTGAAGGGTGGATTCGACGGATTATTGTCAATGAAGCTTTGATGTTTTTGCGAAAAAAACGACTTTTGACGGTGGACACAGACGTTGCAGAACTCAACTCACTCGACCATGCGACACCCCTCAGTATCGAACATGAATTGGCAGCAAAAGAAATTTTGCAACTCTTAGATCGGTTGCCGACAGGTTATCGCACAGTGTTCAATTTGTTTGTGATTGAAGGTTATAAGCATATAGAAATTGCCGAGATGCTCAATATCAGCATCAATACATCAAAATCACAGTTGATTTTAGCAAAAGAAAGAATGAGAAAAGAATTGGAACGATTAGAAAAGTAAGATTTGTTATTTGCCTTTCGTACAGTCTATTACGAATGACAAATAACAAATACACGAATAACAACAATGGAAGAGAAAGATTTATTTGACCTGTTCCGAGAAGAAAGTGAAAACCTTGTTGAACAGCCTAAAGCGGAAACGTGGCAACGCCTTGAAAAGCGTTTAGCAAGCTCACGTACTCGTCGGCAGCGGCGCAAACCTGTGCCGACACAATGGCTTGTTGTGGCTGTTTTAGTAGCACTTTTTGCTATAATGGGAGTTGGCAGTTGGTTTGTGACACGTGACCATGAGTTGTTACTGAGGGGGCAAAAGCAGTTCGCAGATTTACAATTTTTGATAGGCAGTTGGTCTGCATCGGAAGGGGGAGTTGGCGATGAATTAGTTTTTGAGCCAAAAAATAAAAATATACTGAGGGGGGTGAAAACAGTAAAATTCAAAGATGTGCTGGTGAAAAGAGATACTTTTGTGATTGAAAATAAAGGTAAAAACAATGCTTTTCTGTATCAGAATCAGTCTTATATTTTGAAAAATACATCTGAAAACGTTTTTACTTTCCAAGCTACTGACGGGTCAGTGATTCGACTAAGACAAAGCCTTGACAATCGGTTTACAGTGTCCTTCGGTGCAGGAGCGGTTTTTTTATACCGAAGAATGTGATTCGCTCCATAAAAGTCCCCTTTTTTCGGCGGCGAAGCCACCGTTTTTAACTAAAAATTATCGAAGTATTGTTTTATCTTTGTCAGAAAGTAGAACAAACATTTTTTTTATTACCAAATTTTTAACGAAATGAAAACACTCCAAAAAGGCGATAGAGGTGACGAAGTTATCTTTTTACAACGCCTGCTTCAAAAAATCAACCCAAGCCTCGTTATTGATGGTGATTTTGGTTCGATTACAGATACGATGGTTAGGAAATTTCAAAAGGCAAACAAGCTACTCGTGGATGGTATTGTGGGGACTATCACATTTGATATTTTGTGTAAAAAAACAGTGACCAATGTGTTAGGAACTGATATTTATCGCCACGATGCAACGGATAATGACGACTTTTGGAACGATTTGGAAAAAAACTATTGGTTTTGTTTTGTCAAAGCATCGCAAGGCAAAGATTGGACTGACCCTCGTTTTGCGGAACATTTTCAGGAGCTAAAAGCCTCAACAATACTGAGGGGGGCTTATCATTTTCCACTTCTGCTCAATGCGGATGTCACAAAAGAGGTCAATTGTTTTCTTAACTCTTGTAAAGAGGGTGGTGTGGATTGGAAAGAAAAAGGCGTTTTGCCGCCTGTGTATGATGTTGAACCTTTGACCGAAGGAGATGCTCAAAAACTACCCAGTCAAAGCCGCAATATTGCCATTCGTATGAAAAAATGGCTCGATGCAGTCGAGACAAAAACAGGGCGCACACCCATCATTTACACATCGAAAAGGGTGTGGGATGAATTGCTCAAAAGCCCTTTGGGTTTTGAGCGTTATTCGCTTTGGGTAGCCAACTATGGCGCAAATTTGACAACGCCCAAGTTGCCTTCAACTTGGAAAAGTTACGCTTTCTGGCAGTTTTCTGAAGATTGGACGATAGGTGGTCATAAGGGCTTTGATGTCAATCGCATCAATATAACTCTGAAAGACCTATTGAAAATGGCTGGTTATTGACTTGTTTGCATTAGACTTGTTGTCTATTGAAAATCAATAAATTAAATTTTTTAGCCGCCTTTGGCGGCAAATAAACTTTGAAGAGCGAGCGATATTTTTAGGAAAATTTTGGCTTTGCCAAAATTTTCCTAAAAATATCGCTCGCTCCAAAAGAAAATCTTTCAAAGTACGCTTTTTGCGCTATGCGCAAAACAGTGAGTAATAGCTAATAAATTGATTTTCAACTTGCAACAAATCTATTTGAATACCGAGGGGTATATTTCAACAATAGACTACCCCTCAGTATTCAAGCCTTTTTGACTGTGAAAAAGACTTTTGTCCCTTGATTTTCATGGCTTTCGACGGTGATTGTACCACCATTACTTTCTACAAATTCTTTGGCAACATTCAAACCCAAACCTGTGCCTTTCTCATTGGCAGTGCCGCGTCGAATATTGTCTATTTCGTTGTGTTGAAATAGTTTTTCTACTAATTTTTGAGGCATTCCCATGCCATTGTCGGTAATAATGATTTTATGAAGCTTCTCTTCTGATATGACATTGATGACGATGTGCCCATTGGGATGCGTAAATTTTATGGCATTTGATAAAATATTGCGTACGATGACACTCAACTGAACGGCATCGACAAAGGCAAGGAGTGGCTCGGAGGGCGTTTGGTTGATGATTTTGATGTGTTTTTGTTCGGCTGTTTCGTTTAGTAGGTGCAATTCATTGTTGATAACCTCTTGTATCCAAGTGTTGACAGGTCGAGGGTTGATGCCTTGTAATTGTGTGGATGACCAAACTAGCAGATTGTCGAGTGAAATGCGCAAATAGTGTAGGTTTGAACGCACTTTGCCCGAAATTTCTTCAAATTTTTCGCCAGAAATGGTTTTGGATTGCCACAAAGTGAGCAAAGTTGTCAGACTACTGAGGGGGGCACGGATGTCATGGGCAATAAGGCTGAGTAGCTTGTCTTTGGTAGCATTGAGTTCGGACAGTTCTTTTTTTTGTTGTTCGAGTAGTTGCCCTTGTGTTTTGAGTTGTATGTTGTTGAGTTCTTTGATACGGTTGTTTCGATACATCAGAATGGCGAAACCGATTATTAAAAGGGTCAAAATACCCAAGCCAAGGTTATAATTACGTTGGTTTTTCAGAGCTGTTTGAGCGCGCTCGACATTGAAAGCGGCTTGCATTTCGATGATAGTCATCGCCGTATCGCGTGAGTAAATGATTTTGTTGAGGCTGTCGCCAAAGTTTTTTTGTTTTTCGAGATAAAAATAAGCGTTTTTGTAGTCGTTCATTTCTAAATAGCATTGCGATAGGCTGCGATAGGCTTCTACCAAGAGTTCATCTTCGGCAACGGATTTATTTTTTTGTTTGATATTGACAACCTCCATAAGATAGCTGATAGCTTGGTTATACTGTTTTTGCATTTGGTAATATTTGCCAATATTGAGTTGTTTGGCTATTCCTGAGAGCATTTCGGTGGGGTGATCTTTGTATTTGAATGCCATTTGAAGGTAATAGCGCATCTGAGCCGTATTGTTTTGGCTTTTATAGAAGTCAATGATATTGTAGAGATAGGATTGCAAACGAAACTTGTCGGGCGTTTGGAGCGATAATGTTATGGCTTTTTGGAAGTAATACTCCGCTGAATCCATCTTTGATAGTGAACGATAAGTGTAACCTAACACGTTGCTTGCGATTGACATTGAAGCTGTCTTTTTCGCTTTTTCGTAGTAATGATAACTTTTTAGGAAGTTTTCTAAGGCTTTTTCTGTTAGATGTTGGTAGGTATAGATGTTGCCGATACTGAGATAGCCAAATCCAATTCTGGTTGTATCGCGCATGTTTTCGGCAATAGTAGTGGCTTGTAGATAGTAGCGAACGGAGCTTATAGGGTCTTTTTTTTCTTGAAAATAAAAAATAGCGTTGGCTTGGAGTACATCCCAAACATCACTGTTTTCAACTTTCATAGCCATCGCTAATTTGTAAGCTGCATTGATATAAAACTCAGCAGAATCTATGTTGCGGGATTGAGGAGCGTCATACTTATAGTAATTGTAGAGGGCTTTCAACACTTTAAGTTTGCTCGTGTCCTGTTTGGTTTTGGTAAGCTGTGACCATAAACTGTCTTTAACCGTTTGAGCCCAAACAGAGTCCGTATTGTTTAAAAAAACAAAGGTGAAGACAATTAAATATTTGGTCATAGTTTATGCTGAACAATAAAAATAAAGCAAAAGTAAAAGGTGTTTTTATTTTGTATAAAATATTGATATACAGTGTTTTGTAAAAAAAAATTCCTTAGGCTATTTTTTCAATAAATTGGATTCTATTATAGTTTTAAGAATATTCTCGCGGTATTGCTCACTGATTGGGATGTTGAACTCATCCATGATGATGTGGTCTTTGTTCATGACGCTAATATTTTGTGCATTGACGATATAGGAACGGTGGACGCGCATGAACTTATCGGATGGCAATTGTTCCTCAGCAGTACTGAGGGGTATGAGCGCGGTGTATTTTTGTTGAGGTGTGACAATTTGGATAAAGTTTTCCATCGCTTTTATGAATAGAACTTCGTTAGTATTGATTTTGACAAATGAATTGTTGCTTCGGATGAAAAAATAGTTGTCGTTTATACTTTCATACTGAGGGGGGGACAATGACTCAGTGTTGGCTGCCAGAGTTTGTCTGACGCGTTCTGTCATCTTGAAAAAACGTTCAAAAGTGAATGGTTTGACTAAAAAATCGGTTGCAGCTACCTCAAAACCCTCCACAGCCGACTCAGCATGGGAGGTGATGAAGACGATGAGAGGTGGATGTGTTAGGCTTTTTGCAAACTTCAGACCATCTAGTTGAGGCATTTCAACATCTAAAAGTACCAAATCCACTTTTTCTTTCATCAAAAAAGGATATGCTGCAATTGCAGAATCGAACGTGCCAACAAGGTCTAAGAGCGTGTTCATTTTAACAAACTCTGTGGTCAAATCCCTCCAAATGGCATCATCATCTATTATTATTGTGCGTATGCTCATAGAAATCTTGATTAAAAAGATTTAAGAAAAAACGAAAACACCATCAATGAATGAATAAACTGTAAACTTGCACAAATTTTTTTTTTATATCCCAAAAAATGAGTTCTTCTTTTGATATTTTACAAAATTACTAAACAATTTTTTAGTCACCTCATTTATCATCGAAAATATAGTATTCGTCAACCTTTTAGGTATTTTCATCAATGTCAGAAAAATAATATGGATTGACACATTAATTTTGTAGCCTTAGAAAACAATAGTTCGGTAATTGTTTAGTACCTAAAATAACTTAAAATAGCCGCCTTCGCCGCCGTTTTTCAACTAAAAAATTACCGAAGTATTGGAAAAGAAAGAAAAATAAATAGTATATCGAATAAATAAATCAACGAAACACAAAAACGAAACATTTATTAAAAATTAAGGTAAGTTAGACACCTTCCATTGGGTTTATAACATTTAGTGGGGATTTGAAACCGAAATCGTAGATAGATTTCGGTTTTTTTTTGCTCTTTTGGCACTTTAATTTTTGATGAAGGGAGATTTAAGTAATTAGGAATACGTTTTCGTGTGTTTGATACTCACTGTTTTGCGCTACGCGCAAAAGACGTACGTTGAAAGTTTTTCTATTGGAGCGAGCGGTTTTTTGATTAAAATTTTTGCTTTGGCCAAATTTTTATAAAAAAAACGCTCGCTACAATATAAAAACATTCAACCTACGTTTTTTTGGCGTAGCGCAAAACAGTGTGGATCAAAAACAAGAAAAAGTATTCAAAATTAATTAA
>JAEUUP010000052.1 GCA_016787525.1 Saprospiraceae bacterium | reverse complement strand
GAGGTTACGCACTGTTTTTTGCTACGCAAAAAAAGCGTACAATAAAAAGAATCTATCAGACCGAAGTTAATTTTTCAATCGCAAGCGATTGAAAAATTAACTTCGGTCTAAAAAAAGTAGTTTCGTAGTACGTCTTTTTTGTGGAGCAAAAAACAGTCAGTAATTGTATCGTGCGTAACATCAGTAACAAAAAATAAAAAACCTGTGCGGCAAAGGTAGGTAGTCGCACAGGTTTTATGGTTATTTTGAAGCGTAAAAGTTAGTTTCCAGATAGATTTCCAACTTTTTTCCAATTAGAGGAAGATAAAACGTCTTTACGCTGAATGGCTTTATCTTTAATGGCTTTGAGTCGGATGCCATTTGCTGTCGTAATGACTTCGTATGTACCAATACCTGCCAATCTATCGGGATAATTGCCACTGACATCTGTAAAAGCGATTTTACCGTCTGCCAAAGTGTATGTCCCTAAAAGGCTTGTTGCGCCTGTGACAAGTTCAAATTGACCATCAGTTTTAAGCATTAAAACAGTAGGGTTGCTCATAAAATCTTTTTCTCTTTCGTAGTTGCCAACGACATCTTGTGCGCTCAGCGTATTGATTGAAAGAACAAGAAAAGTAAGGATTGTAAAAAAATTTTTCATCATAACATCTGTTTGTTCGTTAAATAAATTGATTAATACTTCGATGTGAATATAAAAATAATAGCGCAAATAAAGCACAATTTTAACATTTTAGATTAATACTAAGTGTTAAACTTACGCTTTATTTGCGCTATACATCGTTTTTTTTTCTATCAATTCAAAACGAATTTGTAACCCACACCCCGAATAGAGAGAAAAAAGCGTGGATTGGCAGGGTCTTGTTCAAAATATTTTCTAAATGATAAGATGAAATTGTCAATCGTTCGAGTGGTTGGAAACACATCATAGCCCCAGACAAATTGCAAAATTTGATTGCGTGATACTACTTCGTTTTTCCGTTCAACCAGAAGCTTGAGCAACATAGCTTCTTTTTTGGTCAGATTGAAAGCCCCTTGATTGCCGATGGCTTCAAATGTGGCAAAATTGACTTTGTTATTGCCAAAAGTGAACATTTCTGAATCGTCGTGTGCTTGGCGGTTGCTGCGTTTTAAGAGATTCTGAATGCGCAAGAGCAACTCTTCGAGTGTAAAAGGTTTGGAGATATAGTCGTCTGCGCCTTTCTTTAAGCCGTTGATTCGGTCTTGTGAGGTATCTTTAGCAGTCAAAAAAATGACAGGCACTTCGGTATTTGTTAAACGAATTTGCTCACATACCTCAAAACCGTTCATTTCTGGCATCATCACGTCGAGAATAATGAGGTCAAAATATTGTTCTCGAAATAGGTTTACAGCATCTTTACCGTTGTCCGTTTCAACAACCTCAAAGCTCTCAAGTTCAAGATTGAGTTTGACTATATCACGGATGTTTTCTTCATCTTCAGCGAGTAATATTCTCATCGTTTCAGTTATTTTTTTTCAATTTAAGTTTTATGTCAAAGCGTCTTATTTCAAAGGCAAATATACAGCTATTGATTTAAGGCTACCTTATATTATTTGATATTATTTATCAACATTATGCTCTTATTTGAACATTTACCTGGAAAATAGTTGCGGTTATGTCTCTACTTTGATAAACGAAACTTAATATTTAAGGGTTGCTAGGCTATCAATTTTATTGAAACTCATTGAACATGCAACTTACTGAGGGGTGGCTTTCATATATTGTAGAGTTGGGTGAAAATGAAAACAGTTGGACATTTTTTTTGTTCTCAAAATACATTTATTATCCGCTTTTGAGTCATTTTTTTTATTCAAAATTTTCCTAAAAGGGGGCTTTAAAGCAGTTCTTAAAAAGACTTAGTTTTCCAAGTAAACGAAATATTATTTTGTTTTTCTCGTTTTTCTACTTTGAGTCACCTTTTTTTTCAAAAAAAAGAAAAAAAACCGTTTTTTCATTAAAAACCACAAACAGCTGATTTACAAATACTTAATACTTAATGTAAAAATTACAGCAAGTTTTATTTTGTAAATATACAAGAGAATAAAAAAAGTTTGCCATTTTTTATTTCGTGAAAAGGTTTTATCTTTGTGACAGGATTTATAGCGAATGAGCTAATTTTTCCTAACTAAATAAAACCACTTTTTTCTTTTTCTCCACCAACGCAGCCAATCAATTTTTTCTAGAAGACTAACTAAAAAACCATTAGTGAAAATTCTTAAGTTTTTGTTTCTAATGTTCCAAAACGCAGAAACAAAGGCTCAAGTCTTTACCTGATTGGCATTGATATTAACTAAATAAAACAACTTATGAAAAAAGATTCTCCAGCTCCTACAAATCACAAAGAACTGCTCGACTGGGTCAATGAAACCGTCCAGCTTTGCAAACCCGATTCTGTTTATTGGTGCAACGGCTCAGAGGAAGAATATGCTTCTTTTTGCGAAGACCTCGTCCAAAAAGGTACATTCATCCGCCTCAATCCTGAGAAACGCCCCAATAGTTTTGCCTGTTTTTCAGACCCGAGTGATGTAGCGCGCGTAGAAGATCGTACTTATATCTGTAGCTTGCGCAAAGAAGATGCAGGTCCGACTAACAATTGGGTTACGCCCAAAGAAATGAAAGCAACTTTGCGTCCACTTTTAGACGGTTGTATGAAAGGTCGGACAATGTATGTCATCCCATTCAGCATGGGGCCTGTGGGTTCACCTTTGGCACATATTGGTGTACAAATCACTGATTCTGAATATGTTGTGGTCAATATGAAAATCATGACACGTATGGGTTCAAAGGTGCTCGATGTGTTGGGTACTGAGGGGGAGTATGTAAAATGTATGCACACACTCGGTGCGCCCTTAGCTGAGGGACAAGCTGATGTGAAATGGCCTTGCAATCCGACTGTGAAATACATCGTGCATTATCCAGAAGAGAGAGCAATTGTGTCTTATGGCTCAGGTTATGGTGGCAATGCACTTTTGGGCAAGAAATGTTTTGCCTTGCGTATTGCTTCAACTATGGCTCGTGACGAAGGTTGGTTGGCTGAACACATGTTAATTTTGGGTGCAGAGAGTCCACAGGGCGAAAAAACGTATATCGGTGCGGCTTTTCCAAGTGCCTGTGGCAAAACTAATTTCTCGATGTTGATTCCGCCTGCCGAGTTTGAAGGTTGGAAAATCACCACAGTGGGCGACGATATTGCCTGGATTAAACCACGTGAAGATGGGCGTTTGTTTGCCATCAATCCAGAAGCTGGTTATTTCGGTGTCGCACCCGGTACGAATATGAAAACCAATCCGAATGCCATGATTACCATCCAATCGAATACGATATTTACGAATGTCGCCATCACACCCGATGGCGATGTGTGGTGGGAAGGCATGACCAAAGAAATACCCGAAGGACTGACGGATTGGACAGGCAAACCTTATGACCCGACAAGTGGCAAACCTGCGGCACATGCCAACTCTCGTTTCACAGCTCCTGCTTATCAAAATCCTGTGATTGACCCAAATTGGGAAAAACCTGAAGGCGTGCGTATTCGCGCATTCATCTTTGGTGGTCGTCGGAGTACGACTGTGCCACTCGTTTATCAAGCCTTCAACTGGAATTTTGGCGTTTATATGGCTTCAACGATGGGTTCTGAGACCACAGCTGCGGCATTTGGCGAACAAGGAAAAGTGCGTCGTGACCCATTTGCGATGTTGCCTTTCTGTGGCTATCATATGGCCGATTATTTCAACCACTGGTTGCAATTGGGTCGTGAATTGCAAAGTCCGCCACGTATTTTTGGTGTCAATTGGTTCAGAAAAGATGCGGAAGGCAATTTCTTATGGCCTGGTTTTAGCGACAACATGCGTGTTTTGAAATGGGTCATAGACCGTGTACGGGGTCGTGTTGGCGCGGTTGAAAGTCCGATTGGTTGGATGCCACGTTATGAAAATATGGACTGGACAGGTAGCGATTTTTCGCCCGAGCAATTCGATGAAATCATGACTATTGACCGCGAAGAATGGAAACGGGAACTTTTGGGTCATCAAGAATTGTTTGAACGCATGTACGACCAATTGCCAAAAGAGTATTTGTTTATGCGTCAATTACTGCTGTCTGGCTTGTGGCGTTCACCTGCCAAATGGCATATGGAGGCAGACGAAGCTTAGAATTGAGTCGGTCATTTATTAAATAATTCAAGTTGCTAATTAAGAATAAGTGCGGCTTTGTCGCGCTTATTCTTAATTAGCAACTTGAATTATTTAATAAACTGTTTTAAAACCTATCACTGACTGTTTCTCACTGCGCTCGAAATGCGTGCTACGAAAAGAATTCTTTCAGATTGCATTTAAATTTTGCCTCGTTAATGAGGCAAAATTTAAATGCAATCTATAAAAAAATCCTTCTTTGTACGCTTTTTTCTGCTTGCAGAAAAACAGTCAGTAATTGTCGTTTCAAGTTTTAAAACAGTTTCTAAATTACTGACATTATACAAACAAGACAATCATGCATTCTTTGACACATTTTGCGCAATCGGGCTAAAAGCATAACCAATATTGTCATTATTTTTTAACGCCTGTGTAATATCCATCAGCTCAAAATCAATGACTATTAAACTTCATATTTTTCAATAAACTCATGATAAATCGTTGATTTTTTCAAAATAGCCTTATTACCAATCACCACCAAATGCTTGCGAGCGCGAGTCAAAGCGACATTCAATTTTCTATCCACACCTTCCTCCGAAAGTGAAACGAGTGATGCCAACTGAGACTCTTGATTGGTACAGAGTGAAATCAAAATTACTTCACGCGCACCGCCTTGATAACGTTCAACCGTGTCAATCGTAATTTTATCAATATCGAAATCTAAGTCACGTAAAACTGCTTGAATTTGAGCGATTTGCGCCCGATAAGGCGTAATAACGCCAATACTGAGGGGGTGCAATTTTTGGTTTTTAGATGCATACATTTTTTCAAAAACCTTGACCATCTGACCAATCAATTGCGCCTCGTGCACGTTGGTTTTGTTAAAACTATTGGACAAATCAGGCTCAGAATTGATGAACAAAACACGCCGTTCGGTCACAATTTTTTCAAAATCTGAATCAAAGTTTTCTGATTGAAAATCAATGTGTTGCAACTGAAAACCATTCATACCTTCGGGCAGAACTTTCAGTTTTTGTTCATAAAAATAGGCACTAGGGAACTGCATAATATCCAAGTGCATACGCCCTTGGTGACTCAACACATCATAAGCCCACGTCCACCCCTCAGTAATGGCTCGTTTGTAGAGGCGTTCAAAAAACGAATTGCGCAGATTTTTTAAGCCAATTTGGTGCAACCCAACGATGTCTGTCAACGATTCATCTTCGCTTTGTTGTACCACTGCAGGGAGTTGTTTATGGTCGCCAATAAGTGTAAAATGATTGAAAAATGGCAACAAACCGACCAATTGAGGCTCAAGAATTTGAGAGGCTTCATCAATGATAACTCTATGAAAATCAGTAAGTTTCATCAAGTCCAGTTTTCCAGAAATAGACGCAACCGTTGCGACAAAAATGCGATGCCGCTTGATGACTTCGACCAACTGTTTGCGGGTGTTAATATTGTCAATTTTTCTATCCAACAACTGTTCATGATAAACGGGCGAAGTACCATAACGCGAACCAATGCGGACATATTCGTCTTTCACCCAACTCCCTAATGACTCAATGGCTTCGCAAATTTCGTCCACCGCTCGATTGGTGTAAGCTAAAAGTAAAATATTTTCGTTAGTATTGCTTAGCAAATGACCGACTAAATGCTTCAACATCACACTCGTTTTGCCCGTCCCTGGTGGTCCCCACAGTAAAAAATAGTCCTGTGAAGCCAAAATCTTTTGCAAAATATGGTTCTGCTCTGTGGTCATTTCGTCAATGTAAGACACATCTTGAGATATAGGTTTGGTCGGAGGTTCGACAGTCAAAAGCAAGTTTCGTTTGTGCTTTGATGACTTGGCAAATTCAAATAAACCCCGAAACATACTGTTATAACTACTATCTAACAAATCGTGCTCGATATTCCAAAATTCGTGCGCTTCAAAAATATATTGATTCAACTGCCGCGAACGCAAACGCACAGTAATCGTCTCCTTTGTCATTGCAACAAGTGAGCATTTGAAAATCTGGTTTCTCAAAATCCCCCCCTCAGTATCATTCGACATTTTGGGATACAAAACGATGATGTCGCCGATTCGGAAATTTGCTAAGGCGTTGGTTTGTTCTGTTTTTTGAAAAACGATTAAAGCGTCAGGGCTAAAACTTTGGTTATCAATTATTTGTAAATGACTAAAAACTGCAAAGTTCTGCTCTTTATCTTCGAACTTATCCAACCACAAAGACGCAACACCATTGGCTTTTTCTATACCATCTTGCCCAATTTTTGAAATTTGATGTTCACGGGCAATAAAACTGCTGAAAACAGTGAAGTACTTCTTTTCTATATCGGACAAATTATTATACGTTTTTGCAAACAGCTCAATTTCTCTTTTCTCAAAACCCTGTGCTGTCAACAGGAGTTTGCTGATGATACGCTTGAAAAAATCTCCTCCTTCACCAACATTATTCTCTTGAGCAGTATTGTTTTTTTTGTTGAGGTTAATCAAAGCTTGTTCGAGTGATAGAATTTGATTCCGAATATTCAAAGCTTCAAATTGTTGTGCGGTTAGGTGTGGCGCATACTTTAAATTCTCTTGCTCTAAAACCGAGTACAAAATATAGCACAATGGCTTGATTTTGTTGCCAAAAGCTGCCTCAACCAACAAATCGTAGAGCAGAGTTTGTGTAAAATGATTATTTGAAATACCGTAAATATTGGGTTTGAAAGGCTTCCCGCTTTTCAATTCTACAATAGCAGATTTGCCCGATTCAGGGTTTTGGTAGAACAGGTCCAGACGACCTTGCAGACCATATTTAGGCGCATAAAAAGAAGGTTCGAGATAACAATTTTCGCGTTTGATGCCTGTCTGAGCGAACCCCTCAGTAACAACACGCTTGAGATGCACAAAATGCCCTTTACAATCTTCAAATATTTGCCTCACTTCTCTATCATCAAAAACGCAGAAGGCTATTGGATTGATTTTAAATACTTTAGGAAATATTTCAGCAAAAGTCACTTCTGGGTTAGCAACCAACTCGTCAAGGAAAAAATTGGCAATATTCCCTTTCATAATCGGTACAGACGCTTCGTAAGGCAAAAATTTTGTCAAAAAATAGGTCAAAGGTTCGGCACTGTCGTGGCGAAAAGATTCGGCAATGGCTGTGACATCCACCAAATAATCGGGTTCGATGACGAAAGCCTTTGGACGCAAAACACCTTCTTTGCTGACCTCCACATCGAGCAAACGGAGGGTGGTCGGAAAGCCGAAAATATGCCGAATAACGGCAACACTTTTGCGAAAGTTTTCATTTCTTTCGGCTATAAAATATTGCATCCGAACTTGTTCGCCTGTTTCTTCGTCAACACAGACAAACTGTTCGTTAGCAGCATCATCACTCAAAACGACAATGCACATTTCTGCTTTTTTGGAAAAAATTTCGGTAGATACAAATGTAAAATACTCTCTCGGAGGCAATATATTGAGCAAATCTACTGAGGGGTCTTCTCCATAAAAAATTTTAACCGCATCGGCACAAGCTCGCAAGCCTAAATCAAAAATCTCTTTTATATCTTTTTGATAATCATAATGTTGCAGCGTTTTTCGAAATTGATGAATAATCATTTGACGGCGCATAGGCACTTCATATTTTTGAAAAGAATAAGCCATACGCGCAAAAAATGTATTGAAAGGCACACGTTCTGCCATCGTCACATTCATAAAAATGGTGTGTAACAACTGATACAAGGCTTGAATTTTAGCCTTAGAATCTAAAGCTTCTGAACGGTAAATTTTCAGAATTTCGGTATAAAAAAGACGGGACAGTTCTACGTTTTTCATTACATTTTACTCATTAGGTATTTCAAAAATATTGTTTCAAGTGTGAGAACAAAAGTAAAACATTTCGTCAGTTTCTTCTAAAAGTTTTGTATTTCGGGGCGACTTTTCTATGTTTACAGTCTCATTTCAAAACATATACAACTAATGAAAAAATCTGTTTTAAAGTCCTTTTGGTTCTTGAATTTAGTCAGTTGGCTTGTTTACTATGTCGCACAGTGTACAACAGCACCTATCTTTTTAACCATAATTCCTACTCAACGATACGTATTGATTATTAGTTTTTTGTTTTGGATAACATTGGCAACAAGCTTGTATCGCCTTATCTATAAATACTTCAAATTTGATGAAAAATCGCCTATTTTCATTGTTATACAGAGTATTTTAAGCATTTTCTTCATATTAATTTTTGATATTTTTGCTCGTTTCAAAGTTAATTTACTATTTATACAATACTTTTTCCCAACATACTATAAAGATTCAGCTGACAATGCCTACGGCAGAGTTTCTCTATTGCTTGAAAAACTACCCGATGGTCAAATTTATTTTCAGGCAGAATTTCTAAACGGACAAATCACTAAATTGATGGCGATTGCAGTTTGGGTGGCCGTTTATAATTTTTACAAGTTTTATGTGAAAGCCCAAAATGCGAAAATAACACGCCTCCAAATCGAAAATCAACTCAAAGAGTCAGAACTTGTCAGCCTTCGCTCGCAACTCAATCCACATTTTTTGTTCAATGCGCTAAATTCGATCCATGCTCTCACGATGTCGAACCCCAACAAAGCCAGCGAAGCCGTTTTATTATTATCTGATTTAATGCGTTATGCTTTAAATTATGGTAAACGCGACTTGGTCACAATCGAAGAAGAAGTGGAAATGGTGCGCAAGTATTTGGAATTAGAAAAGATACGCTTTGGCGAAAAATTGAAATATGAAATTGATATACACAAAGATACGTTAAACGAAAAAATACCACCTATTGTCATTCAAACTCTTACTGAAAATGCTATCAAACACGGTGTACGGCAAACGATGAACGGAGGATTTGTTAGTATTAAGAGTTTTTTAAAAGACAATTTTTTAACCATAGAAATAAAAAATACAGGTCAGCTCAAAAATTGCCCCCCCTCAGTACCCAAAGTTGAAGACAGTGGCATCGGTATCGAAAATACCATTAAACGTCTGAAAATGTTATTCGGGGAGCGTGCGTTTTTTAATATTCAAAATGAGAATGAAAAAGCCGTAGTAGCGACTGTCAAAATACCTATCAGTGTGGCATGAAATTTTATTAGGAAGAACAAGCACTCAATAAAGTTGCGACAAAACCGTTATGAAAAGACAACCGATGGACGGATGTAGCCAAAACTTTAAAAAGAGACAACACACCGACCCATGATGAAGCTATCTACTATCAAAGGTATCTTTTGCCTTTTTTGCTTGTTTGTCATACCGAAAATAACGGCTCAAATGGCTGTAAAAATCGTTGGAGACAAAGGATTTTGCCCTAACGAAGCAGCTATTCTATCAACTGATAGTGTTTTCACTCAATATTTGTGGTCAAATAACCAAACGACTCGCAGTATAGCTGTATCGCAGCCAGGACGATACAGTGTTGTAGTCCTCAATACTGAGGGGGATACTTTACGCGACACAGTTATAGTACAAGCGTTTGGTTTGCCCAATCCGACTATTGGTGGCACACCGTATATTTGCCCAAACCGTCCAACGACTGTTTTTGTGGAACAAACAGATTATCAGAGCTATACATGGTCAAATGGAGAATCCAGTCGCCAAATCCAAGTGAGTCAAGTGGGCAGCTATTCAGTTTCAGTGGTTGACCAAAATGGCTGCCGCAATACAACTTCAATCAGTGTCAGCGATGGTAAGCCGAGCAATTTGCCTCTCCCCGACTCCATCAAAATTTGTCAAGGCGATACTGCCCTACTCGATGCAACAGCGGGCGATGCTGTAAACTATTATTGGAACACAGACGATACAACTGCTACGATTACAGTCCGCTCTGCGGGTATGTACAATGTGATTGTGAGTAATGGACAATGTGTGAGTTATGATACATGCCATGTTCTGACCTTGCCCAAACCTGAATTCGACTTGGGTAAAGATACGATGTTGTGCCAAAAAGACACCCTCACACTGAAGGGACCTGAGAATGAATTGTACAGCTACTTGTGGCAAAACGGTTCGACTGCGATTACTCAAAAAGTATCGGATGTGGGCGTTTATTCTTTGAGTGTAAACTTTGGCAACTGTCGCGTGTCTGATACCCTGATGGTTAAAGTGTTCAATAAAAAAAATGGTGTTGTTTTGGACACCGTGATTTGTACCCCTCAGTATCAGATTGAACCAAAAGTAGAAGGTGCAACGTACTATCAGTGGACTGATGGCTCAACTCAACCTTTTTTAAATATATCAAAATCAGGTACTTACCAATGTTTGGCTTATAATGGACGGTGCTATGCTGATTTGTCGTATAAATTCAAATTTCTAAAAAATCCGAATATTAATTTCACAAAAGATACCATAATCTGTACCGATTTAGGCACAAAACACCTTAACCTCAATGCTTATTGGGAAGGAGCAAAATACGTTTGGAATACAGGTGACACCACCCCCTCAGTAACAGCGACCAAAACAGGTTTGTACTACGTCGCCATTCTCAACGCTTGTGGCGCATGGTGGACGAGTTCATTTGTAGATTTCAAAAGTTGTTATGCCTCATTCATTCCTACAGCTTTTTCGCCCAATGGTGATGGTGAAAATGAGACTTTTCGCATCTATCCAGCGTCTAATATTGCAAAAGTACGCTCGTTTCAAGTATTCGATCGATGGGGCAATAGAGTTTTTGCAGCAAAAGATTTTGACCCTCTAGATGCCGAAAAAAATGCATGGGACGGCAAACTGAATGGTCAAGCCCTGAAAACGGATGTTTTTGTCTATTATCTTGAAATTGAAACTGCAAAAGGTGAGGTTTATTTTCAAAAAGGTGACGTAACTTTGTTGAGGTAATTAAAGCAAAACAATATGATTCAACTTGTCGAATGTCCAAGAGATGCGATGCAAGGTTTACCCGATTTTATCGAAACTGATACGAAAGCAGCTTATATCAATCAACTGCTACGTGTGGGTTTTCATACCCTCGATTTTGGCTCATTTGTATCGCCCAAAGCCATTCCACAGATGCGTGATACGGCTGAAGTCTTATCAAAATTGGACTTATCGAACACCCCGACTAAGCTTTTGGCTATCATCGCCAACGAGCGTGGCGCAGAGCAAGCGGCACAATTTTCTGAGATTTCCTATCTGGGCTATCCTTTCAGTGTCAGCGAGACTTTCCAAATTCGGAATACCAACGCAACCATTGAGGAATCCGTCGAGCGCGTTCAAAACATTCAAAATACGTGTATTAAATACGGAAAAGACTTAGTTTTGTACATTTCAATGGGTTTTGGCAACCCTTATGGCGATCCATGGAACGCTGAAGTGGTGATGGAATGGGTCGATAAATTAGCTGATTTAGATATTCGTATTTTCTCACTTTCTGACACAGTGGGCGTATCGAATCCACAAAGTATTAGTTATTTGTTCAAAAACCTGATTCCTGCTTACCCGCACTTAGAAATTGGGGCACATTTGCACACTCAACCACACAATTGGCGCGAAAAAATTCATGCAGCCTCAGAAAATGGTTGCACACGATTCGATTCGGCTATGAAAGGCTTTGGTGGCTGTCCAATGGCAAAAGACGATTTGACAGGAAATATGGCAACAGAAAATTTAGTTTCTTATTTTACCGAAACAGATGAGTCTTTAAGTATTGATTTTCAACAATTTATACGTGCCTTGAGTATGGCGAATGATGTTTTTCCGCATTGATTAACTTTTCATATACAATTTTTTATATGATTAACGTTAATTTTGCGTTTTAAAAAACGGAATCAAATCAAAAAAACTATTGTTGCTATGTCTAAATTGAATTGCTTTTTTTTATTCGCATTCACTTCAATCACCTTATTTGCCCAAGCCCAAACCAATCAAGACTCCCTTATTCAGCTCTACAATCGTTATATGCAGCTCAACAAGCAAGCTCAGCAAGTAGATAGCATGAGTAATGTTTTATCTTCATTACGTACTCAGTATCAAAACTTTGATGCTATTTTGAAGTCCAATAATGAATCGCTTAAGCGCATCACAAACGCCCAATTGTTTACTTTCGATAGAACACTCAAACAACAACGAGCCAAAATTGTGAACACTGTTGACTTCATACGCAGTGCCAATACAAGCCTCAATGCTCTGCAAGTTGCTGGAAGTGTCTCTACCTATTTGGACAATGTTGGACAATTGAATAACCCTTCAAATAGTGAATTGGGTTTTGCACTGTCGGATGATATCATTAAAATACTCGATGCACGTATTTTGAGTAAAAAAGGTCTAAAAACCAGCCCCACAAAGTTTACAGCCATCGTCAAAGAAGTATTGAATGCACCTGTCACCAATGCATTTACAAAATCTATCCCCATCGTGAGCAATATAAAAGGTGTTATTGATTTGGTCATAAACCTAACGGCATCTGAAAAAAATGTCGAAGTAGAAGACTTGCAAAAATTAAAAAATGATTTAAAAAAATATATCGAACATTACGAAGGCTTAGAGCAAGCAAATCTTACTTTTACAGCAAATCTGAACAACCTGAATGTACGCTTAGATGCTTTGAAGCAAATCTTGAAAAACTATACGACTGAACGGCTGCGCCCTATCAACCCCTCAGTAAATGTGGATACTTTTCGCAATTTGACTCATTTGGTCAATCGTCATTGTGACAAAGAGGATGCACAAATGAAAGTAGATAGGATTTTGGAAGAATGTAAAAACGATAACGGCACATTCAACTATGAAAAAGCATTGAGCGACAAGCGTTTGTATTATCCAGAGTATGCCATCAACCAAGCACAGGTAATTTATGACGAACTTGAAAGCATCAGTCGTGGCTTCATGTCAAATTTATATACTTATCAGCGCAATATTGAAAAAGTATTAGTCAACTCAAAAAACAACAAATTGGGTGATGCTGGAAAAATTGATATGAAAATAAAATCTTTAGAGGGTTTACTCGTCAACGTAACAGATGCTGTCAAAAACAGTGTCAACATAGACGATTTGCAAAATAAATTACATCGCATCAATGGTTTTTTAGTGCCATAATTTTAAAAGAGAAAACAATAGACATTTACAAAATTTTAATAATTTTGTAAATGTCTATTTAATTAATTATGAACAACTTAGGATTATACGGATTAGCATTTTTAATTGCCACAGTTAAGTTTCTGTTTGCTGCCTCCATCATGAGTCCAACAGCATTGACAACATTTGAAATTGCAATCGTGACTTGTCTAGGAGCCTTATTCAGCTTTAATATTTTTTACTGGTCAGCAGGTTTTTTTATGCGTCGAGCCAAAGAGAAAAAACTACGTGCCATTACTGAGGGGTCCTACAAACCTAAACCCAATTTTACGAAAGTCAATAAATTTATGGTCAAAACCAAACGTTCAAAAAGTGGCTTTTGGCTTTTGTGCATCTTTGCGCCCTTATTTCTATCTGTTCCTATCGGGTCTATCGTTGTAGCTAAATTTTACAGTCGAAACAAAAGAACATATCCACTTGTGACAGTGGTTTTAGTGGTTTGGGCATTTGTTTTAGCTTATTTGAATGGGGTGATTTTTAGTTTGTTTGGATAACCCTCTCAGTATCGAAATCACTCACCCAAGTCATAATCCTTAATTTTCCTGTACAGTGTTCTTTCCGAAATACCTAAATCTTCGGCTGCTTCTTTGCGTTTGTTTTGATGCTTTTTCAGAGCGATGATGATGATTTCTTTTTCTTTATCTGCCAAATTAAGACTGCCTTCATAAATAGGTCTTTGAGTCTCAATTTGTTTCTGAGGATTCGTAATAATGATGGGTGATTTGTTACTAGGTTGATATGGCACATTCGGTACAATATCCGATTCGCTAAAAACATTATCTTCATAAACTTCTCCATTCGACATAAAATTGGCGTGGGCATTGTCATAATGACTAAAATCAGGTCGTGGTTGAGGTGCAGGTAAACCCCAGTTTTGCCCTGAAAACGAACGTGGAGGAGTCAAATCATTGCTTTTAATCAATTCTGCAATTACTTTTTTTACATAATTGAGGTCGTTCTTCATATCGTATAAAAACTTAAACACAATATCGCGTTCCGAAAAACTTGATTCTTCATCTGACGCTGGTGCTGCCGAAGGTAGCGCACGTGTCAACAACTGTGGCATCTGCTCAATCAAACGTTCTACAGTAATCATTCTTTCTTCCGACAAAACAGATAACCCTTCTGCTACATTCTTCAATTCACGGATATTGCCTGGCCAATTGTAGTTCTCCAACAAGAGTCTAGCACCTTCATCCAACTGGATGGGCTGCATACGGTTTTTTTCTGCAAAATCTACACAAAACTTGCGAAAAAGCATGTAAATATCCTCTGGACGTTCCCTCAAAGCAGGTACTTTGATAGGCACTGTGGACAAACGATAGAACAAATCTTCTCTAAATTCTTTTTTCTGAATAGCTTTTTCTAAATTAACATTAGTAGCCGCAATAACACGTACATCAGTTTTTTCAACTTTTGAAGAACCAACACGCACAAATTCCCCATTTTCTAAAATACGCAACAACATCGCTTGGGTGTCAAGTGGCATTTCACCAATCTCATCCAAAAAAATAGTGCCCCCGTTGACTGTTTCAAAATAACCTTTTCGGTCACTTACAGCACCTGTAAAAGCGCCTTTCTCATGTCCAAAAAGTTCTGAGTTGATAGTTCCCGCAGGAATTGCACCGCAGTTGATAGCAATAAACGGATTATGCTTACGCTTCGACAGGGCATGAATCACCTTTGAAAACACCTCTTTACCAACGCCGCTTCCACCTTGTATCAGTACCGAAAGCTCTGTTGGCGCTACTTGTGCGGCTGTATTTAAAGCAGCATCGAGCAAATGTGATGCACCTATGATGCCGAAGCGTTGTTTTATGGCTTGCAAACTTGAACTCATCTTTGTTTTGGTCTTATTTTTACCCCTTTGTATTTTAAAGGTTTTCGGCGCGTTCTGCTTGATTCTTAAACTCAACACGCCGATAAATGTCTTTCAATAGAATTTTACAGTCGTCTATTGGCACCATATCATCGTCTACAAAATAATCTATAGCCCCATAGGCGGCGTTATTTGCGCTTAAAAACTATTAAGAAACTGTTTTAAAACTTAAAACTTAAAACGACAATTACTGACTGTTTTTCCGCTCCAAAGAAATCCCTTTAGACAAGCAGAAAAAAGCGTACAAAGAAGGATTCATTCAGAGCGAATGTCAATTTTGCCTCGTTATCGAGGCAAAATTGACATTCGCTCTATAAAAATTCTTTTCATAGCACGCATTTCGAGCGCAGCGAGAAACAGTGAGTGATGAATTTTAAAACAGTTTCTAAAGTGTTTTTTGATAAATACAAAACAGCAGTTGACTAATGATACATTGATCAATGACAATGAGCTAATCCACCAACTCGCCAATCAAAGTTGCGCTTGTTGCACTATTCACTTGCACAAAACAATAATCGCCTGCTTTCAAACCATCTTTTTTAGGAAAAACGAGCATTTTATTCTGAGAATTTCTGCCTTTAAACTCTTTATCCGATTTTTTTGAATCGCCTTCAATCAAAACTTTAAATGTTTTACCAATTTCTTTTTTATTGTGTTCCAAAGAAATATGATTTTGCAAACGCACGATTTCATTTAAGCGGCGTTTTTTTACTTCATCTGGAATATCATCTTCATATTTTTTAGCAGCCAGTGTGCCAGGGCGTTCAGAATATACAAACATGTACGACATCGAGTAATTGGAGTACTCCATAATGCTCAATGTCTCTTGGTGTTCTTCCTCTGTTTCGCCACAAAAACCTGCAATCACATCACTCGAAATGGCACAATCGGGCATGATGTCATACACCCTTTTGATTTTTTCCATATACCATTCGCGGTCATATGTGCGGTTCATCCGTTTCAAAATCCGTGAATTACCCGACTGAACAGGCAAGTGGATGTATTTGCAGATATTTTCATACTTTGCCATTGTGTGCAATACGTCATCTGTAATATCCTTTGGATGCGACGTTGAGAAACGCACACGCAAATCTGGATGAATCGAAGCAACCATCTCCAATAACTGAGCAAAATTGACCTTTTCAGTCACATCTGAATCCACAATACCCTCCTCAGTATTTTCGCCACTTTTGGGAGACCACTTGTAAGAGTCCACGTTTTGTCCCAAAAGTGTCACTTCGCGATAACCTTTATCGAACAAATCTTTTGCCTCAGCAACAATACTGAGGGGGTCGCGCGAGCGTTCGCGACCACGTGTGAAAGGCACAACGCAGAACGAACACATATTGTCGCAACCGCGCATGATTGAGATAAAAGCCGTCACACCGTTCGTATCGAGGCGGACAGGGGCAATATCGGCATACGTTTCTTCTCTTGACAAAAAGACGTTGATGCCTTTCTCACCATCTTCTGCACCCGCAATCAGATTGGGCAAATCGCGATACGCATCAGGACCGACCACCAAATCAACCAGCTTCTCTTGCTCCAAAAATTTAGATTTCAAACGCTCTGCCATACAGCCCAAAACGCCGACCAATGAGCCTTGTTTTTTTTCCGCTTCAAACACACGCAAGCGTTTGCGCACTGTTTCCTCCGCTTTTTCACGGATGGAACAGGTGTTGACCAATATCAAATCAGCCGCTTCCATCATACGTGTCGGCTTATAATTGGCTTCTGACAAGATAGAAGCAACAATTTCTGAATCCGAAAAATTCATCTGACAGCCGTAGCTTTCGATGTAAAATTTCTTTGAACCATCCCCCTCAGTAAAATCTTCAAATTCTTTAAAAAGCACTTCACCTTGACGGTCTTCGTCCATTTTTTTACCCGTGAGATTGAGTAGTTCGAGTGTTGGATTGCTATCGTACATATTTCTTTAATTTTAAAAACGCAAAGATAGCACGTTTTGTCAAAATGAGGTGACAAAATGTCAGTAGTTTGTAGAAATGTTTTGTACTGCTTAGTATTTTTCAAAAAACTACCTTCATATTTGGTCAAATAAAAATAAAAAACCAATTTCACCACATTAAAAAACAATAGACAATAACCTTTCAACCGAGAATTATCATGCAAAGAGAACTCGACGGATGGCATAGCCCAAGACTTAACAAACATATGGAAATCGTGACTTATGGTCACTATGGTTTTGCACTACTTTTAGTACCCACAGCAGCAGCAGACTACCTCGAATATGAGCGTTTTCTGCTCATAAAAGCCATTGAGCCGTATATCAATGCTGGTAAAGTAAAGGTTTTTAGTATCAACTCTATCAACACAGAGTCATGGCTCAATAACCACATGCACCCACGCCACAAGGCTATTCGGCATCAACAATTCAATGACTATGTGTTCAATGAAGTGATTCCATACATCAAAGTCAAAACGAGTGCTGATACACCTATTATTACGTGTGGTGCTAGTTTTGGTGCTTTACATTCCATGAATTTATTCCTAAAACGTCCTGATATGATTAATGGCGTGATTGCCATGAGTGGTTGTTATGATTTATCGAGCTATACCGATGGTTATTTTGACGACGATGTATATTTCAATTCGCCTGAGCATTATATGCCTGGCTTGACTGACGAGTATTTTTTGCCACGCATCAAACAAGCGAAAAAAATCATTATTTCAACAGGCTCTGGTTCATTTGAAACCCCCGAAGCGAGTCGCCGCTTTTCACACATTTTGAATGTGAAGGAAATACCTCACGAACTCGACGTTTGGGGTCACGACATGCCACATGATTGGGACACATGGCGCAAGATGTTGCCTTACTATTTGGAAACGCGATTTTGATAGCAACGCATTGATGTGAAAAAGATATTTTATTCAGAAAAGAGTTATATTAACATGAAGAATGTAGAAAATCTTAAACATTCAATCTTGAGCACAAGCATTTACCCATTTTGGGCAATGCTATTGACGAGTTATCTTTTTTACATTGATGAAGGTTATTACAATTTTGACTGGACTAAAAACGTGGGTAATTGGATTACCTTTGTTTTCTATTCAATCGTTTTCACTTCTTTTTTGTGGCTCATCCATTTTATTATCTCAAAAGTGTATAATGGACGTTTTCTACCACTCATCGTCTTTTTCACTTTTCTGATGACTGTTTTTAGTCTGATATTCGGATTTTTTAAATCATAAATATTGAGAGGTATTGGCGTACGAGCCTCGACACCCCCTCAGTATTTTCTATAAAAAAATGCCTTGCCGTTCGTTTACCGTTCTGCAAGGCATTTTTTGATTTTCACTGAGGGGTGTTGTAAGCACCCACCAAATACCTAAAACTATATGTGAAAGAGTATAACTGAATTGTAAATCATTGGGAAGGATATTGCATTTTTACTGAATCAATACGAATTAAGTAATCAGAAATAAGTTTTCGAGTGTTTGATACTCACTGTTTTGCGCTACGCGCAAAAGACGTACGTTGAAAGTTTTTCTATTGGAGCGAGCGATTTTTTGATTACAATTTTGGCTTTGCCAAAATTGTAATCAAAAA
>JAEUUP010000049.1 GCA_016787525.1 Saprospiraceae bacterium | reverse complement strand
TACCTAAAATAACTTAAAATAGCCGCCTTCGGCGGCAAAGAGACCTTTTGGAGCGAGATGTTTTATTTTTTTGAATTGTGGGTGCAGCCCACAATTCAAAAAAATAAAACATCTCGCTCCATCCTCCCTTTTTTCGGCGGCGAAGCCGCCGTTTTTTAACTAAAAAATTACCGAAGTATTGATGTTGACATCAAAAAAAAAGCTCGAGAAGCTATACAACTTCTCGAGCTTTTTTTGATGTTATACTGAGGGGTTATGCAAACAAACGAAACAAAAGATAAAGACCGCCTGAGAGGATGATTGTTGCAGGCAATGTCAAGACCCACGCTAAGGCGATGTTTGTAATCGTTCCTTTTTGTAGATTTTTAACACCTTTAGAAGCTACCATCGAACCCGCAACACCTGAAGATAAAACGTGTGTAGTCGAGACAGGTAAGCCATAATAAGATGATAAACCAATAGTTGAGGCGGCAATTAACTCTGCTGTTGCACCTTCTGCATAGGTCATGTGGCGTTTACCAATTTTCTCACCGATGGTAACGACAATGCGTTTCCAACCTATCATTGTGCCAACACCTAATGCGACAGAAATTAGAATAATAGACCATATAGGTGCATAGTGTGTATAGGCTGACAAGGCTTTAATTTCACTTTTGATGACAGCGCGTTTGTCTCTATCTGTGATAATATTCGGTTCATCGAGTATGGATTTGACGTTCTTTGTCAACAAATTGATACGTTTCCTGATACTCAAGCGACTTTTTACATCGCTCGCTGTGCCAATATCTGTTTTTAACAATTCAATCGTTTCGACTGTTTTTGCCAATTCTTTTGGTGCAAATTGATTGTTAATTTGGTCCGCAGGAAGAGCTTGTTGAATCGCTGTCAAAGAAGCTTGCACTTTTGTGGGTTCAAAACTGGGCGATAGAGAATATTGAAGTGGCATGAAAGTCATTAAAGCAACCATCAGAAGTCCAATGCCTTTCTGTCCGTCATTTTGACCGTGAAAAAAACTAACTAAAGTACAAGTGGTGATGAGTATGGCACGAATCCAAAGTGGTGGCTGTGCATCAGCAGGCGGTTCTTTAAAAATGCCTTTTGTTTGTTCTCCTTTGACAACTGAACGTAAAATAAACATCAAAACAATAGCCATAGAAAAGCCAAAAAGAGGCGAAAAAAGCAAAGAATTACCAATTTTGATAGCTTCTGACCAGTTGACCCCTACTTTAGAAGTGTTTTCAGGTAGGGTCGAAAAGACCATACCAACACCCAAAAGCGAGCCAATCAGTGTATGTGAACTTGAGCAAGGGATGCCAAAATACCATGTGCCTAAATTCCAGATAATTGCACCTAATAAAACCGCAAGAACCATGGCGGCTGATTGCCCTGGGGCTTGGGACATGACTGCTTCCACTGGCAATAAGTTTGCAATTTTCATAGCAACTTCTAAACCCAACCACGATGAAAACAAAACGCCTGCAAAATTCCATGTGCCCGACCATACAACGGCAGTAACAGGTTTCAAACTTTTGGTGTAAATAACAGTAGCAACGGCATTGGCAGTATCATGAAAGCCATTAACAAATTCAAAGAAGAAAGTCATAATGAGACAGGCTACAAAAGCAATGAATAGACCTGTCGAAAGAGTAGAAATTTCAACGCCAAACATAGGCTAAGTTGGTTAAAATTGTGATTAGAAAATTAATTACATACATTTTTGATGCTACAAAGGTCTGTAGCCTATTGCAATAGTACGCGTTTTTAGTATTAAGTTAATGTTAAGTTTGCGGAAAAAATAAAAAAAGAGCAAATTGCTGTTGCAACTCGCTCTCATAAGAAATCACCCGACTGTTATGTCTTTCTTTATTTTGTGTTTATATTTGTTAATTTAGCATTCAAAATGTTTTATTGCAAAACTGTAAATCTGACTGCAATTATACGGCAAATCATTGATATTGCAATACTTATTTTTTAAAAAGTGTTGATTATTTTTTAAAAATGAATGGTATTTTACAAATCACGTGTTTTCAACAAGTAATAAGCACCATAAAAGAATAGGCTCGCATAGATAATCGTCGTAATTATGGCTTCATTAGGATACAAAAAAAGTCGAATATCTGTGCCTTCTATCGTTTGATTCAAAATCTTTGGAACAGGTGGTGGAACTAAGTCGTTGAAAGCATTGGAAGGTGCAAAAAGCATAGCTTTACTGCCTAATATTTTACGAATCAAGACATAACGAATAATTTTTTCAATAAACATGATATATGAAAAATAGACGAACAATCCTAAAATAGAACGACTAAACAGAACACCTAAAAATAGTCCCAACGACGAATAGCCCATACACATCAAAAAGTATCTAAAAATAGTATCTATGTTCTCATATACCTTCGAGGCATACACTGTTTCAGTATTTGTGAAGCCAAAAATCAATGCCCAAAGTGCATAATAGACAGTTGCAGCAAGGTTTATTAAAGTCAAAAACGAAAATTTTGAGAAGAAAAACTCTGTGCGACTCAAACCACTGATAATGTTTTGGCGTAATGTACGATTAAAAGTCTCGTTAGAAATAGCTTGAACAGCTAAGAATCCCATCAAAAAAAACACCAGCCAGTTGCCCACATAACCCAAGTAGAGCCAAACATTAGGGAACATAAACAGAGTCTGAGTGCCACCAATTTCTTTTGGAATCGGCATTTTCTTTGCCGAATACATAAATGCAGGCAACAATAGTGCATACAAGCCCAACAAAACTAAAAAGGGGCGATAGGTTTTGACTTTGAGCCATTCGAGTTCGATAAGATAGGTAATTTTTGACATATTTTTTTATACGTTAGTTAATTGGTGATTCGTTATTGGTTTGATATTCCTCCTTTAACCACTAACTAACTCGATGTAATTTCTAAAAACTCTTGTTCAAGGCTTCGTTTTTTCTCGACCAAATGAGTCAAGACGATACCTTTTTCAAAGGCTAGTTGACTCAAATCAAATGCCCCGAAACCTTGTTTGATATTTACAGATAAGCCAAATGGGCGATTTTCAATTTTTACAATATAGTTTAATTCTGAAAGCATACCCCTCAGTATATCATTGTCTTTTGACCCAATTTCGATGGTCAAATCTTTGCCCAAAATAGAGCCAACTTCACCAGTTGCCAATAAATTGCCATTTTTGATGATTGCAACATGGCTACATACTTTTTCTACTTCATCAAGAATATGACTCGCCATAAAAATCGTTTTACCCTGTGCTGCGATGCTTTTGATGGTTTCGCGGACTTCCGCAATGCCAGTAGGATCAAGTCCATTTGTGGGTTCGTCGAAAATCAGCACATCAGGGTCGCCAACCATTGTCGCAGCAATCGCCAAACGCTGTTTCATACCCAGCGAATAGCCTCTGAAAGGCGTGTCTTTGCGGTGTGCAAGATTGACAATTTGGAGCAAATGGTTGAAGTCCACATTTTTTGCGCGTTTAATATGAGCCACAACAGCCAAATTTTCTTCGGCAGTCATATATGGATAAAAATTGGGTGTCTCCAACAAAGAACCAACATGTGTTAAGACAGAAGAACCAATACCATACTGTCCTTCAAACCATTGAAAATCACCTGAGTCTGCTTTTGTAATGCCTAAAACAATGCCCAATGTTGTCGTTTTACCAGAACCATTAGGCCCTAATACACCCATAATTTGACCTTGCTCAACGTCTAAATTGAGCTGATTAACGGCCGTTATACGACCATAGTGTTTTGTTAAATTGTTGATTTGTAAAACTTTCATTAGCGGCGGTGAGGACTTTTCGAGTCCGTATTTTATTTATTTCAACGGCAATGTCGCCGTTTTTCATCTAAAAATGACCAAAGTATTATTGTATATAGATATTAGGATGACTTAAAATGAACAATCGCGTTCGTTTTTCATAGCCCACTTTTTTATCAGTCTTTTGAATCTAATTCGTCCTTTATTGCTCTACGCAAAGTGGCAATACCTACTGCAAGAAATAGAATACCAATGACAAAGTTTGTATTGAATTGGTGTTGAAGGAATGATAAAAAAATGATGACTATAGCACAACCAATAAGGATACGTGCCAACCATTTTTGTTGTTGGATTTTCGATTTAATCATGTCCTGTCATTTTCATATTCTACAATTCAAAATTTATTCTTTAGGTTTTAGTTTATCTACAAAATAGTACATCACAAGGCATAAAAGACCAATGATTGAACAGAAAATAATTGAAAATTCTGTTGAAGCATTGTCAATGCCGCTCATTCTACGATAAATCAAGTAGATAGCCCCTACTGAAAGCCCGATACCAAAAATCAAGTAAAATGTTTTTAAACTTCCCATTTTTACGTTTTTAATGTTGTGACAAAAATGATTTACAGAGCAATTTTAATGAAATAAAACAGATGAAAGGTTGTTTTTTCAAGATTAATGCAAAATTATGTCGTACGCAAAAAATCTATCAATTTTGCCGTTGCTCGACCACGATGACTGATATTGCTTTTGACAGACATTGGCAGCTCTGCAAAAGTTAGATTGTAACCCACAGGCTCAAAAATCGGGTCATAGCCAAAACCGCCTTCACCTGCGGGTTCTAGTCTTATCACACCTTCACAAATACCCTCAAAAACATACTGCTCGCCCCCCCTCAGTATCAGCACGATAATGGTTCGAAAACGAGCAGTTCTAAGGGTAGCTTCATGCATTAGATTCAGTACTTTAGCGATATTGTCCGCAGGGTTGCGCGAACCCGAATAGTGAGCAGTATGCACGCCAGGTTCTCCATTGAGCACATCAATTTCGAGTCCTGTATCTTCCGAAAAGCAAGCGACACCATATTTATTATGCAAATACTCTGCTTTTTCAATGGCATTTTCTAAAATTGTTTCATGGGTTTCAGGTAAGTCAGTTGTATGTCCCACTGCTGTCATAGTCACGACTTCGATACCTTCTAAGTTAGCCCCCCTCAGTACATCATTTACTTCGGCTACTTTGTGTGGGTTGTTGGTTGCAAAAACGAGCGTCATTTTATGGAAATCAAGAATTTTAGTTCAAAAAAGAAGTTTATCACAAATGTAAGGGATGCCTACCAAATTTTGTCTAATTTCAATTCTGCACCTATCCGAAGAAATAAAAAGACCTATATTTGTTGAACATAACAACTTTCATGGAAATAATCTAACATTGAGCAAATGCTACTTTTACAAAAACACACTCTGCGAGGACTTTTTTGCTGGTTTATCCTTTTTTTCCCTTTTATACTGAGGGGGCAAATTAAACCTAAAGGCGAAGACCAAACCAAAGATTTGCCACTCGAACGTATTATTAAACTAAGCCCACTTGCGCTCATTGACCCATTTGGACCTACAATTGCTGCCTATTATGAACAACAATTGCCCGCTCGTCGCCATTGGCATAGCTTGGAGGTTGAGGCGGGTTATACATTTCAGGTAGCGGGACTGACTGAAGCTGCTAAAAGCTATCGCTTGCGCACCTCATACCGATATTATTTGAGTTCAAAATGGAAACGTCAGCGCAATCATTATACTTCAATAGCCTTTCTACATCGTCAGTTTTTTGACCAAGGGGCTGCTTTTGTCTGGCGTGAAAACCGTAGTTTTCAGCAAAATTTGCCCTATCACTTGCGTATTTCGCAACAATCTTTGACCCTTAATATAGGTACAACAAGGTATTTTGGTATGGATGAGCGTTTTAATATTGATTTGGGTATTGGTTTAGGATTACGTCGCACACGTATTTTATTTACCGATTTACCATCTGATGCGGTCACACCAAATATTCCTGA
Organism: Saprospiraceae bacterium; assembly: GCA_016787525.1. GTDB lineage: Bacteria > Bacteroidota > Bacteroidia > Chitinophagales > Saprospiraceae > JAAFJT01. The sequence goes on along the minus strand of JAEUUP010000049.1, from coordinate 3,420 downwards.
TATTTTTGAGCGAAATTTCAAAGAATATATCGAAGAAACAACTGTTAAAGACCGCAATCATCTGTTCTATTCTACCGTTTTAGCAGTTAAGTTAGGTTATATTTTACAAAAAAATAGGTTGGCAAGTAAGCAAAAATAAATTTGAGAAACGATTTTAATACCTTAATCTGGAAGTTTATGTCAAAAGTATCTCTCGAATGAAGCGAGAAACAGTGAATAACTATCCAGCTATTTTTTATAGGAAAGCCGTTAATGACTTTAGGAATAGTACATAAATATTGTCTTTTTTTGAATTGTGTGATTGCCTACGATTGACAAAAGAGATTTAGAAGTGAAATATTCGGCTCAGAATTTGGTTACTTACCAAATTCTGAGCTTCTTTTTGAATGAATATTACCCCCTCAGTAAACCAAAATTAACTAAAGAAACGTTAGGAATTTTTGAAAAAAAATGCTTTTAATTATAAAAACATATACTTTTGCGCTAAATTTTGAAACAAAATTGTCGTTTAAAAAATATGTTTGGTAGCTAAATAATTGAAAATAAGTACTTTGAATCAATAGTTTGGCTAAGTCAATTTGACCATTTTAAAACAATTAATGTTATCGCATGGCAAAAAATCTGCTCATAGTTGAATCACCCGCTAAGGCTAAAACGATTGAGAAAATTTTAGGCTCAGACTTTAAAGTCGTGTCAAGCTTCGGTCACGTTCGCGACCTTGAGAAAGGCGGTCTGGGTGTTGATGTAAAAAATAAATTCAAACCAAATTACGTAGTTACACCCGACAAAGTCAGACTCGTTAATCAGCTAAAGTCTGATGCCAAAGGTTCTGATGAAGTGTGGCTCGCAACCGACGAAGACCGCGAAGGAGAGGCTATTTCATGGCATCTTTGCGAAGTTCTGAAACTTGACCCACGTATCACTAAACGCATTGTTTTTAGAGAAATTACTAAACCTGCCATTCAAAAAGCGGTTCAGAACCCTCGCACAGTTGATCTTGATTTGGTAGATGCGCAGCAAGCTCGTCGTGTTTTAGATCGTTTAGTGGGGTTTGAGTTGTCTGAGTTGTTGTGGAAAAAAGTAAAAGGAGGCTTGTCGGCAGGGCGTGTACAATCAGTCGCGGTAAAATTAGTGGTCGAAAAAGAGCGCGAAATCCAAAAACATACGGCAAAACCCTATTTTAAAATAGATGCAGAGTTTATTGTTCCGAACAAACAAGAACGAAAAGTCATCCTCAAAGCGGAATCGCCTGAGCGTCATGACACTGAGTGGGGGGCTCGCGAGTTTTTAGAAAAATGCCGTGGTGCTATTTATAAAATCGCCAAAATTGAAGTCAAACCTCTCAAACGCAAGCCTACCGCACCATTCACAACGTCAACTCTGCAACAAGAAGCGAGTCGTAAATTAGGCTTTTCGGTCAATCGAACTATGCAAAACGCCCAACGTTTGTACGAGGCGGGACATATAACATATATGCGTACCGATTCGACAAATTTGAGTGAATTGGCCATCTCTTCTATTGCAAAAGAAATTGAAACGTCTTTTGGTGCACAATATGTGCAGACACGCCGCTTCAAAACGGGTAAAGAATCAGCTCAAGAGGCGCACGAAGCCATTCGCCCAACTTATATCGAAAAGCGTAATGTATCAGGCGATAGAGATGAGCAACGTTTGTATGAGCTAATTTGGAAACGCACGATTGCTTCACAAATGGCTGATGCGGAACTGGAAAAAACAGTGGTGGATATTGCTATTTCAACTTTGCCCACCTCAAAATTGGTCGCAGAGGGCGAAGTCATCAAGTTCGATGGCTTCTTGAAAGTGTATATTGAATCTAAAGATGAAGAGGACGACGATGCGAAAGGTGTTTTGCCTCCCCTCAGTATAGGACAGGCTTTGGACTTTAATGAAATGAGTGCAACAGAACGTTTCACACGTCCACCAGCTCGTTACACAGAGGCAGCTTTGGTCAAAGACTTAGAAGAACGCGGTATTGGTCGGCCTTCTACCTACGCACCGACCATTTCAAAAATCATGGAAGAAAATCGGGGCTATGTTGAGAAAGTGACAAGAGATGGTGTTCAGAGGTCATTTACAGTGCTGAATTTGGCTAAAGACGGTCAAATTACTGAAAAAATGTCATCAGAAATGACAGGTGCATTGAAAAACCATCTTGTACCGACAGATATGGGTATGTTGGTTGTGGATTTTTTAGATAAGCATTTTGATGAAATTATGAATTATCGCTTCACTGCCGATGTCGAAAATAAACTCGACGATGTGGCAGATGGTAAACGTAATTGGGTTGAAATGATTTCAAAATTTTATGATCCTTTTCACGAAGAAGTTGTCAAAACAATTGCTGAAGCAGAACGTGTCAGTGGCGAACGCCTTTTGGGCAAAGACCCTGTTTCGGGTCGAACAGTGTTAGTCAGAATGGGTAAATATGGTCCTGTGGCTCAAATAGGAACACCAGAAGAGTTAAGTGAAAAAGAAAAACCCGCATATGGGAATTTACAAAAAGGGCAATCTATCGAAACCATCACACTCGAAGAAGCTTTGAGATTGTTTGATATGCCGAAAAACTTAGGTGACTACGAAGGTATGGCAGCCAGTGTTGGCATTGGTCGTTTTGGACCATTTGTGAAATTTGGTGATACTTTTGTTTCGATTCCAAGAACAGAAGACCCCCTCAGTATGACGCTTGACAGAGCTATTGAATTGTTTGAAGAAAAGCGCAAAGCAGAAGCCCCTGTTTTTATGTATAAATCATTGCCTATTACGAAAGGGACAGGTCGTTTTGGTCCATTCATCAAGTGGAATGATATGTTTATCAATGTACCCAAACGCTTCAATTTGGAAACATTGACCCTCGATGAAGCAGCTGAATTGATTGAAGCCAAGGTTGAAAAAGAAGGAAATCGCTATATTCACAACTGGGAAAAAGAAAAAATCGCAGTCGAAAATGGTCGTTGGGGACCTTTCATTCGTTTTGGGAAAAACATGATTACGCTCAAACATGAAGGCAAGAAAATGACCAGCGAAGATGCCGCTCAATTGACTTTAGAAGATGTAAAAAAAATGATAGAGGTTGAAATTCCTGATGCTTTTGTCGCAAAACCTAAAAAAACTGCTGCTGCGAAAGCGAAGAAATAATCTTTGGTTTGGGTACAATATCCTGGGCGGGGCAGATGAAAACGGTCGCCTTGCCCCCGAAAAAGGAGGAATCGAGACTATTGTATGAAACGGCAAAATGCAATATTGCATTCAAAATTTCAATTATTTTGGACATTAAGTTAGCAATAGTTCGGTAATTCTTTAGTACCTAAAATAACTTAAAATAGCCGCCTTCGGCGGCAAAGAGACCTTTTGGAGCGAGATGTTTTATTTTTTTGTCTTTTGGGGGCCGCCGCCAATTAA
>JAEUUP010000043.1 GCA_016787525.1 Saprospiraceae bacterium | reverse complement strand
ACTCCGTCTTTTCCTGTTAACGGCTGACCATTCAGCAGTCCTGATACTGCTTCGCTCTTGTAGTGCTCAAAATTAAATGTCTTTTCCATTTACAAAGGTAATTAGATTTTGTATTGACACAGTTTTGTGAACACTCTCTAATAATTATATCATTTTAATGTTCGTGAACATCACTTTGATGTTCGTGAACATCACTTTGATGTTCGTGAACGTCACTTTAATGTTCGTGAACATCATTTTGATGTTCGTGAACGTCACTTTAATGTTCGTGAACGTCACTTTGATGTTCGTGAACGTCACTTTGATGTTCGTGAACGTCACTTTGATGTTCGTGAACGTCACTTTAATGTTCGTGAACACCGACGACGAAGTTTGAAACTTCGTCGTCAGTGTTTACGAACATCAAATAAGACTACAATTGAAGATAAGTATAGTCGTCAGACGGTTTGTAGAGTCCTTTTAAATCCACTAAAACGCCGTTGGGTTTCATAATGGAGGCAAAATACTGAGGGGTGTGTTTTTTATAATCTTCATGCGCCACAGCAACGATGACGGCATCGTAATCGCTTGAAATATGATCCACTAAAGTCAATTTGTATTCGTGCGCCACTTCATTTGGCGAGGCGTGGGTGTCAACGATGTGTACGTTGACAGAATAATCCATCAATTCACGAATCAAATCAACCACTTTTGAATTGCGGATGTCGGATACATTCTCTTTGAAGGTGATACCCATCACCAAAACCTTGCAATGACCTGGGTTTCTGCCTTGCTGAATCAAGTTTTGCACCAATCGTTTCGTAATCCAACGGGGCATATCGTCGTTGATGCGTCTGCCTGCGGCAATGACTTGTGGCTCAACACCCAATTGACGGGCTTTGTGCAACAAATAGTAAGGGTCAACACCGATACAGTGTCCGCCAACAAGCCCCGGCTGTAATTTGATAAAATTCCACTTCGTCCCAGCCGCTTCGATGACCGCCTTAGTCGAAATGCCCATTTTATCAAAAATCATTGCCAATTCATTCATCAACGAAATGTTGAGGTCACGTTGTGTATTCTCAATCACTTTAGCAGCTTCTGCCACTTTGATGCTTTCTGCTTTAAAAATACCCGCTTTGATGATGTGTCCATACACTTTTGCCACTTCCTCTGAAGCCTCGGCATCTGAGCCAGACACGATTTTGAGGATGGTATCAATGGTGCGCTCTTTGTCACCTGGGTTGATGCGTTCGGGTGAGTAACCTGCTTTGAAATCTTTACCAAAGGTCAAGCCCGACACTTCTTCCACAATAGGCAAACAATCTTCTTCGGTACAACCCGGATAAACTGTTGACTCGTAAACGACATAATCACCTTTTTTAATGACTTTGCCGATGGTTTCAGAAGCGCGTTTCAAGGGTGTAAGATTTGGCACTTTGTTATGGTCAATATCTGTGGGTACAGCAACGATGAAAAAGTGAGCTTTTTTCAAATCGTCGAGGTTGGCCGTGAATAAAATGTCTTTATTTTCAAACGCCGTACTATCTAATTCATTGGATGGGTCAATGCCTTGTTTCATCAAGTCCACACGTTTTTGATTGATGTCGAACCCAACAACGCTGAAGTATTTTGCAAACTCTAAAGCCAAAGGCAAACCGACATAACCTAAGCCTAGAACGGCTATTTTTTTCTCTTTTTTAAGAAGACTGTTGTACATTATAAAATGAATGATGATTGATAAATGGTAAAAAGTGAATTTTTATATGATTATACTGAGGGGGTAACTCAAACGCTTTTTAATGAGTCACGAATTTTCTTGCGCAATACGACAAAGCCCGTTCCGATGAAGCCGCCGATGAATACACCGATGAGTAAAGCTGTTTTTTTCGATTTTTTGACCGGCTCAAGTGGTGCAATAGGCGTGTCAATCTCTTGGATATACGGTGCTTTGTTCTCCAAGGCGAAACCAGCAATCGCTAAGTTCTTTTGCGATTCGGCATACATGGTATTGTATATCAAAGCCTCCTTTTTCATCTGCTCGGAAGGCAGTTTGTCTTCGTTGAGAATCAATCCACGTGTTCTATCATCAAAACTCGCTGCCGAAGCCTCTCTTGAACGTGCGAGTCGGCGAATCGAATCCGACTGATGTTTCAGAACTTTATAAGTTTTCGACTCTTTAGTCGTTGTTTTTTCAACATAAAACTCACTCAACTCAGCAAAGATGGCTTTGAGCAACTCAATGGATAGTGTTTCATTGGTTGTTTTCAAATCTAAAGTGAGCATTTCCGACATTTTCGCAAACGAGCATGAAAAAATGCCGTTTTTACCCGATAAAATATCGTAAAGTGCCAATAAAGCACTGTTTTCAGTGCGTGTAAACTTCTCAAAATCGCCATGTTTGAAGGTAAAATCTTTCAAACCCGTGGTGTCATTTGCCCAATTTTGATGCAAATCTTCTGTACGAATCAAGTGATTAGCAAAAAAATCGTCTTTACCATCAATGATGGCACGTCGAAATAAAGCCATTTGAACAATACGCCGTGATTTGGACAAACCTGTAATTTTATCCAAGTTCGTATTGCCACCACCGAGACCATCTAAGCCCAATTTGCCAGCAATAGCTGCGATACCCAAAGAACTACCTTCGTTTCCATTGACCAAAAACGTCAAACTGGCGTTGTAAGTCGGTTTTGTTTTGATGGCTTTGTACAATAAATAGCTGGTCAATGGCACAACGCAAAGTGCTACGATATACCAGTGGCGCAACACCTCCCAACCGTATTCTTTGATAGTCAGAATGATGTCTTTGAGTGTGATTTCGTCGTTTTCTATTCTTTTTACTTTGTTTGTGGACATTTTCTGCGAGAAGTAATGTTTATCAAATGTGTTGTTTTGTTCTATTCATAAAAAACTAGAACTCGATTGGCTCTCAAAAAACCAATCGAGTTCTTATTGAAAAGACAAAACATCTTTTAAGAAGAAGATTTTGCTTATTATATGGTGTCAATCCAGTGATTTTACTGAGGGGGTGCTTTTAGTCTTTAGGAAAAAGCTTTTTAGCAGGATTTCCGACCCATACTTCATCATCACCGACGTTTTTCAAAACGACTGCGCCCATGCCAATAGTCGCATTTTTACCAATTTTAACTTTCTGAATGATACTCGACGAAGGCGCGACCCAGGCATTATCTCCAACTTCGACACTGCCCGCCACCAAAGCCAAAGCGATAACTAAGGCGTTGCGCCCAATAACAGCTCCGTGGGCAATGTGAACGAGGTTATCAATCTTGCAATTCTCTTTCAGCAAGGTGCTACCCAAAACGCCTCTATCCACACACGTATTATTACCTATTTCAACACCATTTTCGATGACGACATTGCCGACATGCGGAATTAAAACATATTCGCCGTTCTCGTCTTTTTCGTAACCAAACCCTACCCCACCGATGACGTTGCTCGACCCAATTTGTACACGATTACCAATGATGGTTTTTCGTTTGATAACTGTATTGTGTCCAATTGTCGTATCATCGCCAATCACACAACCTGCTTCGATGACCACATATTCACCGATGGACACATTTTTACCCAATTTTACTGAGGGGTCAATCACTGCGGTTTGTGCGATGCAACGTTCTTCCTCTTGCATAAAATAAGTTTGCAACAACAGCCGAAATGCACTGCGCGGATTTTCCGCAATCAGATAGTGGCAATTGGGATTTATGTCTTGGTCATCAATATTTTGGCAGATAATCGCACCGCATTTGACTTGTTTCAAAGATTCATAGTTTTTCACACTCGCCCACATGATGACATCCGTGTGCTCATTCTGTGCGTCCAACTGAATTGGCTCAGTGATACGTGCATTTTCATCGCCGATGATGTGTTTGATACCAATTTTTGTAGTAATTTCTTTCAATGAATAAGTCTGCATATCGGTGTGTGTTGCTATTTTTTATATTAACGCAAAGCGTAAATTCTCTCAATAATCTCGATGACTTTCATACCTTCAAGCGCATTGGTTGTGATACTGCCTCGGTTTTTCAAAACATCCACGACGTTTTCGATGATATAATGATGATTAGCCGCCGAGCCTTTATAAGGTCCATAATCATTGGGTGGATTAGATTCGGCCAAAGTTGGCATTGTGTAGTCTTTAATATGGCAATACTCCACTTCGTTCATATACTGTCCACCCACCTTTAAAGAGCCATTTTCGGCCACAACGGTGATACTACTCTCCAAATTTTTATCCCAAACAGCCGTCGAATAACTCAGACAACCCATACCGCCATCCACAAAATCGAAATGAATGAATCCAGAATCTTCAAAATCAGTTGAGTTTTTGTGTGTAAAGTCACCAAAACGCGCTTTGATGTTTGTAATATCTCCAAAATACCAATACATCAGGTCAATGAAATGACTGAATTGCGTAAATAAAGTGCCACCATCGAGTTCAGCAGTACCATGCCAACCACCTTTTTTATAATATCTATCGTCTCTGTTCCAAAAGCAGTTTATTTTAACCATAAAAATCTTACCCAAAGTGCCATCTCGCAACAGTTCTTTCAACCATACTGAGGGGGGGGAATAACGATTTTGCATGACGCAAAAAACCTGCTTCGATTGTTGCAAGGCTTTAAAAATGATGCGTTCGCACCCTGCTTTCGTCAGAGCCATCGGTTTTTCAATCACCACATTTTTTCCAGCTTTCAACACCTTGAGCGATTGTTCTTCATGCAGACCGTTGGGCGCAGCAATAACGACCACATCAATATCGAGCGTGGCAGCCAAAAGAGCGTCAATGGATGGAAAAAATGGCACATTATAGTTTTCTAAACCCAAAGCCTCTTTCGGACGAATATCGCAGAGAGCCGCCAATTCAGCATCTGGATTTTGAGTAATCATAGCTGCATGGCGTTTACCTATGTGTCCACAACCTACGACAGCGAATTTTATTTTATCAGACATATCTATCAGATTTCTGCTTTTAAACGGTTTTAAAAGTCGGGTTACTGTCCGCGAAGACTTTTTTAGAGAAAGAGCTAGTTTATAATAATTCGGAAAAACAGTAATAAAGTTTCAAGTAAAACAAGGCTTCGCCATTCATGTGTTCTGACCACACGTTGCTATTGAACTAAAGGTTGTTTTAAAGAAGTGCAAAATTAGCCATACTCGTTAGGAAAAAGAAATATTTGAGTAACTATTGTACTCAATCTTTGATAAGACAGGATATTGCAAACTATTTTTCACTTCATTGATTTCTCCTTCTTATCGTTGTATTCTTAGTTGCGGTCTTGGTTGTAAGGTTGTTGTGTTCAAAAATAAAGCTCTTTCTTTTCAAAAACACATTCGGAGAAGCAAACTACTCTCACTCTAAAAATAAGCATTCAGATAAAAGTATTTTTCTAAAGAAGTATGTGATTTGATGCGTGTAATTAAATACAATTTTATACAAAAAGAATTGTAAAAATTAGTATTAATTTATTTAAATATGTATTTATAGAAATAAAATTGTTTTAAAACAAAAAAATACAATTAAATCATAAAAAATTAGTAATTTTGCAAATCATTTCATAAAAATACAAAAAAATCATGGTAATATCTGTTACAAATCTAAAAGGAGGGGTGGGGAAAACAACCGTTTCCATCAATATTGCAGTCGGTTTAGCACTCAAAGGATACAGCATTTGCCTCGTTGACAGCGACCGTGAACAACGCTCTGCAACTGAGTGGCGCGACAACAGAACGAAAGAAGAGCCTCACGTCACAGTTGTGAGTGTTTCTGAAAAACAGTTTACAAGTGAAATTAAAGCTCTTAGAGCGAAGTTTGATATTGTGTTGATAGATGGAGTACCCCAGCTCTCAGAACTCGCCCAGTACACAATTGGCGTAAGCGACTTAGTGCTGATTCCCATTACTCCAAGTTTGATTGATTACAGGGGTTTTGAAACCTTCTTCAAAAAGTTCAAAGAAATCAAAACGATGAAGGAAGAAATCGGTGGGAGTGTCCTTGGTGCTGTTGTGATGAATCGCGTACAACGCAATCGCTTAGTCAACGAAATTCCAGAGGCCGTTGAAAGTTACGGTATCAAACTTCTAAAAAATCGCATGGCGGATCGGCTGGCTTACAAGGATACTTTTACTGAGGGGTTAGGTGTGTTGGAATATCGCGATGAGAAAGCTAAGGACGAAGTACGTGGCATGGTTAATGAGATTGAGGAAATACTCAAAACGATTTAGTACAAATACTTACAATTTTATACAAAAAGAATTGCAAAAATATAAATAGAATTGTATTTTTAAATAAAGTTTAATATTCAATTATATTTAATTGATTTTTTTAGTAAAAATATAAAATGATATGAAAAAATGAAGCAAATAAAAAAAATCCAACCCAAGACAAACACCGACATAGACTTAGATATGCTGACGCAACGCATCCGAGAAAACAGTCAACCTTCCATCGTTGCAGAAGAACAGCCTAAAGAAAAACCTGCACCGAAGCCTAAAAATACACCTAAACCACAAACTATAACCAAAACCGAAGAACCGAAAATGCTTTTGCCAAAGAAAAAAGCTGGCAGAAAAAAGCAAAATACAGACGAAATGCACCGTTTTGCCATAGATTTGCCTCAATGGTTGTTCGATAAAATTAAAGCTGAGGCTGATGAAAATTTTTCAACAGTCCGTGGTCAAATTTTAAAATTATTGCTTGCCCGCTATAAAAACTAAAAAAAAGTGTATTTTTAGGCATATTTTAATAAAATCATCATCAATTTATTCTGTTGATGTTTATATTCTTTTAAAGTATCTTTTATTAATTTTAAATGTTGGTAATCTATTGATTATCAATTTTTTATGACATTAACTATAACCAAAAACTGAAAAACTATAACCAAAACCGAAAGAAACTATAACTAAAAACTAAAAAACTATAACCAAAACCGAATTTATTTATAACCAAAACGAACTATAACTGAAAACTATAACCAAAACCGAAAGAAAGCATCTTATCAGTTGTTTATTACTCTTTTTAGGAGCAAGAAATTGATTTTTTTCGGGTTTTTTGAAGCCACAGCGACCAAAATATAAGCTAAAATGGAACTTATAACCTCAACTATAACTAAAAACTAAAAAATCTGGGGCAGTTACTTCGGTTTTAGTTATAGTTGAATTTTAGACTCGAATAACATTATGAGCCAAAAAACAAAAAAAAACAAGGGCATTAAACTCATCAAAAAGTCGAATGACCTCATCGAAGCACGCTATCGCTTTGATATTTGGGAGACACGTGTGTTCACGAGTATTCTTTCAGAGATTGAGCAAAGTGATGAGGATTTTCGGGTGTATCGGGTCTATTTACGCGATATTATTAAGGAGTTTAGTATCAATAATGGCGATGCTTACGAGTTGCTGCGACAAGCGACACATAGTCTGATGAATAAAAAACTCTATGTCAACTATGAACAAGAAGGCGTTATACGTGAAAAAATTTACCATATTATCCGAAAAGCCGATGTGATGAAGTCTGTTTTGGACGAGTCAAAGCGAAAAGTGAATGAATATGTGGATATTTCGATTGACCCAGAAATGAAACCTCTGCTTTTGGAGTTAAAAAGCCGATTTACGACCTATGATTTGCAAAATGTGGTCAAATTCAAAAGCAGTTATACCTTGCGGATTTATGAACATTTGAAGCAATACGAAAAAATCGGCAAAAGAACGATGGATGTAGAGTATTTGAAACGCATTTTTGAACTGACATCAGAATACCCGCTTTTTGCCAATTTTTATCAGAAAGTGATAGAACCAGCCTATAGAGACATCAACGAGTTTACAGATTTGACGATTACAAATATTGAAAAAATTAAAGAAGGTAAAAGGGTTGAGAGCCTTAGATTTACTTTTCACTCAAAATCGAAAGAGTTAGCAAAGTCTGGTACTCGCGCGCTGTTACCCCCCTCAGTAAAACCTGAAAAAAATGAACTTGACACCACCGAACACGCCCGAAAAGATCAATTGTTTTTGCAATTTCAAAGTATCGTAGTGGGTGAGTTCGGCGTTTCGCCAACCGTTTTTTTATCGGAATTGGAAAATTGCAATGAACAACGCTTGGAACAGGCCGTTCGTGTGACACGTCGGGCTTTGCAAGAAGGCAAACTGAAAAACACCTCTGGCTTTTTCATCGAAGCACTTAGACGCGAGTTTACTGACCCCAAAGAGCAACAAATCAAGCAAAAACAGTCAGAAGCCAATAAAAAAGCCCTCATACGGTCGCTCGAAATACAATTAGAAGAGCTGAAAGAGCAGTACAAAGCAGACATAAATGCGCAAGTGAGAACGCTAACGGAGTCGAATGTTCAAGTGACTTTGGATGCAATTGAAGCTGTTAAAGACGAAAGCAAAGGCTATTTTGCGCTCAAAGGTGTGAATACAGACAAATTGACACTGAATGATTTTAGAGAAGATAAAATACTGAGAGGGTTGGTTATTCTGCAAATTCAGGCGCACAACAAGTCTTTTTTTAGAACAATAGAAGCCACATATCAGCCACAAATTCAAGCTATTGAGCAAGAATTAAAATTGTTGAAAGGGTAGGAGAGTGTATTAAGTAATTAAAGTTGCTAGTTAAGTATTTGAAAATCAAACTTTTAAGAAAATGAAAAAGAGAAATCGTTTAAAATCAGACTATGAAGAGCTATTAAAAAACAATGACCAAATCGTGCAGCAATTGCATAATATGGTTTTACAGAATTATGAAGATGAAAAATTCATAGCCGATAAATTGAAAGACCCCGATGACCCTCTCAGTTTTGGTGAGCGTTTGTCTGATAAAGTAGCGCAATTTGGTGGTAGTTGGCGATTTATCATTTTATTTGGTTGTATTCTTTTGGGTTGGATCGTGCTCAATTCTTTTATTTTAATCAACAAACCTTTTGACCCATACCCTTATATTTTGCTCAATTTGATTTTGTCGTGTGTAGCAGCTTTGCAAGCTCCTGTGATTATGATGAGCCAAAATCGACAGGAAGAAAAAGACCGTCGTAGGTCACTCAACGACTATGCTGTGAACCTAAAAGCAGAAATCGAAGTCCGCAATTTGCACCAAAAGATAGATGTTCTGATTTTTGAAGAAATGAAATCATTGCTTGATTTGCAGGTGCGTCAGATGGAGATTTTGGAAGATTTGCAAAAACGTGTCAGCTTTTTGGAACATAAAAAATAGTGCGTGTACTTTATAACGTACAAATACGAAATTTTGAAAATTTCATATTTGTACGCCCTCCATATTTCATTATTATTTCGCTCTCATTCTATTGTTTTTGGCATTATGTTCTACTTCTGCAAGACCCAATTCTTCCATCAAAGGTGGGATATACATGCCAAAACGTCCTCTCAAACCCTTTTTCAAACCATACCAACCGCCATTAGGATTATTTTCAGAGCGTCCCCACGCTTCGACAGTGCCTTCTTTGGCGGGTTTTTGTTCGTCAGCAGAGCCTAATTCGACCCAATCGCCGTGTTCTTTGAGCATTTGATGCAAGTCATTGAGGCATTTGGCATCATATAAAAGAGTGGTTTTGCCAACGACACATACGATGACCTCTTTACCATCTTTGGTATCCATATACATTTCATAATCAGATGTGAGAGGAGGTGTTTTCAGTTGCCAAGGATTTTGTTTTGTTCCTTTTTCCATGATATTTTGACTTTAATAAAAGACGATGAATAGATTTTTGCCCGAAATTAAGCAAATTTTACTAAAAAAACACAAAATACTGAGGGGTACAATGATTATATTTGTATTAAAAAAACAAGAAAATAGACGAGGCTGTCCGTCAATATTCTATAATTATTGCTGTAAATCGAAGTAAAGTTGTTCCTATTATGAAATTTGATGCTGCTGATTTTGAACCCATTCGCTGCATTGCCCTACAATTTACAGGTGCAGAGGATAGCGTTTCGCACGAAAATACACCTTCAATAAAAGTGAGGGGCAAACTGATGTGTCGTTTGCACGATTGTGGCGAGTTTATTCCGATCCGATTGACTTTTGAACTCCGTGACGCTTATTTGGAATCCCACCCCGAAATTTTTCATTTGCCTGAGCATTTTCGCAATTATCCATACGTTTGTATGTGGATTCATGACTACGATAAAAAACTTTTACATGAAGTTTTAGAAGCCAGTTGGCGAGTTTTAGCTTCAAAAAAACAAATTATGGAATATGAAAAAGCCCAAAAACCATAACATGCCGTAATTTTACCTTAAAAACCTATCATGCCTTTTGTGAAATATGCACTGTGCTGCTTCGGATTATTCTTTTTTATAACGCTTTCTGGTCAAACAATTTTTTTACAAACCGTGCGCGGTACTATCGCCGATGCTACCTTAAAAACGCCTTTAGTAGGTGCGAATATCGTTTTGCTCGGTAGTGAACCATTGCGTGGAGCGAGTGTGAATACTGAGGGGGGGTTTCGTTTGCTCGATGTGCCTGTTGGCAGACAGTCTTTTAAGGTCAGTTTTGTCGGTTATAAGGACATTTTTATCAAAAATATCGCCGTTGAAGCAGGCAAAGAGACGGTTTTGACCATAGAATTGGAAGAAGACATCAGAGAAACCAATGCCGTGACCATCGTAGCTAAGTCCGATAAAACCAAACCTTTGAACGAGTTGGCAGCCGTCAGCGCACGTATGTTCAGCGTCGAAGAAACACGCCGTTTTGCCGCAGGCTTGAATGACCCTGCACGTATGGCAACGGCTTTTGCAGGCGTAACAGGCGGCAATGGAGATGGTAACTCATTGGTTATCAGAGGCAATGCGCCTAATGGCTTGTTGTGGCGCATGGAAGGTGTGGATGTGCCCAATCCGAATCATTTCGCAAGGGTGGGAACGTCAGGCGGCGGTATTTCGATTTTGAGTGCGCAATTATTGAGCAATTCGGATTTTCTTTCAGGAGCGTTTCCTGCTGAATATGGCAATGCGCTTTCGGGTGTTTTTGACATAAAATTGAGAAAAGGGAATAATGAAAAACGGGAGCATACTTTTTCGGCAAGTATCATCGGATTGGATGCGGCTACTGAGGGGTACTTCAAAAAAGGTTATGGTGGCTCTTATTTGGTCAATTATCGCTATGGTTTTTTGTCTTTTTTGCAAAAGGTCGGTTTCAATGTCGGCGATGCCCCGACTGAGTTTCAAGATTTATCATTCAACGTCAGTTTGCCAACGAAACGAATGGGACAATTTACCATTTTTGGGTTTGCTGGCAAAAGCCAACAAGCCATTGATGCTGTACCCGATTCAAATGTTTGGAAACAAAACAGTGACCGCCGTTTTGGACGTTTAGATGGCTCAAATACTGGGGCAATCGGCGTGACACACAGCGTAATTTTAGGGCAAAAAACCGTCTTAAAAACCGTTTTTTCCATCAATGACTATACTTATCGAGAAGAAGACAATCGTTTTGATCGCTCAGACAAGCCCTTGATAGTGACTCGGAATAATCGGTTTTCTGAAAAAAATGTTGTTCTTTCGATGGTCGCTAACCATAAATTCAGTGCAAAACAAACGTTACGATTGGGTGCATATACGACATTCAAAGGCTTTGATTTGCAACAAAGAGAAGATGTGGGCGGCAAATTGACGGATAAAATCAAAACAAATGACAACACAACGCTCACAAATGTTTTTGCTCAATGGCGTATGCGTTTTACTGAGGGGGGCGCTTTTCAGCTGGGTACGCACATTCAGCATCTGTTTTTGAATCAAAAAACGGCATTTGAACCGCGTTCCGCACTCACTTTCGCCGTATCAAAAAAACAAACGGTGGCGATTGGCTATGGTTTACATTCGCAAATCCAGCCTTTGGGCAATTACTTTGCTCGAATTAAGGTGGGGAAAGACACAGTTTTAGCCAATAAAAATTTAGATTTTACAAAAGCGCATCACTTTATTGTGAGCCACGATTGGCAATTTGCAGAAAATTGGCATCTGAAAACGGAATTGTACTATCAAAAACTGTTTGATGTGCCGATAACATCGGGTCGTGCGACGAATTTCAGCATCATCAATTTGAACGATGATTTCGCGATAGAACCCCTCAGTAATTCGGGTTTGGGCAAAAATTATGGCTCAGAAATGACGCTCGAACGGTTTTGGACAGACAATTTTTATCTTTTGGCGACTTTGAGTCTTTTTGAATCAAAATATTTGGCATCGGATGGCATTTGGCGCAACACACGTTACAACGCGAATACAGCAGCTACGTTTTTGATGGGAAAGGAGTGGACTTTTAATAATCGTCGTCGCCCTGCGGCATTGGGTTTGGATATAAAATTCAGTCATGCGGGCGGGCAGCGTGTTGTGCCAATCGATTTGATTAAATCGAAGCAACAAAAACGGACTGTAACCGATGCGACACGACTTTATGAAGAAAAATTGCCTGCTTTTTATCGCTTAGACGCTCAAATTGAGTGGAAAGTGCAATATAAAGGGATGACAGGCAGCACTATTTTGGGAGTACAAAATGCCACCAATCGTAAAAACCCTGTGAGTCAGAGTTATAATGTGGCTTTGGATAAAATTCAATACAGATATTTGATGAGTATAATTCCTGTAATTGGATATAAAATTGAGTTTTGATATGAAAGAAGAATTGGACAAGCTAAAAGCCGTCGTGAACGCCATTTATCCCTTGAAATCACCCGATTTTGAAGCCTTTTCTGCTATTTGGCAACCTTTTGAAGCCAAACGCAAGGTGATATTGACCCATGAAGGTACGATTGAATCATATGTTTATTTTGTTTTAGAAGGTGT
The DNA here is from genome assembly GCA_016787525.1 of Saprospiraceae bacterium. Lineage (GTDB taxonomy): Bacteria > Bacteroidota > Bacteroidia > Chitinophagales > Saprospiraceae > JAAFJT01. Next base: position 99,813 of record JAEUUP010000043.1, on the reverse strand, counting down.
TCAAAGAGCTTTTGCAGTTGATAAAAATGGGCGCGAAACGACATTGGTTTTTTCATATCCGCCTTCATTTTCGGGTATTGCAGATTCATTTTTATTGCAAAAACCATCGAAATATTACCTTGAAACATTGACTCCGAGCCGTTTTTTGCGGACAACATTTCACCAACTTGATGAATTGATGCTTAAAAACCATGCCATTGAGCGTTTGATGCGTTTGACCATCAGCCAAACTTTATCGGGTGTTTTGGAACGACAAATTGAGTTACAATCTTATTCTGCTGAAGAGCGTTTTCGCACACTTTTGACCCGTAGCGGACACGTTTTGACCATGATTCCACACAAGTATTTGGCGAGCTATTTGGGTATGGACGCGACTAATTTTAGTAAATTGCTGGCGAATGTGAAGATTTGATATTTTACTGAGGGGGTAAAATCTTGGTTTTTACCAAGTTTTATAAAAAAATAGATGGAGAACTTTGTCCCATTAAAAAATCAAAAAACATTGAATTGATGTACGTAACAAAAGTTCTTCTCGACGATTTATACGCTCAAACAGAGCAGTTTTTGGAAAAAGCCGTTCAAAAATGGCAAAATATGCCTATCGAAACCTTGCACAAAAAGCCTAATCCATCGGCTTGGAGTGCAGCGCAATGCCTTGAACACCTCAATATCTATGGGCGATATTATTTGTCCGCCATCGAAAAAGCGATTGAAACGGCTGAAAAAAATGGTTATACTGCCAATGAGACCTTTAAATCAGGTTGGTTGGGCAAGTATTTTTACAACCTCATGTTGCCGAATACTGAGGGGGTCGTAAAATCAAAAATGAAAGCACCTGCCCATGCCGTTCCGTCCGAGCGACCCGATGCACGAGCGATGATTGCTGAATTTATTGACCAGCAAGAGCGTATGTTGCAGTTGATTGAGCGTGCACGAAAAGTTAATATTGCTAAGGTGCGTGTGCCAATTTCGATTATGCAGTGGCTGAAATTGAAGTTAGGCGATACATTTTTGTTTATGACAGCGCATCATCAGAGGCATATTTTGCAAGCTGAAAGGAGTTTTTGTTAGAATTTAAAGGCGGAGAAGTTTCAAACTTCTTCGCCTTTCTTATAAACTTCTCTTTCTTTATTTTTCATCAAATAAACGGCAGTTATCCGCTCAAAAAGTCGTAAATTCGCGCCTCAAAATGCGATTAAAATGATTTGGACTATCAATAATTTTGACAAATATGTCAAACAAGGTTTGGTTGAAGAAGGGCAACGTCTGTTCAATCAAAAACGCGTTTATGACATAACTCAGACCAATGAAGGAGCTTGGACGGCTTATGTCGAAGGTAATCACGACGAATTTGCGGTCAGAATTGCCTTTAAAGGTAGCGAAATCACAAAATCCAATTGCACTTGCTCTTATAATGGCGAACTGTGTGAACATGCTTTTGGCTTGTTATTCGCACTGCGTCAACAGTTTTCCGAAATTCCCAATCGAACTGCCGAAACCCTTGTACAAGGTCCCGATGGCGTTTACACGACACAATCCGACAAAAATATGCACTCTGATTACTCTCCCGAAGGGCTTTACAAAGCCTACAAAAACTTACCCGAAGCCGAACAACGTGTATTGAAAATTGCCGCCTTGGTGCATGAGCCTTTTTCGATGACCAAAATGGTTGAGATATTTAACTCGTGTTTTCAATATATGGGCAAAGCTTTAACGGCAAGTTGGGCTAAAATTTGGCTTATGGAACACAACCAAGCGGCGTTTTTGCTCTATTTGCCAACAGGACAATACCGTATCAAGGCTGACTTTGCTGATTTTTTGCTTGAAAATGAGTTTGAAAAAGACAGAGATTTTAGGGCTTTATTGCCCAAAATTCAACGACTGATGGAGCCTTCGCACATTCGTTATCGTGATTTTGAACCTTCAGAACGTTATTTTAGAGAAGCGCGTTTTGCCTTTTATTTAGGAAAAGTAGAAGATTTTCGCTTAAATTATAACCAAACTATTCAAAATAGCAATGGTATTGCCAAATTTTCACAAAAAGAACTCTTAAAGCACTATTTGCCCGATGCCCTTGATGTCGCAAAATTAGAAAAGATACCCCTCAGTATTCGCGCCTTTTTGCTGAATGAGAAATTGACATTGACGTTTTTTGACCTTACACCTACAGATGACTATTTCGATTATGTCGTCAAAAATCTGAAAAATTTGTCGGAATCTGACCGCCCAAACATTGCTCGGATGTTGGCACAAATTGCCATGTTCAAAGGTGATTGGGCTTTGGTGGCGCAGGTATCCGACTATTTTGATGACATACAATCGGCTGTTTTTTTCGGGTGGCAAACTTTATTGAGGGGTAATGCGAATGAAGCGGTTGAAATATTCAATACAGGTGCAAAAGCAGTGCGGAAAATGAGCAAAAACCCAAAAGATTTTTTGGGTGGAGTGGGCGCAATTTTTCAGATTTTGGCACAGTTGAAAACCCAAGATACTTCGCTTTTCAGCAAAATTGAGTCGCACCACAAGAGCTTATCGAAATATTATGGTATTTTCAATCAAGTTTATGATTCGCTTTTAGCTGTTCTGAACAATTTGAAAAATGAAAAAGGGCTTGCCAAACGAACTTTGCAAAACATATTGCCCAATTCGGAACAGAACCGTTTTTTCATCTATATCTGCATATTTTTGGTTGATGAAAAAATGTTACCGATGTCAACAGTTAAGACATTGACTGAACGATTGTTAAAAAATGGCTACAATTGGATGGCTTTTGAGTTGTTGACCATGCTCAATCGTATCGAGCCAAGTGTTGAAAAATGGGAAACAGAATTAGAAAAACTCAAAACGACCCCCCTCAGTAAAAACGCCAACTTTGACAATTTAGAGTCACTTATTGACCTCGTTCCGCGCATCGAAGAATGGGAATCTGCACTTAATGCCTTGCTTGGTTTGACTTCGACCGCACCGCAAAAAGTGGCGAAAGAGAACGATGCACGCCTTATATGGCTGGTTGATTTTGAAAACTACCAAATTCAACCCAAAGAACAAGTGTATGGTAAAACGGGCTGGTCGGCAGGGCGCAATGTGGCTTTGCACCGTCTATTGCGAGGCGAAGTAAACTGTATGACCGACCAAGATCGCCGCATCAGTCGTGGTATTAAGCAATATTATGGTTGGAGTGGTGGCAATGAATATATAATTGATACGGACAAAGCGATTCCAGAATTGGTTGGGCATCCACTTTTGTTCCTCTACAAATCGCCGCAAGTAGCTGTACAGTTGGTTGAAGATAAACCTGTTTTGGTGGCAAAAGAGGTGAAAGAAGGCTATGAATTGTCGTTTTCTCAAAAGATAGAAGGTACAGGCTGGTCGGTTATGAAAGAATCGCCAACACGCTATAAACTGTTGAAAATCACCGAAGAGCACGCCCGTATTGCTCGTGCGATGAATGGTAATAAGCTCATAGTTCCGAAAAAAGGGCGTGAGCGTTTGCAAAAAGTAGTGGAAGGCTTGTCAAATATCGTTACAGTACAATCGGCTTTTGAAACGACGGATAATTTGCCTGTTGTAGAGCCAGATTTGCGGACTTGTGTGCATTTATTGCCTGTGGGTGACGGCTTTCATGTTGAGTTTTATGCCAAACCTTTTGGCTTGAATCCACCGTATTTCAAACCTGGCATAGGTGAGCCTACGGTCATTGCGGATTTGGGTGGCGCAAAAGTGCAAACCAAGCGCGATTTGAAAAAAGAGAAAGAAAACTATCAAAATCTGCTCGAAAAACTCGACATACTGAGGGGTATCCAACCGAATTTAAATACCTATGAATTGTCGGATGCAGATACTTGTTTGCAGTTTTTGTTGGAATTACAGCCCATGGTTGCCAATGAAGACATCATTTTGGAGTGGCCCAAAGGCGAGAAATTCCGCATCACGAAAGTGGTCGGCTTTGAGCAGTTTTCGATGAATATCAAAGAAAAAAATGATTGGTTTGAGGTGAAAGGCGAGTTGCGAGTGGACGAAAATATGGTTTTGGATATGCAACGATTGTTGCAACTAAGCGAATCTAAAAGCCAATTTATCGAACTGTCGCCAGGCAAATTTTTAGCTTTAACTAATGAATTTCGCAAGCGTTTGCAAGAAATCAATGGTTTGATGAATCCTTTGAAAGACGGTTCATTGCAATTGCACCGTTTGGCTGCGCCTGCCATGTCGGTTTTTACAGATGAATTACAGCATTTTAATTTTGATAAAAAATATCAAAAAAACCTTGATTTGCTCCAAAAAGCCTTTAAAACCAAGTTCAAAGTACCTGAAAATTTCAATGCCTCGCTGCGCGAATATCAGATTGAAGGTTTTCAATGGTTGAGCCGATTGGCAAAATGGGGCGTTGGGGCTTGTTTGGCGGACGATATGGGTTTGGGTAAAACTGTACAAGCCTTGGCGTTGGTGCTGGATAGAGCTGAAAATGGACCAACTTTGGTGGTTGCGCCTGCCTCAGTTTGTCGCAATTGGGTGGCTGAAATTGGCAAATTCACACCCGATTTGAACGCTATTTTGTTCGGAGAAGGCGACCGTGAAGCGGCGATTGACCAAGCGGGTGCAAATGACATCATCATTACGACCTACGATTTGATGACGCGAGAGGCGGAACATTTTACAAAAAAGAAATTTACAACCATCATTCTCGACGAAGCGCAAGCCATCAAAAACCGTGCAACCAAACGTTCTGAAACGGCGATGCAGTTGCAAGGTGATTTCAAAATATTGACCACGGGTACACCTTTGGAAAACCACTTGGGCGAGCTGTGGAACTTATTTCAGTTCATAAATCCTGGACTTTTTGGCAGTTTAGACCGTTTTACGGAGAAATTTGCTGCACCCATTGAAAAATACCGTGACGACAATCGGCGCGACCAACTGCGTCGTTTGGTGCAGCCGTTTATGTTGCGTCGTCGCAAAGATGATGTTTTGAAAGAATTGCCACCTAAAACGGAAATTCAACTACTTGTCGAATTAACGCCTGATGAGCGCGCATTTTATGAAGCTCTGCGTCGCCAAGCCCTGCAAAACCTCGAAGGCTCGCCGAATACTGAGGGGGGGCAAAAACATTTGCAGATTTTGGCAGAAATCATGAGATTGCGTCGCGCCGCTTGTCACCCACGTTTGGTGGACGAGAAAGCGGACTTTGTAGAGAGTTCAAAACTGCGTTTATTCGGCGAAATCGTTGAAGAGTTGATTGAAAATGGGCATAAAGCATTGGTTTTCAGTCAGTTTGTCGGGCATTTAGGCATATTGGAAACCTATTTGAAAAAGAAAAAAATTGTTTATCAATACCTCGACGGCTCAACGCCACTCAATAAACGGCAAGAACGCATCGAAGCTTTTCAGCGTGGTGAAGGCGATTTGTTCCTCATCAGCCTCAAAGCGGGCGGGGTAGGTCTGAACTTGACGGCTGCCGATTATGTCATTCACATGGATCCATGGTGGAATCCTGCCGTCGAAGACCAAGCAACCGACCGCGCCCACCGCATCGGACAAGAAAAACCTGTCACTGTTTATCGCCTCGTTACTGAGGGGACTATCGAAGAGAAAATTTTGAAATTGCACGAACAAAAACGGGATTTAGCCGATTCATTACTCGAAGGTGCAGACGTAAGCGCACGTTTGTCAGCTGATGATTTGTTGGCATTGATAAAAAGCAGATAATCTATCTCAACAGTCGGAAAATCCATGATTTTCCGACTGTTTTAAAAGTTTAAACAAACCAAACCCATCTAAAATGAAAAACCTAATCCTCTTTCTGCTCTCATTCTCCTCTTTTTTCCTTCACTCGCAGATTCCTGCAAACAGCATTTCGATTGAAGATGCGGTTTATGATGCTTACAGGGCGGATAGTAAAATCACTATTTCTGGACGAATACGCAACTTTTTTCCTGCTGAACAAGAGAAAATTGCCATAAAATACAATGTCGTCGTGCCTTTGCGCAAGTTTGAAGGCGGCGAAGTGAAGGCAAATACTGAGGGGGTGTTTGAAATTGTCATACCTCATGCGCATCCATTGCAGCAAATTTGGTTAGAAGTAGGCGACTATTTTTATGGCGTTTTGTATGTCCGAAAACAACTGACGCTTGATTTTGATTTTGAAAAACTGCGAAAAGGGCGTGTTTGGGCTTATGGCGAAGGCGTTCAGTTTAGCGGTTTCGACGGTGAATTGAACAACTTTATGGGTAAATACAATTTGAAACAAAATAATTACAATGACCCCTTGAACGCTGAAAAAGAGGCTCTTTTGAGTGCCAAAACAAAATTGCCTTCGGCTGAATTTGCCGAAAAGTTTGACAAAATCATGTCGAAATACAAGGCACAAGACGATGCTTTTATCCAAGAAAATCCGTCGCCTTTTGCTTGGATTATTGAAAATGAACGCCTTTCATATTATTATCACTCGGTATGCTCTTATCATTGGGGTCGAAAAATGGATGCCGCTTTGTGGGAAAAAGTACGACAACACAAATCCTTCGTTTTGTCGCAAGAGGCGTGTCGTTATTACAGCTATTTGTTCAAATATGTCAATTATTTGGCAACGAATGACCCTTCAATTGATTTTGGTAGTTTACAAGATTGGCGGCGTGTGGCGGATGCTCCCGATTTATCGCCCACAAAAAGGACGATGATTCAAAAAATTTTGGAAAACCCGAGTAATGTTACTGATGCCACTTTCAAGACTTTTGAGAAAGAAATGGACTTTGTTTTGTTTGAAAAAACGACATTATTTACTGTTTCGATGCTCGACAGCCTTTTTGAACAACCCAAAGCCGATTTGCTGAAATTTCATATGGACAGTAAAAAGCAAAATGAGCAGAAAGTCATCGTTGATGTTTTGCTCAACAATATGAAAACGGAGTGGTGCAAGAACTTTTTGTCGGCAGACTACGACAAAAAGATGCGTAATATCGAAAAAGTCAATCAAGCCTTGACCTCAAATGCGTCGCAATTGCTCAATAAACCGCTTCTTGAAACGCCTTTTGGCGCAAAATTATACCGCATTGACAAAGGTGATGCCCCCTCAGTATTAGCAAGTTTGAAGCAAAAAGCGCAAAACAAGGCTTTGATTATTGACTTTTGGGCAACGTGGTGCGGACCTTGTATCGAACAAATGCCAACAATCAAAAAGGTGCAAACCGAAACGCAAAACTTGCCCGTTGAGTATGTTTTTATCTGCACAAGTCGCGGCGCAACGATGGACAAATGGACAGATAACATCATATCAAACCAACTTACAGGCACACATATTTTTCTCGACGATGCCATAAATGCTGATTTGATGCAGCTTTTTTCGTTCAGTACCTTTCCAAATTATGCTTTTATTGACCGAACAGGTAAATTTATTACTGGGGTTTTCAGCGATAAAACTAATTTTAAGGCGGAAAAAATTAGGGAATTGGCGCAATAGAGACCCCCTCTCCAAAGGAGTTCTCTGAACAGTATAAAAAGCGATTTTAAGCTATTAGGTATATCAAACACATCATTATGAAAAACGAAAATGCACTCACTCCTTTTGAAGGAAAAGAAATTAGAAAAATTTGGCACGACGACGAATGGTATTTTTCAGTCGTTGATGTCATTGAAGTATTATCCGAAAGTTCCAATCCGTCGAACTATTGGAATATGCTTAAAAAACGGGATGCTCAACTTTACACAGTTTGTGTAAAGTTGAAATTGATGGGAAAAGATGGCAAAGCGCGCCCTTCTGATTGCGCACATACTGAGGGGGTGCTGCGCATTGTCATGTCAGTGCCTTCCCCGAAAGCAGAGCCGCTGAAACTGTGGTTGGCGCAAGTTGGAAAAGAGCGCATTGCAGAAACAGAAAATCCTGAAATAAGCGTCGAAAGGTTAACAGAACTGTATCGGGCAAAAGGATATGACGATATTTGGATAGGTAATCGCTTGAAAACCATTGGCATACGCAAAGAATTGACTGATGAGTGGAAAAAACGCGGAGTGAAAGAACAACCTGAATATGCGATATTGACAGCCGAAATTGCCAAAGCCACTTTTGGCTTGACACCGAGCGAACACGCCAAACTGAAAGGCTTGGATAAGCAAAATCTGAGGGACAATATGACCAATATGGAACTGATTTTTACGGCTTTGAGCGAGGAAATAACGCGAAGCGAAACCGTAAAAAACGATGCACAAGGCTTCCATGAAAACCGTGAAATGGCGATAAAAGGCGGTACTTTAGCAGGCAAAGCTCGAAAATTGATTGAGGATGAACGGGGCGAAAAGGTGGTTTCGGCAGCTAATTTTTTAGATTTTGGAGAAGATAAAAATAAAGAGATTGGACTTGATACAGATAAAAAGAGTGATTTTTAATTAAAAAACAATGGAAAATAGAATATTCAATGAGTTTTTAAGCGATTTCATGCAGCATAACATTGTGGAATGTCCAAACTGTCATCAGCGGGCAGATGTTAGAGTTCTTGATGATTTGAAATATAAATACGTGAATACATCTACCAGTAAAATTACCTGTCTGCATTGTGGCTACAATAAAACCTTGAGAAACGGTTCTCATTTTGAAAGTTTAACCTTGTTTTTAACGACAACTTGCTCTGAAAACACGCTTTGGGCATTGAACGAAACACATTTACAATGGCTCGAAGATTATATTTCGGCATCCCATCGCACGCGCCCTCTGAGCAGCAATCAATCTTTAGCTTCACGACTACCTCAATGGCTCACTTCTGCTAAGAATAGAAAAATGGTTTTGAAAGGTATTCAAAAACTTAAAGCTAAGCTGAAAGACTGAAATGTGCTTTCAAAAAGAATACTTGTATTGCAGTTGATTTGAGCATTTTTTCATTGAAAAAATACTATTCACCCCTAATAAAACTAACTTTATGCCTCATTCAAACCAATAAAAAATGACATCTCTTATCCACCACCGCGCCTGCAACCTCTGCGAAGCCATCTGCGGACTCGAAATCACCGTCGAAAACGGCACTGTCACACGCATCGAAGGCGATAAAAACGACCCCCTCAGTAAAGGCTACCTTTGCCCGAAAGCCTATGCTTTGAAAGATATTTATGAAGACCCGAATCGGCTCAAACAGCCCATACGCAAGCGGGACGATGGCAGTTGGGAAACCATCGGTTGGGATGAGGCTTATGACTATATTGTTCAAAATTTGCAAAATATACAAGCAAAATGGGGTCAAAATGCCGTCGGTATCTATCTCGGCAACCCCTCAGTACACAATGTCGGTACGACTTTGAATGTGCCTGCTTTTATCAAAAGTTTGAAAACAAAGAATATATTTTCAGCCACTTCACTCGACCAATTGCCAAGCCATTTTGCGGCTTGGGCGATGTTTGGGCATCCGCTTTTGATACCGATTCCTGATGTGTCGCGCACCGATTTTATGCTCATCATGGGTGGTAATCCGTTGGCTTCCAATGGTTCTTTGATGACGGCTCCAGATATGGGTAGCCATCTGAAAAACATACAAAAACGTGGCGGAAAAGTCGTTGTGGTTGACCCAAGACGCACCGAAACTGCCGAAAAGGCGACCGAACACCATTTTATCCGTCCTGCCAGCGATGTTTTTTTGCTTTTAGCTATGCTGAATGTGATTTTATGGGAAACCATACCACAGCATCCGATTTTGAAAAACCATACTGAGGGGGTAGAGTTTTTGGCTCAAGCAGTAACAGAATTTACGCCCGAAAGCGTTGAAAATCAAGTCGGTATGTCGGCTCAAACCATTCGTGCATTGGCGATGTCGTTTGTAAATGCAAAATCGGCAGTGGCTTACGGGCGTATGGGCTTGTCGGTGCAGAAATTTGGCGGCTTGTGCCAATGGTTGATCAATTGTTTGAACATCGTCACGGGCAATTTGGATAGGGTAGGAGGGGCGATGTTTACCTCGCCTGCGCTCGATATTTTAGCGCAAGCCAAATTTAGGACAGTGCATGGTCGTTGGCACAGCCGTGTGCGTGGTTTGCCCGAAACTTTGGGCGAATTGCCAACTTCTGTTTTGGCAGAAGAAATTTTGACCGAAGGAGAAGGACAAATCAAAGCGATGATAACCAATGCAGGCAATCCGATTTTGTCGTCACCCAACGGACAACAATTGGATAAAGCCTTTGAATCGTTGGAGTTTATGGTGGCGATTGACATTTATCTGAACGAAACGACGCGCCATGCAAATATTATTTTGCCGCCCGCAACTGGCTTAGAAACAGCGCATTATGACACAACTTTTCATATTTTAGCCATAAAAAATACAGCGAAATACTCGCCTCCTGTTTTTCAAAAACAAGAAAATCAGCGTTATGATTGGGAAATTTTGCAAAATTTAACCCATCGTTTATCAAATACTGAGGGGGCGTATGCGCCAGAGCCGCCAGAGAAAAAATTGGATTTGGGCTTGCGTTTTGGGGCATATCAATTGAGCGTGCAACAACTGTTAGACAATCCTTCGGGCATTGATTTGGGTGATTTGAAGCCCGTTTTGCCGCAACGTTTGGTTTTTGAAGATAAAAAAATACGGCTTGTCCATGATGTTTTTCTAAAAGATTTGGAACGTGCCAAAGGCGTTTTGAAAAATACACCCCCTCAGTATCAAAAAGATTTTCAACTCATCGGCAGACGGCATTTGCGCGACAATAATTCATGGATGCACAATTCTGAAAAGTTGATGAAAGGCAAAAATCGTTGTACCGTTTTGATGAATAAAACTGACGCAGAATCGTTGCAAATAATTGATAAACAGCAAATTAAAGTAAGTTCAAGAGTAGGTAGCGTTGAGTTGCCCGTAGAAATTACGGACGATATTATGCAAGGCGTGGTGAGTATTCCGCATGGTTACGGTCACAATCGCAAAGGCATAAAACTCGATGTGGCGGAGAAATATGCAGGCGTGAGTATCAACGACTTGACCGACGAAATGGATATTGACGAACTGACTGGCAACGCTGTTTTGAATGGTGTTTGGGTGAAAATAGAAAAGATTTGAGCATAAAAATGAAAGATAATCACATCGAAACTTTGGTTGAAGGGGACTATCCGCATCTGTTTGACCTTTTTTGCCAATACAACCAAAACCCTGAATTGGGCATGGATACCTTTGAAACGGCGCGACAACAAGCCGAAGAATTGCGTGCAGCAGGTTACGAAGTTACTGAGGGGGTCGCTCAAACGGGCGTTGTAGCTGTTTTGAAAAATGGGGAAGGTAAGACAATTTTGTTTCGCGCCGATATGGATGCCCTGCCTGTGCGCGATGAACGAGGCGAGGCTTGGGCTTCCAAAATCGAAGGGCGTGGGCATCAATGTGGTCACTCGATGCACTCGGCTATGTTGATTGGCATTGCTCGAAATATGGCAAAATTGCGCGATAAATGGCAAGGAACAGCCGTTTTTGTCTGTCAACCGGGTGAAGAATTCCAAAATGGCAGTCAACGCATGATTGACGATGGTTTGTATGAGCGGTTTCCGAAACCCGATTGTTGTTTGGCTTATCATGTCTCGCCGACGTTGCCGAGCGGCACAGTTGGCGTTGTGAAAGGACGTGCGATGGCTCTCGTTCAGATGCTCGATATTAAGGTGAAAGGCGTGGGCGGACACGGCGGCTTTCCTGTGACAGCCATTGATGCTATTGTTTTGGCAGCATCCATCATCATGCGTTTGCAAACCATCGTGAGTCGTGAAATCAATCCCTTTGAGCCTGCTGTGGTGTCGGTTTGTATGATAAAAGGCGGCGAAAATCACAACGTTTTGCCGCCAGAAGTGGATTTAAAACTGACAGTTCGAGCCTATTCTTACGAAGTTTATGATAAAATATTGGCTGCTATCCGCCGTATTTGCGACAGTGAAGCCGCTGCTTCTGGATTGCCTTCGACTTTATTTCCGACCATTTCACAACGACCATTTTTCACCAAGCCTTTGATTAATGACCCCAATTTGGTTGCCAAAATGGAAAAAACTTTCAAAAATGTCTTAGGCGAAGCCAATGTACGACAAGAACCGCCTTACACATTTGGGGAGGATTTTGCCTCGTATGGTTTGAATGGTCAAATACCCATCGCTCTCACATGGTTGGGTTCGGTGAACCCCTCCCTATTTGATGAAAATGGACAGCCTACGACTTTTTTACCACCTTTACATCACCCTCAATTCAATCCTTTTCCCGAAAAAACGATAAAAACAGGCGTTGTTGCCATGACGGAAGTGATGGTTGATTTGTTCACCGAGATTTAGAGGTAATAAACTGTTTTAATGTCAATTCGTCAGCGGCATTTACATTGACAAGTCGGAAATGCGACCCCTCAGTAATCGTTGCCCAACGCCATGCGATTTGGTCAACGGTGCGCTTGCCGTGTTCATCCTCGAACCACCAAGCTGTATGAAGCGTCGAATCTCCTTTTGAGAGAATGCCTTTGTATATCAATGTGTTATCCGTTTCTATTTTTTCTATTTTTTGAAAAACAAAACCACTGCCTCGCCAACATATCATCGGGCTGTGTTCCGTAGTGTAGAAATTTTTAAGTGGTTTTACATAAATCAAAAGGCTATCGTTTGAGAATTGCGTGATACCGTTGGCTAATTCGCTTTTTTTAAAGTCTTTGCTGCTAAAAATGTTTATTGAATCCAGTCTCGCTGAGTCATTCTTTTTGAAAAATAAAAACAATCCTTTTGCCAGTAAAACTATGAAAATCAATGAGTTGATGGTTGACCAATAGGGTTTTATGGATTGAGTTTTTTCTATTTTTTTACTTAAAAACCAATCAAAATGAGCCATTTTATTAACAAAAAAATACATAGGTGCGACGACGTACATCGTTAATGCCATCAGACCGACTGCATCATGAGCCATCGTGTGTGGTGCAATTTTGAAGTGAACTAAAGCAATGATTCGCAATAAATTACAGAAAATATTGAGCAGAATAGCCACGTTCAGCGATAAAACAATACCCCTCAGTAAAGGACGTTTTTGACGGTGTTTTGCAAAATAAGTTATGAAAAAAATGGTCAGAATCAACGAAATACCCAACATATTTAGACCCATGCACGCTTCATCAATTTGCCATTCGCTGCCGTCTTTGAGTTTGACCAAATTGCCGACGGCGGATACTGAGGGGTCTATTTTTTGAAGTAGAAATGCGGCAATTTCAGTTAGTTTTAGACGAAAATCGAAAGAAAAAACATCTGTTACATAGCGAAACAGAGGCGAAATGATTAAAAACAATAAAAATGGCAAAGCGGTGAGTCGCCTTATCTGGGTTTCCCAAATTAATAAAATACTACCTACACAAGCCAAGTAAAATAGGGTCAAACTCTGTGTCCAAATAGCTAAAACGAGGGTCGGAGTGAGCCAAAAAATGTGGCGCACCGACCCCCTCAGTATCTTAGCTTGTGGCGCAAAATCTTGGAAACAAAACGGCAAAACGATTAAACCAACGACAAAAGTTGCATCTGTCACAAGGTAATTGTGCAGCACAAAACCGATGAGCGTACCGTATAAAAGGCATAAAATCGCTGTATTTTGATATGTTTTTGTCATTTATGCGGGTTGTTTCCGAATAAAAAAGATAACCAATCCTAAAGCCAGACCTATCAAAAGCCATTCGTGAGGCTCTGGGGCTGCACCCGATTTGTTGGCTGTCGCTTGTTTCAAAATGGCGTTGCCCAACGATTTCTTTTCACCTTTTTTGATGCCAAATCGCTTGTAATCTTCATCCGTTTCCAAAACGATGAGACTCGAAACGGGCGATACGACATAGCCTTTTTCAGCTAAATCAATCAATGGTTTTAGGTCATAATCTTTACTAAAATAATTTTTTCCAACCGTTGCCAAGATTTTGTTGTAAGCAAAAAGGCGCAATAAGTGGTCATTTTGCTTCGAAATGCTTGAATTTGGTGAATTTATGGGTATTTCTTCGATGCTCATATTGGCTGTTGGGATATTAAGTTTTGTGAGCGTTTCTGTTTGTTTCAAAAACTTTTTATCACGCAACAGGCTTGTCAAGTCGCTTAAACTACCACCGACAGCGTGAACAACACGCATTTGTTGTAATGTGTGCCAATAAGTTGAAGGCTGATTGTCGAGATAAAAGACGCGAACGGGGGCAGCATTGGGTAATACTTTCGCCATATCGTCCGCAAAACGGCTGCCTTTCAAAGCTGTGAAATCGGGTGAAAACGGCTTGTTTTTAGTGATAATCAAAGCGTTGTCGGGGTTTTCGATTAGGTGAATGGGAAAAACTGAGAAATTTTTAGTGCTTAAATCGTCAAAAAGAGCTTCATCATTGCGAAAGCGTGTTTTTTTACCATCCATAAAAAACAAGAGTTCATCAGAGGCAGCATCGGACGGCATGAGTTTTATGATATTTTTGAAATCCTGTTTTGTCCAAGCCGCATTGATGTCGAGATAAATTTCTTTTGGATGGAAGGCTTCATACTGAGGGGTCATCTCTTGTACACGATATTGTTTTTTGTCGAAACTAAAAACCTCATTTGAGAGGGTAGGAGTCGGCATTGAGACCGACCAAGTGTCTGTTGCAGCACAATTTGTACTTAAATTTTTGTCAAAATGAAGGTCAGAGGTAATTGTTTGAGGATTTTCTGCAAAACTTAGGCGCAAACTGTCGGTTGCATCGTCAGCGATGACACCGTCAAAAGTGATGTTATCGTACCATAATTGGCTGTTTTGGTATCGCAAAGGCGTTGTAAAACCCAATTTGAATTGACGAGGCATATTGGGTGAGCAGGGGAAAATACGCACCGTCACAGCGTTGCCCTCTTGCCAATGTACGACTGAGGGGTCACGCCGTTCAACACCAACAACTGACCGATAGGCAGAATCTGCTTTGCCGCGCGTGGTCAGAAAGGCTTCTCGTTCTTCATCGTCCACCCACAATGACGAGGATGTCACAACGCCACCTTCGGGCAGTCGGAAAGTGAAAATAGCTTCTTCCGTAGCCCAACGAGTTTGATTTAAGTCCAAATTTTTCAAATTTATCACTTTTTCAGTGTAAGCCAAGCGGTGTGCGGGATGGAACTCGACTGAGGTTTTGACCTTCTCAATCCGCAAATTATTGCCAGACCAAAGGCGTTCTTCTGCCTGAGTACGTGCGTCGAAAATGGCTCGTAAGGCATGAGCGCGGTCAGCATCGTCCATACGTGGTATGGGTTTGAGCCAGTTAGCAACAATCATAAGCGGGTCGTGGGTGCGTTCGCCTAAGCGAGAAAAATTGATAAAAAGGCTGTTATCAATCGTCGCTACTTCTGATTTCAGCAGTTTTTCGGTCAATACTGAGGGGGGTAAAATCTGTGCAATACGTATCCAAGCAGGTAAAGGGTTTTGAGTATCGCCAAGCGCATTTTGGGTTTTATGAACCAAATGAGACCAAGCAGCACAAAAAAGCCCCAAGGCTAACACAGTTGCAAACACTCCACCAAAGAAAAAACGCTTGAAAATAGGGTTAAACGCATTTGTTTTGACCAAAAAAACAATTTCATAAATGACTTTTAACAACGGTGCGCAAGCATAGAGTGTGATACCAAAAAACCAAATCGCTGCAATACCAATCGCCGTAAAAGGAAGCGTCAGAATGAGAAAATAAATATCGAGTACGAAACCCATGCCCACAATGAAAAATAGAGCATACAGCACCTGTGTCGGCAACCAATCGCGTAGAGAAAAAGTGAGCAAAGCGAGACAATGTACTGTCAGAGCGACTTGCAACCACAATACTGAGGGGGGGAATACATCAATAAGCAGCGCATTGAGTGCAAATGCGCCAATTTGAGACAGCACCATGAGTTGTAAGGTGTAGTCAATTTTGGTTTCAAACCAGTGGGTTTTTGCCTTTTTTGAAAAGGTCATCACTGCCCAAAAGATAATCGTGATGGCATGACAGACCCAAATCGAGTCTTTTTGTGCAAAAATATTATCACTTTTTGAGGTTGATGCCCAAAAAAGAATGAAAGATAAGGCGATACACGCTAAACCAAACAAATAGCGTGGGTCGCGCCAAGGCGTAAATCGAACAACAGTTGTGGAATCATCTGTCTGAAACTGAGGGGTTTCAAGATTTGTCATTTGTTCTGTGCTGAGTAGGTCTTTTCTTTCCATGATGATGTGTTTTTGACTTGTTTTGAAATTATTTCCAAAGTTATGAAAGAACTTTGAAATTCAAAGTTTATTTTACAAACCTTTCTTTTTATTTTTTAGAAACCCTAAAAAAGATAGAAAATCGAGAACGAATAAGTGTCTAAAACACATTTTCAGAACAAAATTTCCCAAAACAAGAAAAATGACGAAATAACGATTGGTCAATTCGAGAAAATACTTACTTTTGACCGAATCAAAAAGTTATTAAATAATACAATCAAATCGGAAAATCATGTCAAACATTAACAAGAACCGCCTTTTTTTAGGTAGTTGTTTTGCGCTCATCACAACAGCGTTCTCTTTTAGTATCCGTGCCGGTATTTTACCGCAACTGGGTAAGGATTTCAACCTTAGTGCTGAACAATTGGGTTTTATTAACTCTATGTGGTTTTTAGGTTTCCCTATTTCTATGATTATTGGTGGACTTGTGTACCACACTGTGGGACCCAAAAAAATCATGATGACGGCTTTCGTATGTCATGCTTTGGGCATCATTTTGACGCTTTATCCTCAAATTTTAGGCGGTTATACAGGTCTTTTGGTTTCTACATTTTTGATTGGCGTTGGCAATGGATGTACTGAAGCCGCTTGTAACCCGATGATTGCGGATTCTTATCAAGGTTCAGAAATGAGCAAGATGTTGAACCGTTTTCATATGTGGTTTCCTGGGGGCATTGTTATAGGTAGTTTGATTTCTGAATTTATGACGGGTGCCAATATGGGTTGGCAAGCGCAAATTTGGTTCATCTTGATTCCAACACTTATTTATGCTTATTTATTTTGGGGACAAGAATTTCCTAAACCTAAAACAGAGGGTGTTACTTCGATCGGTGAAAACCTCAAGGCTATGGTGACACCTTTATATATATTCATGTTCTGCTGCATGGCTTTAACGGCTATTACAGAATTCGGTCCGCAACAATGGACAGGTTTAATTATGAGTAAATCAGGTGCGAGTCCGATGATTATTTTGGCTTTGGTGACTGGATTGATGGCGGTGGCGCGCTATTTTGGCGGCGAGATTGTACATCGTTTCGACCAAACAGGTGTGCTATTGGGTTCGGCTGTTTTGGCAACTATTGGTATCTACCTTTTCAGTACGTCAACAGGTGCTATGACTTATGTGGCTGCCATTTTCTTCGCTATGGGTGTCGCGTATTTTTGGCCCAATATGGTCGGTTTTATTGCTGAGAAAGTGCCATTAAGTGGTGCTTTGGGTATGTCAATTATTGGTGGCATCGGTATGTTTTCGACATCTGTATTCCAACCCATCATTGGTCGTTGGATTGACGATGCGAAGGTTGCAAAAACGGCTGCTGGATTGACGGGCGATGAAATGGAGCTGGCGGCAGGTCAAGCGACTTTGGCGACTATGACTTTATTCCCTTTCATTTTGATTGTTGCATTTACAATTTTGTATTTTTGGCAAAAAAATGCCAAAGCGGCTTAAAAATAAAGAAAATTGATGCTTACAAACTTGCGTTGAATCCAAAAATTCGGCGCAAGTTCTTTTCATTTAAGGTGATAAAAGTACCCCCTCAGTAAATTGGATAAAAAATTTGAATCATAAAAAACTGATTAATTAGAAGTCAAACATGGAAAAAATTAAAGTTGGTATCGTCGGAACGGGATTTATTGGCCCAGCACACATCGAGGCGTTGCGGCGTTTACCGAATGTTGAAGTGGCTGCTTTATGCGAAGTGAATATTGAATTGGCCAAAGAAAAGGCAGCGCAGTTAGGCATTGCTCGTGCTTATGTTTTCGACGATTTGTTGAAACAAGATGATATTCAATCCGTGCATATTTGTACACCCAATTTTTTACACTATTCGCAATCGAAAGCAGCTCTTTTGGCTGGCAAACATGTTGTTTGTGAAAAACCATTGGCAAAAGACTTGCATGAAGCGGAAGAATTGGTGGCTTTGGCAGCACAAACGGGTTTGGTCAATGCGGTACATTTCAATTTGCGCTACTATCCATTGGTACGTCAGATGAAAACGATGCGTGAGAAAGGTGATTTGGGCGATGTGTACTCTATTTTAGGTTCGTATTTGCAAGATTGGTTGTTCTACGAAACGGATTATAACTGGCGTTTAGAACCCGACAAATCGGGTGACTCGCGTGCAATAGCGGACATTGGCTCACACTTGATGGATGTTATTGAGTACATCACAGGCTTGAAAACGGTAGAAGTTTTGGCGGATTTTAATACCATTCACAAAACACGTAAAAAACCGTTGAAAGCGGTTGAAACGTATTCGGGTAAAATGCTAAAACCAGAAGATTACGCCGATGTGCCGATTACGACAGAAGACCATGCAAACGTACTTTTGCGTTTCGACAACGGAAATCGGGGTTCAGTAACAGTATCACAAGTGTCTGCTGGTCGCAAAAATCAATTGAAATTAGAAATTTCGGGTTCAAAAAAGACTTTTGCATTCAATTCTGAAGCACCAAATGAACTTTGGATTGGCAATCGTGATGGCTACAACGAAGTTTTGATGCGCGACCCATCGTTGGCTTACCCCGAAGCACGTGCTTTGATGAGTTTCCCCGGTGGTCACAACGAGGGTTTTCCAGATACGTCAAAGCAGATGTTCAAAGAAGTGTATGCGGCCATCGAAGCAGGTAAACAACCTGAAAGTCCAAGTTTCCCAACATTTGCAGACGGTTATCGCGAATTGTTGATTTGTGAACGCATTTTGGAAAGTAATCGGAGTCAAACTTGGACAAAAGTATAGGAGTTTCTAATGTAAAAGATTTACGCCTTTTTGAGTACAACGTATCGGATTCCTTCAGGAATCCGATACGTGAATCAAATATCAATCACAATAAAAAATAATCAATAAAAAGAAAATGTCAAGGAAATTAAGAATGGGCATGGTTGGCGGTGGCGAAGGCGCATTTATTGGTGGCGTTCACCGCATGGCAGCAGCTTTAGATGGTCAAATTGAACTCGTGTGTGGTGCATTTTCAAGCGATGCAGAACGGTCACGTCGTTCGGGAGAGGCACTGTTTATTGACCCTAAAAGGGTTTATCCTGATTTCCAAACCATGATAGAGTCAGAAAAAGCCTTACCGTCCGACCAACGTATGGACTTTGTGAGCATCGTGACACCCAACCACGTTCACTTTGCACCTGCTAAAATGGCATTAGAGAATGGTTTTCATGTGATTTGTGACAAACCCCTCAGTTTCAATCTGGAAGAGGCTCTTGAATTGGAAAAAGTAGTCGAAAAAACAGGTATGCTCTTTGCTTTGACGCACAACTACACAGGCTATCCGATGGTGAAACAGGCGCGTGCGATGGTCAAAAATGGTGATATTGGCAAAATCCGAAAAGTCGTTGTCGAATATCCCCAAGGTTGGTTGGCGACGAAGCGGGAAGATGAACAGTCGAAACAAGCTTCTTGGCGCACAGACCCTTCTAAATCAGGTATCGCAGGTGCATTGGGCGATATTGGTACACATGCCGAAAACCTCGCCGAGTATATCACAGGTTTGAAAATAAAAGAGTTGTTGGCAGATATGTCTATTTTCGTTGAAGGACGACAATTGGACGACGATGCGAATGTACTCTTGCGTTTTGACAATGGGGCTAAAGGTATTTTACATTGCTCACAGATTTCGGCAGGGGAGGAGAATGGTTTGAATATCCGTATTTGGGGCGAAAAAGGTGGATTGGAATGGCATCAAGAAAACCCCAATTCGCTGATAATTAAATGGTTGGATAGACCCAAAGAAATATTGAGAACAGGTCAAAGTTTCCTTTATCCAGCGATGACTCCGCCCGAAGTTGCAAATGCGCACACACGTATTCCAGGCGGACATCCAGAAGGGTATTTAGAAGCCTTCGCCAATGTGTATCGGAATTTTGCAAAACACATTCAGTCACTCGTTGCGGGTCAACCGCATGATCCAATGTACGACTACCCCTCAGTATCAGACGGTGTTCGCGGCATGAAATTTATTTACAAAGTCGTCGAATCCAATCAAAAAGGCAGTTGGGTAGAAGTAAATTAGTAGAAAAATGTTAAAAATGAAGAATTAGAAAATAAAATGACTGAATGAATAGAAATTTTAAAATCTAATTCTTCATTTTTACGAAAAATAATGTAATTTTATCGAGTCATTAAACCTAAATTTCTAACTATCGCTTAAAATTTTACACAATTATGTTGGACACAATGCGCGTGCAAGAGCAATATGACATTGCTTTGCAACAAGTACACAATTTAATGCACACAGAATTTAGTGCGTGCACTGACATTGACGAACGTGAACTCATTTGTGAACTCGTCGAATTGTACGAAAAAATTTATTACCCTCTCGGCGATAACGACTAAATCGAACAACAGTGCATTTTCGGCGTTCCAATGTTCCAAAAATCAACCCCTCAGTATCGCGAGGGTTTTGGAGGGTTGGAACGCTTCTTTTTGAATGAAATCTAAAAAATAATAAATCGAAATCACTTTATTTTATGAAAACCATTAAAGGACCTGCTATTTTTCTCGCTCAATTTATGGGCGACACTGCACCATTTGATTCGCTCGAAGGTGTTTGCCAATGGGCTGCGAGCTTAGGCTATATCGGTGTTCAGATTCCGACTTGGGACGGACGTTTGATTGACCTGCAAAAAGCAGCTGAATCTAAAGACTATTGCGATGAGTTGAAAGGGAAAGTCGCCAGTTTTGGCTTACAAATAACAGAACTTTCGACGCATCTGCAAGGGCAACTCGTGGCAGTGAATCCTGCTTACGATACGATGTTCGATAATTTTGCACCAGCGGAAGTCAAAGGTAAACCTAAAGAACGCCAAAAATGGGCTGTTCAACAACTTCTTTGGGCAGCAAAAGCAAGTGAAAACTTAGGACTTTCGGCGCATGTGACTTTCAGCGGGGCTTTGATGTGGCATACGGTTTATCCTTGGCCACAACGACCACAAGGTTTAGCGGACACTTGTTTCAAAGAATTAGCCAAACGTTGGAAACCGATTTTGGACACTTTCGACCAAAGTGGTGTGGATTTGTGCTACGAAATTCACCCTGGCGAAGACTTACACGATGGTATCACCTTTGAAATGTTCCTCGACAAAGTAAAAAATCACAAGCGTGCTAATTTGCTTTATGACCCAAGCCACTTTGTATTGCAACAGTTGGACTATCTGCAATACATTGACCTCTATCACGAGCGCATCAAAATGTTTCACGTCAAAGACGCAGAGTTCAATCCGAATGGTCGTGTTGGTGTTTATGGCGGTTATCAAGATTGGGCAAATCGTGCAGGTCGTTTCCGCAGTTTGGGTGATGGACAAGTGGATTTCAAATCTATTTTCTCAAAACTCTCACAATATGACTACGATGGTTGGGCTGTTTTGGAATGGGAATGCTGTATCAAATCGCCAGAACAAGGCGCGGCAGAAGGCGCACCATTTATCCAAAGCCACATTATCAATGTAACAGAAAAAGCTTTTGATGACTTTGCAGGAAGCGCACCTGACGAAAAAGTCAATCGAAAAATATTAGGCATCTAAAAACCAAAACCGCCGAAAAGTCTGAAACTTTTTGGCGGTTTTTTATTTTTATACACCCCTCAGTATGAACCATATTATTTTTTCTTTTTACCGTTTTGGGGCGGCGCATCTAACTCCTTTTGAAGTTTTTCTACACGCGCCAAAGGCACATTTAGCACATCAGCAATCTGTTGATGCGTCAAAATCTTAGACTGTAAAAGGCGAATAATGCTTTGGTCGAGACCTTTTTCTAAGCCTTTTTTTAAGCCCTTTTCTAAACCGATTTCGTGACCTTTATCAATAGCTTCTTTGAACATAGGGTCTTTGGACAAATCAATATCGAATATCATAGGTATCTTTTTTACAATTTCAAAAACTTCTGGTTGCAAATTACGGAGATTCGATAAAACTTGCAACTGGACAACATATTTTGATAATAATAAACGACTTTGTACGGTTTCAACTAACTTTGCCAGCACTTTTTCGATGATTTTCTCGGATGATTCTTCTTTGAAATCAGCTAAAATTGCCATGATAATGGCTTCTGGCTTGTTGCTGTTCAAGAAATCTTGATAAGGGATTTGACAAAGATTGATGATGCCAATTCGGAACAATAAATCTTCTTGCTCAATATGCGACACCATTTTTGATGCCGTTTGACCGAGATAAATGACAAATTGTTTGACACGTAAACCCGTTTTATAGAGTAAAATACTTCTATAAACGAGAAAGCGACGAATCATCATTACTATTTCGTCGGTTACTTGAAACTCAAAATGTAGAATATAATCATTATTTGAGTTATCATGTAAAATACGTTGAAGAAAGTCCGCCTCTCGTTCGAGTGTAATCTGAAGTTTGTCTTTCAATTCTTCAGTTTCACCTATTTCAATGCCTTCTCTTTGGGCAAAAAAAGGAAATAAAACTTTGATGTTTTCTTTTAAAATGCGGTCAAAGTGGTTTGCCATAAGCTTTCTTTGTTTGTTTACCTGCCAAAATTGCTATCTTACTTGAAAACGACAAAATGTTTTTAGCTATATTTTTTGTTTAAATTTTACTTTAAAAAATATGAATCATGTCAAAAACTAAACTTTTTTTTACAATTTGTCTGTGCTTTTTATTCAAAACAATAAATGCACAAGTAACACAAACCGTCAGAGGGCGAGTGTTGGATGCAACGACGCAAAAGCCACTTGTTGAGGCTTCTGTTGTTTTAGACAATGATGGGGCTAAAACAACATCAAATACTGAGGGGGCGTTTCGTTTGGAAAAAATAGCCGTTGGTCGCCATATTCTAAAAGTGGGTTTTGTGGGTTTTGAAACGGTAATTGTGCCTGATATTCTACTCGAATCAGGTAAAGAAATTGTACTCGATATTTCTCTTAAACCTTTGATTATCAATACAGATACCTTGGTTGTCAAAGCCCAAAGAGAAACTTATTTCGATGCCCTCAATGGCATACGCAACGAAAAACTGAGCCGCTATCCTGCTACGTTCAATGACCCAGCCCGATTGATTACTTATTTGCCTGGCGCAGCAACCGATAATGATGGTACGAACAATATCAGCGTTCGTGGCTCTACACCCAATGCGATTCAATGGTATTTGGAAGGTGCGGAAATTGTCAATCCCAACCATTTGACGAATGCTGGTACGCCAAGTGATCAAGCCACAGTCAATGGTGGTGGTGTTTTAATTCCTGGATTCAATGTGATGGGCGCGACTAACTTCTACAAAGGCGCAATGTCAGCGGATATGGGCGGTGCATTGACTTCGGTGATGGATATTCGTTTGCGCAAAGGCAACGATGAACGACGCGAAACGCAAGCAAGCATTGGTTTGATTGGCGTTGAGTTGGGTACTGAGGGGCGGTTCTCTAAGAGTTCAAAGGCTTCTTATTTGGTGCATTATCGGTATTCAACTTTGGGTTTGTTGTCAAAAATGGGCGTTGATTTGGGCGATGAAGAAAATGAATTTCAAGACTTGACAATCAATTTGAACTTTCCGACTAAAAAAGCGGGTACGTTCAGTTTATTTGGCATTTATGGAACAAGCTCAAATATTTTTACCCACCTTCCAAAAACAGAGTGGAAAGTGGATAAAGACAGTCAAGACATTAAGTTTACAAACCAAATGGGTGCGTTGGGATTGCGCCATGAATTGAATATCGGTCTGAAAGGGAAACTGTCAACTGTTGCTGCTTATTCTGCCTTGACGAATACACGTACTGCTGTTGGATTTGGTTTGAATGATGTTGTTGTGCGTTCTCAAAGTATTGAAAATTCGCCTTCAAAATTGTTTTTGAAATCTGTTTACAGTCATTTTATCAATGCCAAAAACACGCTGAAGGTGGGGATTATGGCAAGAAGCGACGAATTTACGAGTTCAAAAATAGTGAAAATAAGCGGAGGTGGCTCAGGAAACACGGTTACACAATCCAGTTGGTGGTTGCAACCCTCGGTCGAGTGGCAAAGTAAATTTGGGAAGAAATGGACAACAAATCTGGGCGCACGTATGGTTCAATGGATTGATTTGAAGTTTGCTTCCAAGAACGAAACGACTTTAGAACCTGTGGCAAATATTGAATATCAACTGTCAAAAAATGCGCAATTCAATTTAGGATTTAGCACACAAACCCAGATGGTTTCGCCATTGGTCAAAAATTCGGCTTTTGACACTTATCCACTGTCATCTATTGAAAATATTACCAAATCTCACAACCTCAATTTAGCTTATCAGACCCGATTGTTTCACAATGTTTTAGCAAGAGTTGAAGCCTATTATCAGTATATTTTCGATGCTTCAACATTGTCTATCAATACTTTTGAAATCGCCAACAAGGTAAGTTATGCCACAACAGGACGCAACGCTGGTGTCGAAATAGACATTCAACAAAGGTTGGTAAAGGGATTCTACTGGCGTGCCAATGCGACAATTTATGATGCGAAGTACAAATTGGGTTCAACTTGGGCTGATGCGCGATTCAACGGGCAGTACATCACCAATGTTTTGATTGGTAAAGAATGGATGTTTGGCGCAGCAAAAAATAAGTTTTTAGGAGTCAATGTGCATACTATACTGAGGGGGGGCTTTATTGATGTTTACAGCAATCAACGTTTGAAAGATTATCTCCGTTCAGATTTGAATGTCTATTGGAAAGTGAGTCACAAGCGTTATGCTTCTACGGTGCAACTGGATTTGCAGAATGTGACCAACCAACAAAATGAAGGTTGGCGTTATTATGATTATCGTCAAGGACGCGTTTTGACAAAATACCAGTTGGGTCTATTGCCTAATTTGGCTTATAAAATAGAGTTTTAATTTACAATACTTCGGTGATTTTAAGCAAAAAAAACGCCACCTACGGCAGTAAAGCCGCCGTTTTTTAACTAAAAATCACCGAAGTCTTGCATTTATAAAGAAAAAACAATGAAAATCTTAAACGTTTTGTTGGCATTATTGCTGATTTACTTTGCTGCCTTGCAGTACAATGATCCAGACCCTTATATCTGGATACCTATTTATTTGTTTCCTGCGGCTATTTGTGGTTTGGCGGCTGTCGGAAAATATTACAGGCAAATCACTTTGTTGGGTCTTTTATTATTAGTCGGTTATACTTTGTTTTATATCCCAGATTTTATTGATTGGGTGAAAATGGGCATGCCTGACATCATCTACACTGCAAAGTCGGGCAGACCATATGTGGAACTCGTGAGAGAGTTTGGCGGTTTGTTTATTTGTGATATGGTGCTTTGGTGGCAACTCTCACGTAGCAAAAAAGTCTAAAATAACTGAAAGCCAAACGTTTACAGTCTTTTGTACTAAAAACAATAAATATGTCAAAATCTATAACACGCACACTTGCAGCTAAGAAACGCATCGCACTCATTGCCCACGACAATAAAAAAGCAGAACTGATTGATTGGGCCGTTTACAATAAAACAGTTTTAGCAGAACATGAGTTGTACGGCACAGGTACAACTGGACGATTACTCACAGAGGCTTTGGGACAAGAAGTGCATCGTTTACTGAGTGGGCCGTTGGGCGGTGACCAACAAATAGGCGCAATGATTGCCGAAAATCGTATTGATGTCATGATTTTCTTTTGGGACCCCATGCAAGCACAACCGCACGACCCCGACATAAAAGCTTTGTTGCGTTTGGGTGTGGTTTGGAATATTCCTTTTGCTTGCGACCGTGCTTCTGCTGATTTTCTGATGACTTCGCCTTTGATGCACACAGAATATGAGGTGCGTTTGCCCGATTATGGCAGTTATTTGGGTCGAAAAGTGGAGTAAACTCCTTTTTTGATAATTAAGTAACCAGAGATCAGATAAATAATGCAAATTAAGCGCGAAAAAGCCCCAGAGGGGCGACATATTGGTAGCGGCACGCAGAGCGTGCCGTATGATAAAACCCGTTTTCAAGCCCCGTAGGGGCGGCACGTTAATAAAATGTATAATGCCACCTCTACGAGGTTGAATACTGAGGGGCTTTTCACGGCACGCTCTGCGTGCCGCTACCAATATGTCGCCCCTCTGGGGCTTTTCAACCTTAGCTGGCATTATAAATTCAAATGACTTGTCGAAATGAATACAACATCAATCATTGCACTTATTTAATCATTATGAATCAAGGTTTTATTTTCGATATGGACGGCACGATGGTGGACAATATGATGACACACCACCGTGCTTGGCAAATTAAATTGCGTGAATTGGGCTTAGAGATGTCTTTGCACGAAGTCCATCAGACCATTCACGGCAAAAATGAGGAAATCATCGAACGGTTGTTTGGCGACAGATTCACAACGGAGGAACGTCGGGCGATTTCGGCAGACAAAGAGGCGCGATACCGTGAAGTGTTTAAAGAAAAACTGGCTCTGATTGAGGGTTTGTCCGATTTCTTGAACCAATGTTTGGCGCAAAACATACCCCTCAGTATTGGCACGGCTGCGCCGCCTGAAAATGTGCAATTTGCGATGGATAACCTCGATTTGCACCGTTTTTTCAAAAAAGTTATCAATGCCAGCGATGTGACAAAAGGCAAACCCAACCCAGAAGTGTTTGAAAAAGCGGCGGCAGGCATGGGCATACCCCTCAGTCATTGCCTCGTTTTTGAAGATTCGCCCACAGGCGCGACGACGGCTTTGAATGCGGGTTGTCCAGTGGTCGTTATTCTGACGACACACAAGAAAGAAGAATTTGCGCACCTGCCAAACGTCGTAAAATTTATCAATGACTATACCGAAATCACCGTGGACGAAGCTTTGCGGTTTATCAGACAATCGGCACAAGCTGGCGAAAATATTTAAGATTCCGTCAATCAGATAGGTCTTGCTTGACACCATTTTTCGGTCTGTTGACCCAATAAAAAGTGCCTATCACAGCATCCGTGATAGGCACTTCATGTTTTTTACGCCGTCATAAAGTATAATTTGACCTGTTTGTATTGGAAACAAAAAAGTTGACTTCGTTTTAGATGGTTTTAAGATGATTATGATAGCGTTGCAGACAAAAAACGACTAACGCACCCATACGCTCACGGCTTCTGAGTAGTCACTGACCAAAGTACCTGCGCCACCTGCACGAATACGGAACGTTCTTTTGACCTCAGACTCCGTCCCTTCAAGAACCAACTGCCTTTTTTTGCAAACACCCAAGCTTTTCCACGTACCGTCCTTGTCTAATTCTTCGGGAAGGTAGGTGATAGCACCTAACACGCGATCCCACGTCAATTTGCACGCGCCTTTTTTAGGTTTGAAGTCAATCACCGTAAAATTGCCGGGCACTTCCAGAAAGCTGTACGCTTTCTTTTCGACAGACTCCTGCACAGTAAAACCTGAACCCTTTGCATAGGCAAGACCTTCTGCCTCATCTTCAAAATCATTGGCGGCAACTTCTATTTTGCGTGCCAATTTTGACAGAAATTCAATGATTTCTGCCTTCAATTTGTTTTTTTCTTGCGGACTGCCGCCGTCTTTCGCCACAAATAAGGCATTGTCGTAGTCAGAAGCTAAGGCTTCTAAGGCTGTGATTTGCGTATCGAACGCATTGTAGAGTGCCACACCTTTCATTTTTTTTACAAGAAAGTCAACACGCGGCTTGACTTCGTCTTGCTTGAGTTTGGTGTGATCTAAAAGAATTTTCAGCATATTGAAAAACGAGTTTAATTATAAAATAAAATTGTTGAATAAACGATGCACTCAAGACGGCTGCCCATAGACGGCTATTTTGGTGTATCTTCTAATTGATACGTTCTGTATTTTATATTTGTTTCGCTAATACGAAAAAAATATAAATTAAATTTTATTTATTTTGATTTTAACTTTATTTATTTTTTTCAAAATATCATAAGGCGGAATAGAATACCCCCTCAGTATAGCGGGCTTGTGGAGAGATTGCAGCTCTAAATCGTGTTGATTCTACGAATCAAGGGAGAACCGTGCGGTAAGGCTGTTATAAATATGTTGTCGCTCACGCGACATTAAGCGAATGTACCAAATAAAGAATAAATTGGATAATATAAAGCCGTAGGCTTGGCATTTTGGTAGAAAATAGCAATAAATACGGTTATTGAATGCCGTAGGCATGACATTATATTCGCTTAATGTCGCGTGAGCGACAACATATTTATAACAACCTTATCGCACGGTTCTCCCTTGATTCGTAGAATCAACACATTTCTGCTTTGAAATACGCCATTTCTGTTCTGCAATACGCCATTTCTGTTCTGCAATGCGTCATTTCTGTTCTGCAATACGCCATTTCTGTTTTGCAATGCGCCATTTCTGTTCTGCAATGCGTCATTTCTGTTCTGCAATACGCCATTTCTGTTCTGCAATACGTCATCTCAGAACAGAAATGATGCACTATTTTGAAGGAAGGTCTAAAAAATTAAGCATTTATGGCTTAATTTTGTAAATATCACCGTTATTGGGCTAAGAATGAAATGTGCAAAAGCAAAAAACAAGAGAAATGAAGTGGATAACAAGAGAAAAACCGAAAATTGATAGAATAGCTTGTCCGTGGCTCATCAAACGGTTTATTGACGACGAGGCTGAGTTTTTTTATGTGCCTTTTGAGGAGGTTTTACCCCAATCTAAGGCACTTGATGCCATTCCTTTTGATGTGCCTGACGTAGAATTTACGCATTATGACGACCGATGCACATTTGATTATTTTATTGAAAAATATAAAATCACTGACAAGGCTGTACACATCATGGCGGCGATTGTGCGTGGGGCGGATACGGATAGACACGATATGGCGAGTCAAGCAAGTGGCTTATGGGCGATTTCGGCAGGCTTGGCGCATAATATGACAGATGATTATGTTTTGCTCGAAGCGGGTTTTGTTATATACGATGCTTTATACAGTTGGGCAAAGTTCTTACAGCAAGAAAAACATACTCAAAGCCCTTTTGAACACCTCCTTTTAGATGTTTTTCGTACGTATTTGAACCAAAAAGCCAATAGAAAAAATACGCCTCCAGCTTGGGCAGAAGAATTGAAAAACATTATACAAGACCAAATTGATACAAATTTGACATTAAGCCTCAAAGAAATAGCCCAAAACCTCGACGTTCATCCATCTTATCTGTCAAGAGAGTTTTCAAAATACTTTGAAGACTTATCTTTTGGCGAATACATCCGAAAACTTCGTATCGAAAAAGCGATACAATTGATGCAGACCCCTCAGTATTCGCTGACGGAAATAGCTTATCTGACAGGTTTTTCTGACCAAAGCCATTTTACACGGATTTTCAAACAACAAATAGGTAAAAGCCCGTCTCTATTCAGAAAAAATTTATTGAAAAGTCATTCTGATACCAGAAGTTAATTCTGTTCTATTTTAAGAAAAACGCTTAAAACATCTTTGCGGATATTCTTTTTAATCTATTTGTTCAAATATTAAAAACGGCAAATAATAAGTTATAAATCAAAGGGAAGAAACTTTGGTTTTTATGGCTGCGAAGCTGATTTAACGTGCGACCTCTAATGAGGTCGTAAAAGCGAATAATGGTTGCCTTTCTACAAATATGTGATGCCTAACGGCATCATTTTGTGCAATAACGATGCTGTTAAGCATCACATATTTGTAGAAAAGATAGAAAGAAACATTTAAAAGACCTCAGAGAGGTCGCACGATTAAATCTTCGACTCATGTTAATTTAATATGCCAAACTAAAATAGTTTTACAAAATGAGATTTAAATACACTTACAAAAGCGTAATTCATGCCTTTTGTGGCATGAATTCTTTTAAATGCCTATTTTATATCATAGTCGTCATAGGTTCTTTGAACCCTAATGCTCTTTTAGCTCAAAAAACCTATGTGCAGGAAGAACAAACATGGTTAGGTATGTTCAATCAAGTGCGGTTGAGCAACCGTTGGGGCTTATGGCACGATATACATTTTCGTCTAAAAGATAATTTCATAAAAGAGCCTTCACAATTCTTAATTCGCGTTGGTCCTACATTTTACATCAATGATGATGTACGTTTTACAGTTGCTTATAATTTTATTAATCATTTTCCCGACGAAACGCATAAAAACATTTCGCAACCCGAACATCGTCCTTTTCAACAAATACAATGGTACGCCCGTTACGGCAAAACCCGCCTCATGCAATGGATACGCTTAGATGAGCGTTTTCGCCGAAAAATCAAAAATGATAATGAATTGGCGGATGGTTACAATTTCAATTGGCGGGTGCGCTACAATTTTGCTTTGTTTATACCCCTCAGTAAAAAAGGACTTGCACCTAAAACATTACAGCTTTTACTCAATGATGAAATTATGGTGAATGCAGGTAAAAACATCGTTTATAATTACTTTGACCAAAACCGCTTTTTTGCTGGTTTTAATTATCAATTCACCAAAGAGTCGCAATTACAATTTGGCTATATGAATCTATTTCAACAACAAGCCGCAGGGAATAAATACCGACAACAACATACTATCCGTCTATTCTATTTCCATAATTTTGATTTAAGACATAAATAAGAAACTAAATTAAGCGTAAAATGACACCTAACAACACACCACAATACAGTCTTTGGGCTTTAGTCAAATATTTCTTTTATCTCGGCTATGCCGGTTTTGGCGGTCCTGTTGCTTTAGTGGGTTATATGCACAGAGATTTGGTAGAAAAACGGGGGTGGATTTCCGAAGATGATTATAAAGAAGGCATGGCTTTAGCGCAACTCTCGCCAGGTCCGATGGCAGCCCAATTAGGCATTTATTTAGGCTATGTGCATTATGGTTTTCTTGGAGCAACTTTGACAGGTATTGCGTTTGTGTTGCCCTCTTTTTTTATGGTTTTGATTCTTGGCATTGCTTACAAAGAATATGGTGGATTGAGTTGGATGCAAGCCATTTTCTACGGTGTGGGAGCGGCTGTTATTGGTATCATCGGGATAAGTGCCTATAAATTGACCACAAAATCTATTGGAAAGTTAAATCTGGCTTCATTTCAACAAAATTGGTTGTTGTGGTTGCTTTATGCAGCTGGACTTTTAATGACGGTTATCACGCAACGAGAAGAAATTTTGGTTTTTATAGCTGCGGGTTTGTTGTATATGTTCATAAAAGCACCGCCTTCGTGGGTCAAAAGTGGAAAAACACTCACTTTGTTTTTATTCATTCCAACCATTTTCTGGACGACCGACCAAAAGACGCTCTGGAATATTGCTTGGTTTTTCACCAAAGCGGGAGCGTTTGTTTTTGGCAGTGGTTTGGCGATTGTTCCTTTTTTGCATGGTGGCGTAGTTCAAGAATTTAATTGGCTCAATGAAAAAGAGTTCATTGATGCTGTCGCCGTTGCCATGATAACGCCCGGCCCCGTTGTCATTACGGTCGGATTTATTGGCTATCTTGTGGGCGGTGTAGCGGGTGCTTGTGTCGCAGCTTTAGCCACCTTTTTACCCTGCTATCTTTTGACGGTCATTCCTGCGCCGTATTTCAAGAAAATTGCAAAAAATCAATCCATAAAAGCTTTTGTTGATGGCATTACAGCATCGGTCATAGGTGCTTTGACAGGAGCAGTTGCGATTATTGGTTATCGTACATTTGTCAATACTGAGGGGGTGGTTGATGTTGTTCCTATTTTATTTGCTGTCATAACTGCCATCATTTTAACAAAATATAAGAAAATAACAGAGCCACACATCATTTTAGTGGCTGCCATTCTTGGCTTCATCATTAAAACGTATTTGATATGAATAGAAAAATGTTTTTGCAAAACAGCCTCATTCTGGGCGGTGCGTCCATTTTGCCGACTAACAGTATTTTAGCCGCCAATACAGAATTGAACGGCATTGATAAATTGACCGACAAAGAAGGTAATTTCGTTTTGCAACCATTGCCATACAACGAAAACTTTTTAGAACCTTCGATGGATGCGGAAACGATTCATTTGCACCATACTTTTCATCATGGCGGGGCCGTCAAAGCCGCGAATAAGGATATGCAAATGATTCGCAAAGCCCTTGACGAGAATAATATGGAAACGGTAGATTATTGGACAAAAAAACTGGCTTTTCATTTTTCGAGTCATATTCTGCATAGTATATTTTGGACAAACTTGACCAATAAAAAAACAGACCCTCAAGGCGATTTATTGAAAGAAATAGAGGCAAACTTTGGCAGTTACGACAAATTAAAAGGTTACATCGCAGCTACTTCCAAAAATGTGGACGGTAATGGCTGGGGAATATTAGGTTATCAACCTTATTCCCAGAAATTAACGATATTACAATGCGAAAACCATGAAAAACTAACGCAATGGGGCGTTGTGCCTTTGCTTGTGATTGATGTTTGGGAACATTCTTACTATTTGAAGTATAAAAACAAAAGAGCCGATTTCGTAGATGCGATGATGAACATTATTAATTGGGATAATGTTGCAGAACGTTTGAATACAGCTAAGAAAATAGTATAGTTAAAATCTATTTAGTGGGTATCGGGGCGTTTTGATGTTCAATTTGGTTGTTGGTCTATTACTTTTCTTAGCCACGGTTG
Organism: Saprospiraceae bacterium; assembly: GCA_016787525.1. Classification (GTDB taxonomy): domain Bacteria; phylum Bacteroidota; class Bacteroidia; order Chitinophagales; family Saprospiraceae; genus JAAFJT01. The sequence goes on along the minus strand of JAEUUP010000043.1, from coordinate 67,099 downwards.
TTTTTTCGCGCAATAAGATTGGAAAAGCTGAAGGGGGCATTTTCATTGTGCTGTATTTGAGTTATTTGGGTTATAGTCTTTTGTTATAAAACTCACCCCCCAATCGTCGTCATACTTTCAGAAGCAGGCAAACCCATAAAGCGGCGCGACTCGGCTTCAAAACCATCTTTTGCCCGATTATTTAAAGCATCTTGTAGCGCGATTTGGAGTTGCTCATCGGTTGCACCTTCGCGCATCATATCTTTCAGATTCATCACGCCGTTGTCGTAGAGGCAAGTACGCAAAACGCCTTGTGGTGTGATGCGGATGCGGTTGCACGTGCCGCAGAATGTGCGACTGTAAGCCGCAATGATGCCGACTGTGCCTGAGTGGTTCGGAATCGCATAGTTGTAGGAGGTAGAATGTGGCTCATCTTGGATTTTATAGGTTTCGGGATAAAATTCTTTGATTTTTCCTAAGATGCGTCGCCAATGCCAATGATTTTCGTGTGCTTCGCCGCCATTGAATGGCATTTCTTCGATGAAACGGACTGAAACAGGATAGTTTTTGGTCAATTCGACCATCGGAATCAAGTCCGCATCGTTTTTACCTTCCATCACGACGGAGTTGATTTTTACTTTGATGTCGTGTTTCAACAATAATTCAAATGTGCGCCAGACTTTGTCAAATTCATCACGGCGAGTGACTTCGTAAAAACGTTTTGGGTCGAGTGTATCGAGGCTCAGATTCACGGATTTGATACCCAGAGCCTTCAATTCTGGGACAAAAGGCGCAGTCAAAGTGCCATTGGTGGTGAGATTAATGGTTTTGATGCCTTCTGTTTCAGCAAGACCCCTCAGTAAGAGCATCAAATCTTTGCGCACAAAAGGTTCGCCGCCAGTGATACGCACTTTTTCGATGCCGACTTGCGCCAAAGCACGCATCATACGCAACATTTCTTCGTAAGTCATCAACATTGGACGCGGTACAAAGTCTATCCCTTCTTCGGGCATACAATAAAAACAGCGCAAATTGCAACGGTCTGTCACTGCCAAACGGACATAATTGATGACTCTGCCGTGGTTGTCGTATAGTTTCATGCGTTCTGACATCTTTTCTTTTCTGCGAAAGTATAAAAAAAAGCAGTTGAGGTATGTACCAAAACTGCTTTTCTTTAACACATTTGAATCATTTTGAGGAGAATCAAGATACCCCCTCAGTATTTATCATTTTTTATTTACAAACTGACGTTACGCACGATACTATTACAGACTGTTTTTTGCTACGCAAAAAAGACGTGCTAAGAAATTATTTTTTTTAGAGCGAAGTTCATTTTTCAATCGCTTGCGATTGAAAAATGAACTTCGCTCTGATAGATTCTTTTTATTGTACGCTTTTTTTGCGCAGCAAAAAATAGTCTGTAAACTGTACTCTGCCTAACGTCAATTACAAACTTTGCCAACCGCCATAACCAAACCGTTGTGTCTCAGGATATGGATAGACATCAATGATTTCGCCATTCTTTAATTTTTCTTTCACCTCATTCCAATAGCGGGCTTGGAACACTTCGGGGTGTTTTTCCAGAAAATAATGCCGTTGTTTCACGTCTGTGAATAGAAATGGTGGAAATTCCTCTGGAAAAACATCTTTTTCGCCCACATAATACCAAGCTTCGCTCGACATTTCATCGTCGTGGTTGCGCGATTGTGGAATATCGCGGAATTGGCAATCTGTTACCCATTCGATTTCATCGTAGTCATAAAAAACAACCCGTTTGAGCCGTGTCACACCAAAGTTTTTCATCAATAAATCGCCTGGGAAGATGTTGGCGGCAGCCAATTGTTTGAGAGCTTTGCCATAATCGTCCAACACTTCTTGCATATCTTCTGTCGAAGCATTTTGGAGATACAAATTGAGCGGCACCATTTTTTTCTCAACATACAAATGTTTGATTTCCACTTTATCCCCCCTCAGTATCACCTTCGATTTGGCGATTTTTCGCAATTCTGCAAGCAGTTCGGGTGTAAAACGGTCTTTTTCGACCACAAAATTCTCAAAAAGGTGTGTATCTGCCAATCGTCCCACACGGTCGTGCTGCGTGACGAGTTCATATTTTTGTTTAACGATTTTTTCGGACGTATTTTTCGGCGGTGCAAAATTGTCTTTGATGATTTTGAACACCATATTGTAGTTGGGCAAGGTAAAACAAGACATCACCATCCCTTTGATGCCGGGTGCAAAATCAAACTTCTCGTCCCGATGTTCGTCCAAATACTGCAAAAAGTGGCGATACATCTCCGTCTTACCATGTTTCTCAAATCCCAAAGTGGTGTACAATTCACTGAGGGGTTTATGCGGCACAATGGATTTCAAAAATTCCACCATTTCGCTCGGAATATCCACTTCGACCAAAAAATGCGACCGATAATAGGTAAACAACGATGCAATATGGTTGTATTCGAGCAACAAAGCGTCGGCATAAATGCCATTGCGCTTGTGTTGAAATGGAATGATGAACGGATGAATGTGTCCGCCCAAAAACGCACGTCCGACGACATAAGCCTCTTTATTTCTGTAAAAAACAGAGCGCAAAACCTCCAATCGTGTGTCGTTATCGGGTTTGTATTGCGCAAGCAGTTTCTCATGTATCTTATTGGTCACTAATTCAATATCGCGCTCTATATCTTCATAGTTCGCATCGAATTTAAAATCATTGAACAACTGTCTGACCAATTGCTCCGTGGATTGATTGGCGTGATACGTATGATAAATAGGGCGTGCCGATTTCAAAGTCATGCTATCGTGCGAAGGCAAAACAAACATCAGCTCGCGGTCAACACTCAGCCCTTTATGCACATGGCGATAGACCGAATTGAAAAACGTTTCGGCAATGTCTTTATAGTATAAATTCAAGACCAGCTCCTCGTACATCTCTTTGGCGGCGCGCCACGTTTGTCGGTCTTTGAGTTTATCGCCCAACATGTCTGCCAACAGATTGCGTGTATCGCCCACAGCTTGGCGATACAGCGTTAAGCGTTCTTTTTGGTCAGCCAACAGACTACGCCAATGCCGACTTTCAAAGCGCAATTTTGCTCGTTTGTTGATACCTCTAAAACGATTGTGGTAGCGATTGTATTCATCTAAAATCAGATTAGCAATCTCAAATGGCAGAAGTTTATCCTCCATATTGGTTACGTTTTGTTTGATAATTCATAATTGGTTATGTCCTAAATGACTTCAAATATCGTAAAATCACCAAAAAACTTTATTTAAAACGATTATTTTTTATCAAAACTAAAAACCTGCTTTCAGATAACTGTATCCATCTTCTTGTTTCATCACCACTTCAAGCACACCTGCGGGAACAAAAATGGCTTCCGAGACGATTTCTGTTTTTTCAATCTTGCGTTCGCGTAATGTATTCTCACAAGCGGCAAATACGACACCTTTGGCTTTCAATTCCGTGATGCCTTTGGCTTGTTTCGTTTTAGCCGCCGTTAGAAATTCTATACCGTTGTTGTGGCATACGACTTCGATTTGAGCATTCGGTGCGGCTGTCAACAAATTATTGATTTGACGCACGAGAGCTTTATGTGCCAATGTGTCGTTGTTGGTCAATTGAAAAACGACTTTATGCGCTTTGGTGCTGACTACATTTTGAGCCAATACTGAGGGGGTCGAAAGTGTGAGACCAAGGATGAAAAGGAAGAAGATTTTTTTCATAACTTTTTTTATTTTTTGAATGAATGCTCAAATATAAATCTATTCCCGCCTATATGAACAATCTTTCATTTATTCTTTTGAAAAAATCTTAACTTTAAGCTCTTTTTCAAATCATAAACTGAAAATATGGATAGAATTGATTTCAAAACGTTATTTCCGCAGTTTGAACAGGAACTGATTCAAGCATTGTCGCAGCACGCCATCTTAAAACAGATTCCAGCGCAAACGGAAATCATCCGACAAGGGCAGTTTATGAATGTGACACCTATTGTCTTGTCAGGAACGGTCAAGGTTTTTACGTTTTCGGAAGAAAAAGAAATGCTTTTGTACTTTTTGAATGCCAAAGAAAGTTGCGTGATGTCGTTGATGTCGTGTTTGATGCAGCAGTCGAGCCGTATTTTTGCACGCACCGAAACAGATGCGACGATTGCCTTGATTCCTGCGCCTGTTTTGATGGATTGGCTGCGCAAATACCCACGATTGACACAGGCTTTTTTTCAAGAATTCAATCATCGCTATTTGGATTTGTTGGATACCATCAACCAATTGGTGTTTGAAAGCCTTGATGTGCGCTTTTTTAGGTATTTGAAACAATTGGCACAACTGAAACAAACGAATGAGTTTACCATCCGACACACAGAAGTTGCGCACGACTTAGGTACATCGCGCGAAGTGGTCACAAGAGTCTTGAAAAAGTTGGAACAAGAGCAAAAAATCGTACAAATACGTGGAAATGTGAAAATTCTTTGAAATTTTTAGCCCGTTGTGACATAAGTCACTGATTTGAAAAGGTTAAGTTCCGAGTTTTGTCTCATTATTTAACGCATTAAAAAAGCAAAGCAATGAAACAAAATATGTCTTCTCTCGATCGCAACGTGCGCTGGGTTGCAGCTGTCATCATGGCAGTACTTTATTTTACAGGAACGGTCTCTGGTACTTTAGGTCTTGTTCTATTGGTGGCAGCTATCATTTTTGGTTTGACAGGTTTGGTCAAATTCTGCCCTTTGTACAGTATTTTTGGCATTTCAACTTGCTCTGTGAAGTGAATTTATTTGACTCTTTAGAATGCTCAATTATAGTTTCAAGTTGCTGATGTTCTTAAAACCCGTAGGATTGGTATTTTGGTAGAAAATAGCAATACATACGATTATTGAATGCCGTAGGCAGGACATTATAAAGGATTTAATCACTCCTTTTCTTTACACAATCCCATGCCTACGGCATTGAAAACAAACAGGGTGTTTTATTGCTACCAAAATGCCAACCCTACGGGTTTTAAGAATATCAGCAACCTAAAACCATCATTGAGCCTTTTAAAACAGTTTCTTAGTCTTTTATCAAACGACTGACAAATAACGGCTGATTCGTTTGAGACACTTTCAAAATATAAACACCGTTTGCCATAGAAGACAAATCAATCGGCAAAGGGGAGCCTGCATCTAAAAGGATTTTATTTTGGCGATTCATTGTGCGCCCAAGCATATCTATGACTTCAATATCCACTGTATTAGACAGCGTTTGAGTTGTGTTCAAATTAAACAATCCTTTGGACGGGTTCGGTGAAACGACCCATTGGTTTTTACCCCTTATAGTCAATAATATGACTTTAGAATAACGGAAACTGCCGTTTTCATCTAGCTGCTTGAGTCTATAATAAACATACTGAGGGGGTGTTGATTTATTCAATTCATAGTCATTGAACCAATATTCTGTCATGTGTTGCCCCCCTTTTGCTGCTACAAAGCTGATTTTTTCAAACTTTTGGCCATCGAATGAACGTTCAACTTCAAAACCTCTGTTTTGTACTTCATTCATCGTTTGCCACGTCAAAGCGGCATAATCATTTTGCCATTTACCTGCAAATTGTACCATTTCAACGGGTAAAGTGATGTTACCAAAGTAAACAGCGTAGTCTTCTGTTTGACCTGTTGCACTGGTATAGTTTGAACAGGGATTATTATCAAAGGAATTTGAGTAAGCACGCGCTCTCAAACGCAAAAATTGACCAGCTGTTGGACTACTGGGTGTCGTAAAAGAGAAACTGTAAGTACCTGAATACGAAAATCCATCACCTGAGGTATGAATCAGTTCTCCTGCGTCGGAGAAACTACCATTATTGTTATAATCTATCCAAATACGAACGGCGGCAAAGTCAGGCAAACCTATTTGTCCGCTGTATAAGGTGTTTGTACTTAAACTGGTTGAGAAACTACATGCTAAATTTCGGTAGTTTGCGCCATCTGTTGCGGCACTTCCAGACGAATGGTTAATATTGGACAATTGAAAACTCGTAATACCTTTTGCACCGAGAGGAGAACCTGTAGGTGAGCAGGGATTAGCAGGTGGGGCAATAATGGTAACATAATTTGATTTGGTCATTGTTGCACTTGACCCTGCCGAATTAGAAGAACTGAGACTGACCGTATAAGAACCCGTTGAAGACCATTGTACTGAGGGGTTTTGAACACTGGACGTAGCAGGTGTACCACTCGAAAACGTCCAACTCCAAGAACTGGGTTCGTTGGTAGATAAATCTGAGAAGGAAACATTATTGTTGGTACAACCAATGGAGGAGGCAGAAATAAAGTCAGCTGTTGGCGAACCTAAAGTTGTACAAGCAGCAATGCAAGATTTTGTTGGATAAAAACTATTGATAGTGGATATGGATGTACTTGACCAAGAAGAAGGTGGCGCACTAAAGTTCACAGTGGAAGCCATGATAAATCCACTCGAAACATCATGGGTTGCGTTTAGATTATGTCCTGTTTCGTGTGCTGTAACAGCCGCCATGCCTGCAATAGGAAAGTTTCGGTATTCATCAACTTGATACAAAGTCGAACCACAACCGCCGCCTACCCAAGCCAATCCCACCGTAGCGGTATTACCAGATGATGCTATATCTCGCGATGTAAATACCATCCCAAAGTCAAAGACGGATGAAGATATACCAAAATTCCCTGCTTGTCCCCATGTTGTGAAAGCATTGAGGAGTACACTGGCCTCTGTGCTTGATGATGTGGGCGAATAAGGGTCGCTTGCCGAACTCGTTGCGATATACACCATTGTGATAGTGAATTTTATTTGGTCAGTAAAGGCACTGGCGTAGAGTGTATTGACACCATTAATGACCGAAAAAACCACATTTTTCACTGTCTCGCTTGAAGAGTTTTGTGCCACATACAAATCGTTGTCTATGGCAATAGCCACTGCGCCTTGTTTGCAAGCCAAAGGTGTCAGTTCGGCTTGAGATGCCTCTTCTATATGCTGTACTTTATCAACACCGCCCAAATGGTCAACAGCACATTTGGCACTGAAAGGTTTGACATCCTTCAAGGTATAAAGAATAAAAGCATCTTGTGGTGCATCAGTCTGAAACAAACGGGCAGGTTCGATGAACCAGTGTGTATCTCCATCGTGTATGTAACCATCAATAAAATCGTCATCTATTGTCAAAGCTGAACAAAGGGTCGCTTGGTCTTTAAAACGTGCAGTGTAGGTGACATTCTCATCAGCAGGATAAATTTTATTGCCTTGCGGTGTGCCAAGCACCAATTGATACTGAGGGGTGCGTATATCGTTGGGTCGGATGACCAAATCCCATTGATTAGTACCTAATTCGATATGTACATCTTTGGCTGTCTGGTTCTCTCGCAAGTAATTACTTAAAGCTTTGGCATCTAAAGTGAAGATTTGGTAGTTACTGAATTTACTGTTGAGTTGTTCCTTGTTGTTTAAAGAAGAAGGTTGTCCAATGAGTTGGAATGTTTGAGCGTAGGTTGAAGTAGTGACGAGCAAAAAGCAGACACTAACAATAAAGTGTCTTAAACAAATCGTGTAGTTGTTCATTGTATTTGATTTTTTAGTTATTTTAATAGCCAAATTTAGGTGTTTAAGCTTAAACAATAAAAGGTTTTTGTCAAAACCACTGAAATTTTACATTTCAAAAGGGTTCTGACAAAAACCTTTTACATATTTTATGGAACACTAAATGCAATATCCTAAAGTCATTATTCCGTAGGCAGACCTGCTGCTGACCACTCCACAATACCACCCATCATGTGATAAACCGCATTAAAACCCGAACTTTTCAGCATCTCCATAACGTTTGCACTGCGTCCTCCTACGGCACAATACACAAAAACAGGTTTAGTCTTATCCAAAGCATTGATTTTGGTTTTAAAATCTGCGTCATAAAGGTTCATAAGTGTGGCATTGTGTAGATGCCCAGTTGCAAACTCCTGTGGCGTACGCACATCAATGAGTGAAGCTGAGGGATTGGCAGCTAATTTTTTTTGAAAGTCAAAGACATTTAAGCCAATAGCTATGGGCGAGGCCGTTTGTGCAGTGTTTTCAGAAGGTGTCGCCTTGTGCGTCTGAGTTTTTTCGATATTCTGACAAGACATTAGGCAGGTTAAACCTAAGATTATGCACCCAAAGAGTCGTTTCATCATGTTATTTTTTTATGATTTTGATAAAAATGAGTCGCAGCAGCAACAGATATGGAAAACCGTGCATCAATAAGTCGAACCAGTCCATCGGTTGCATCCCGATTGCGCCGCCCATGACCCAACGGACTTTGCCCCAGAGGTGTGGTTCTGGCATAAAAGGCGCAAGCCCAATGGTGGCACATAAAATGAGAACGATGCTCCAATTATTGATGATGTCTTTCATATTGTTCTAAAAAAATAAGGATTCAAATACGTGGTTTTTATGAAGACAAAGGTAAGGTATTTGATTGATAAATCAATAGATTAACGTATGTTCATATGAAATATACTGAGGGGGTGCTTTAGCAGTTCTTTCTCTTTTCAAAATAAATACTTAGTCTTTGCTGTGGTCTGCGATTGATACTTTTTACCTTAGCCTTCAAATGAAAAAAAGCCTCCTACTCACACTATTAGTCGCTTGTTTTTTACCTTTTGCGACAGCACAATTCCATTTCAATGGTTCTGCACGGTCGTTAGGCGATCGCTGTTACCAACTTACACCTGCTACTAACGGACAAGTGGGTTCGATATGGGATACGACCAAAATCAATCTGAATAATTCTTTCGATGCCAATCTCGACCTCTTTTTTGGTTGCAAGGATGCCGATGGCGCGGATGGTATTGTGTTTGGTTTTCAACCTATCAACACATCTATCGGACAACAAGGCGAGGGTATGGGTTTTTTAGGTGTTTCTCCTTCGATAGGTATCGAAATGGATACTTATCAGAATAGCAATCGAGGCGACCCATCGTATGACCACATTGCCATCATCAAAAATGGCGATATTACGCATGGTTCGGGCAATACTTTAGCGGGCCCCGTCTCTATTGGTTCAGGTGGCAACGTCGAAGATTGTCAAAAGCACAGTTTAAGAGTGAAATGGGATGCCGTGGCTAAAAAACTGCAAGTTTGGTTCGATTGTGAACTCAAACTCACCTATACGGGCGATATTGTGAATGACATATTCGGCGGCAACCCTCTGGTCTTCTGGGGATTCACGGCCGCAACGGGCGGTGCGAATAATGAACAAAACGTTTGTTTCAAATTTACGACATTGATTGATAAACCTACAAAAGCCAATCTGTGCAAAGGTGACACTGTGCAACTCAATGCCTATGGCGGTGTAACATATAGATGGTCTCCTACAACAGGCTTGAGCAATCCGAATATTGCCAACCCAATTGCGAAACCCGATGTGACAACCACATATACCGTTGCGGTAGGGGATAGGTGCGGGGTTGAATTCAATCAAGAGGTGACTTTGGTGGTCAATGGCGACCCTATTTTGATTGAATTGGGTCCTGACCGTACGCTTTGTGTCGGCGAAACGGCGCGACTCGATGCATCAGGCAGCGGCGCACGGACTTATAAATGGTCGAATAATGCTACCGACTCCATTATTTTTGTTCAAAAGGATGGTTTGTACAAAGTGCAAGCAGCACGAGGCAATTGTACAGCTACCGATTCCGTTTTGCTGCATTTCATTATACCCCCCTCAGTAAAATTGGGTAACGACACCGTTTTATGTGAAAATAAAAAACTGATTTTGTTGACTTGGGCAGAGGCTGCCACCTACAAATGGCAAGATGGCTCGACTTTGCCGTCGTTCCCTGTGGCTTATACAGGGATTTATACCGTGACCGTATCTAACAAATGTGGACGTGACTCTGGAAGCGTCAAAGTCACCTACGATGATTGCCATAAAGTCTATATTCCGACCGCTTTTTCTCCGAATGACGACAATATCAATGATGCGCTCGTCATTTATGACCATGGGAACGTGCGCCGTGTCAAGTCTTTCCGTATTTACGACCGTTGGGGTTCGTTGGTGTTTGAAAAATTTGATTTTACACCCAATGACCCTGCTTTTGGGTGGAATGGCAAGTACAATAACAGCTTATTGCAATCCGCTGTCTATGTTTATGTGGCAGAAATTGAGTTTACAGATGGTGAAACCTTGGTGAAAAAAGGTGATGTGACACTCATGCGGTAAAAATTTGTTTTGCCCCATCCAAAAGTGTCAAACTTTTGGATGGGGTAAAGTGATTATTTGGCATCCTTCAGTAGTTCCGTCACTTTTTGCCCATAAAAAAAGACACCAACAGACTCAGATGCGTGTAAGCCATAATTAAATAGTCTGTATTGGACAATGCTGGAAAGAAAATGATTTTCACTAAACCATATACAGCCGCGATGATGACACTGATAGCCCAAATTCTAACGGGTACAGATTGATTTTTAAGATGATCTAAGAACATAACCCTATTTTTTTTATAAAAGATTATACATCAAATAACTCAGATATAGACCGATGAAGATACCCCCTTCGATTTTCCCAATCTTATTACGTGTAAAGACAAAAGTGGCTAAGAAAAGTAACACACCCACGACCAAATTAAAAAATAAATCAAAACCCAATGATGCAGATTTTTCAAAGTTGAAGTAACGACTTAACATAAGCTGAATTAACACGGAACGTCAATTTACCCATTCTTGCAAATCGGGTTCTACATAAAGCCATTTAACTTCAGGGCAACGCCCCCTCAGTAAACTTTCAAATTCGTTGATGAGCGTACTGACATTTAGAGCTGTCAAATGTGGTTCACATTTAATTTTGACACAGACCAAGACCTCACCAGGGCCTTGCTGAACCGTGATACAATTTATCATCTCTTTGATGTGAGGATGCTCAAAAGCGATTTGTTGGGCTGTTTCGGATATAATTGGGTCAGCACTTTCACCAATAAGCAACGATTTGACTTCTATACTTAGAAAAATAGCTACGCCAATCAGTACCAAACCAATCAGCAAAGAACCAATGGCATCATAGCGACCATCGTCAGTATAGTAAGAGGCTAACATAAAACCCAAAGCTAAGGTCAAGCCTAACACGGCAGCGGAGTTTTCGCCAAAGATGATGATAAGGTCACTGTCTTTTGTCTCTCTGATGTACTGAAAAAAACTTCTATCACCTTTTCTTTGATTCATCTCTTTAATGTTGGATAGGGTTGCATAGCCTTCCAGGAGTATGGAAAACAGCAAAATACCCACGCCCCATGCAATATTGTGGACGGGTTCTGGTTCTTCAAATTTGTGAATGCCTTCATAAACCGAAAACATGCCGCCCACGGAAAAAAGCAGCATAGCCACCATGAAAGACCAAAAATAGACCGAGCGACCGTAGCCTAATGGGTGTTTGACATCGGGTGGACGCTGTGCTTGTTTCACACCTAAGTATAAAAGCCCCTGATTGGCACAATCTGCAAAAGAGTGAATGGCTTCAGCAAGCATTGCACCTGATTTGGTCATAACAGCTGCAACTGCCTTGCAAACGGTAATAAGCAAATTGACAACAAGACTCTGGATGATGTGACCTGTACCATGATTGGTGTGCTGAGAATTGTTTGAACTCATAAAAAAGAGTGATTTTATTGACTGAAAAAAGCAAAGCTAATAAACACGAATAAAAAAGTGCTAAAAAATTTGGTCATTTCAGAAACAATAAACAATTTTGTCGAACAAAAAAATTTATATGCCTAAAATAGACAGTGATACAAAGAACAGAATACTCATAGCAGCAGAAAAAGTCTTTCATGCCAATGGTTTCAAGGGAACACGCACGACGATGATAGCGGAAGAAGCGGGAATAAGCCGCACGATGTTGCATTATTACTATAGTACCAAAGAGGCACTGTTTCAAGAGGTGATGAACCAGACTTTGAACACCGTTTTCAGCCATATCAAGCGTTTGATTCGCGAAAATCAATCGTTGGAAGAGTTGATTGAACATTTGATTGACGTGGTTGCCGACCTTTTTGAAGCCAAACCAGGGTTGCCCAGTTTTATCGTTAATCTGCTCAACGAAATGCCCGAAATGGCAGCATTTGTGGCAGCCAGTCATCAAGATACCATACCCTTTGAGTTAGATGCCTTAATTGCCGAGGCTAAATTGCATGGACAAGTGGCAGATGATATTACGGGAGAGGATTTGATTTTGAATATTTATGGGCTTTGCTCTATACCCTATTTGGGTGCATCATATATTAGACTTAAAGAAAATAGAGACGATGAACAAATGAAAGATTTTCTACAAACTCGTCGGCTCAAAATTAAAGCTCTGATACTGAGAGGGCTACGATAAGCATTGACAATCAGATATTTACTGTTAAAATAATAGTCGTATTCAATTTGATACCACAAGTATCAAATTTTTTTAAATCAAAACAAACAATTTTGTCGAACAAAAAAGTTTTAATTATTATGGATAAAACAGTGCCTAAATATATAGGCTATAAAAAAGAAGATTTCAATACACCCTACGCAAGTTTTTATGATGAAACATTTGCGGCTGTTAGCCCCGAAATACTGAGGGGGGTGAAAAACTCACCTGTTGCAGTAGGGCAATTACCTTCTGTCGCACAAGCGACGACTTTGTTGGAAAAAGGCTATCAAACCATTGAAAATGGCTACTCTCTCGAAGCCGATGGCTCGGCTCGTGTGGCGGTTTTGACACCTATGCCAAATGTCGCACCTTATATGTGGGATTGGTGGTTTGGTTGGCATGGTTGCAAAGCCAATCGCTACAAATTGTGGCATCCCCGAGCGCATCTCGATGCTCAGTGGCAAGATGGCGATCAAGAACGCGAAGCCTATATCGGGCGAACTTCTATGATTGAAGAATACATCGGAGAAAGCCTCGAAAAAGCCAATATTCGCTTCATTTCGCCTACTGAATTGGGTTTTAAAGAAGCTGATTTGAAGGACAAATCAGAGGTGGTTTTTATTTGTGCCAGAATTGGTTACACGCATTTTCCACTTGATTTTGGCTATTTGGTGCATCAGATTCGTCGTACTGAGGGGGGGGCTGAAATGCGTTCTCGCTTTTGGATGGGCGGCGAATACATCGCTTTGCGTGGCGAAGGTACAGTCCCAAAAATGGTGTCAAAACTCTTACAAAAACTCAAACGCATACCCAAACAACAAGCCATTGACTTGATGCTGCACTGTACCGAAGAGATGAATCACCTCGCAGCTTTTTTACCAAATATTTATCATCAATTCAATAAACCTGTATAAATCATAATAAAATGAATTCATTAAGCATTAAAGGGCAAGTTTTTAATAAAACGGACGAAGGTTTTGATAAAGCCATTTTAGCCACTCTTTTCAATAAACTGGAACCCAATAGAAGACCCGAAATGATGGTTGTGCCAGAAACGGTGGACGATATTATAGACACTGTTAGATATGCCAAAGCGCAAGGGCGAAAACTCAGCGTGTGTTCGGGTGGACACAGTTGGTCCGCCAATCACTTACGGAACGGGAGTATTTTGATAAATATGAAGCGTTTCAATAAATATGAAGTCAATAAAGAAGCGATGACTGCTACGGCTGGTCCTGCGGTAGGTGGCAGTGTTCTGTTGACGGAATTGGTCAAACATGATTTGTTTTTTCCTGCGGGACATTGCAAAGGTGTGTGCATTGGTGGCTATTTGTTGCAAGGTGGTTTTGCTTGGAATGGTCGCAAATTGGGCATGGCTTGTGAGAGTGTGATGGGATTAGACATTGTGACTGCTGATGGCGAATTGATTCACGCCAGTGCTACTGAAAATGCCGATTTATATTGGGCAGCGCGTGGTTCTGGCGGTGGTTTTTTTGGCGTAGTTGTGCGTTTTCATTTGCGTTTGTACAAATTGCCGCCGTATAGAGGCATGGTTTCGCATGTTTTTACGATGAAGCACCTCGAACACGTCTTTCGGTGGGCTTATGAAGTCGGTCCCTCAGTACCCAAGGCAGTTGAGTTTCAGATGTTGATGAGTCGGCATACTTTGAACTATTTTGCGCCAGGTATTGAAGCCGTTGCACCTATTTTTGCGGATAGTAAAGACGAACTGAATGAAGCTATGGCTTTCATGAAAAACAGCCCAATCAAACGGAAAGCTTATTTCAGAACACCTTATGTGCCATTTAGCATGGAAACTATGTATAATTTCGCCATGTCGCACTACCCTGATGACCATCATTGGGGCGTTGATAATATGTGGACAGGTGCTTCTATTGATGATTTGATGCCGTTTTTGCGCGATATTGCAGCTACTTTGCCACCACCACCGACACATTTACTTTGGCTCAATTGGCAACCGCCTGTGAGAACAACAGAAATGGCTTTCTCGATGGAAGATAAAATTTATATCGCTCTCTATGGTGCTTGGAAATCATCAAAGGATACCCCTCAGTATGGGAATTGGGCAACAAACCATATCAAACGCATGGAACATTTATGCACGGGTATTCAACTCGCCGATGAGGGTTTGCACAAACGACCTGCTCGTTTTGTATCGGACGCACATTTGCAAAAATTAGATGAAATCAGAGCTAAAAGGGATGGTTTGGGTGTATTCAATGAGTGGCACAGTCGTCCTCAAGTTTGAGTGGTGGGGTTTCAGTATTTTTTATCTTTTTTATGACTTAACGCAAGTTTTCGCTTAATTTCTCATCTAAACTTGTAAGATTCTCAATTAGGTTATTACTCACAGTTTTTCCACTTGCAGAAAAACTGTGAGTTTCAATGTCGGTATAAAACCTATGTCGTTGAAATAACTATACTGTTGATTTATGAAGACAATCATCAGACTTTAATGGGAAAAGCTTAATATGCAGTAAATTCATGACAAAAAAATATTTTTCCTTTTTAAGTAGAAAGAACAATTCAAATTGTAAATTATTGATAGCCAAATACTTCAATAAAATACAGCCGCTTTTTATTATTCTCAAACCGATGGGTATTCCTATTGTTCTACTGTTTTTGGCTTCATCAGATACATTTGAGCCATTGTTCAGTGTACCTCAGGGTTTTCCAAAACCTGTTTATGATTTTACGAAAAACCCTTTGACAATAGAAAAAGTAGAATTGGGACGACGACTATTCTACGAACCATTGTTATCGAGAGATGGTACGATTTCATGTGCCAGTTGCCATTTGTCGTACACAGGATTTACACATATTGACCATTCATTGAGTCATGGCATAGACAATCGCATTGGTACACGCAATTCGTTGGCATTGGTCAATCTGGCTTGGAACAAGACTTTTATGTGGGATGGCGCGGTCAATCATCTCGACATGCAAGCTTTAGCACCCCTCAGTAGTCGAGACGAAATGGACGAAAATATGGCTCATGTCGTACAAAAATTGCAACAATCGAATCGGTATCCACGCTTTTTTCAGCAAGCTTTTGGCGATAGTAGTGTGACAGGTGAGCGTATTTTAAAGGTAATCTCGCAATTTATGCTGACATTGGTGAGTGCCAATGCTAAATATGACAAAGTGATGCGGAATGAAGCATCGTTCAACGAATATGAAGCTAAAGGTTACGAATTGTTCAAAAAACATTGTGCATCATGCCATACTGAGCCACTTTTTACACATAGTGGCTTTGAGAACAATGGTTTAAAACCTGATTCGATACTAAATGATAAGGGTAGAATGACCATCACAGGACGAAAAGAAGACAGTTTGTTGTTCAAAGTGCCTACTTTACGGAACATTGAAGTCACTTATCCTTATATGCACGATGGTCGTTTGCCCAATTTACAGATGGTTTTGTATCATTATACTGAGGGGGTGTATCAAAGTTCGACTTTGGCAAAGCAATTACGGCTTAAAATGCCTCTTTCTGAGGAAGATAAGGTGAACATCATTGCTTTCCTCCATACGCTTACCGATGAGACTTTTTTGCGCAATCCTAAGTTTCAATATCTCCGTTAGTCTATTTTTCGATACACATAGACCATGATTCAGCAACCTTTTATTATTTTGCCCTTCTTTCGTAAAAATTTAAAATTAAATCTGAATCATGAAAAAGCTAAGTATTTACTCAGTCAAAACAGGTGTATTCCTGTGTTTTTTGGCACTTACCCACTTTGCACAAGCACAAGCTTTGCGTATTCCTCAAAACCAAAACTATCCGAATCGTACTGGACGAACGATTGGTGTCACCGATATTGACATCAGTTGGAATGCACCAGGTGTGAAAGGTCGAGAAGGTAAAATTTGGGGAACAGACATCGTCCATTATGGCTTTACAGTCTTGGGTTATGGCTCAAATGTCGAGTCACCTTGGCGTGCAGGCGCAGATGAATGTACAACAATTTCATTTTCGACTGATGTTGTCATCAACGGAAAAGCATTGGCTGCGGGCAAGTATGCCCTTTTTATGGCGGTTTATGCGGATTCTTGTGTTTTGATTTTTAACAAAAATGCGGCTGCTTGGGGTAGTTATTTCTATGATAAGTCGCAAGATGTATTACGTGTTGCAACGGTTCAAAAAAAGAACCAAACGCCTTTGCAAGAGCGTTTGACCTATGTTTTTGAGAACCAAACGGCTAATTCTGTTGATATTGCCTTACTTTGGGAGTATTGGAAAATACCTTTTAATGTGAGTGTGGATGCCAAGAAGACTGTTTTGGCTGACATAAAACGCCAAATGAGTGGCGCAATTGGCTTTGACCCACCCAGTTTAGCTGCTG
The DNA here is from genome assembly GCA_016787525.1 of Saprospiraceae bacterium. Classification (GTDB taxonomy): domain Bacteria; phylum Bacteroidota; class Bacteroidia; order Chitinophagales; family Saprospiraceae; genus JAAFJT01. The sequence continues at coordinate 50,380 of JAEUUP010000043.1, read as the reverse complement.
CTGCCAATTGGTGTTTACAAAACGATGTGAATTTAGAAGAAGCTCTGAGTTGGGCTAACTCTGCCACTGACCCCAATCTGGGTGCCACTAAAACATTCAACGCTCTGTCAACCAAATCTCGATTGCTTGAAAAATTAGGTAAGAAAACCGAAGCAGAAGAGGCTATGAAAGTTGCATTGGAGAACGGTTCGGCTATCGAATTGCATCAATACGGTCGTCAACTCCTCAATCAAAAGAAAACAACTGAGGCTGTGGCTGTATTTGAGATGAATTTCAAAAAGCACAATGGTATTTGGCCGACACATGTTGGTCTCATGCGTGGTTATTCTGCTATGGGTGATTTGAAAAAGGCTTTAGAACATGCTAAGGTTGCTCTTACTCAAGCACCTGATGAGGTCAACAAAAAGTCTGTTACAGATGCCATTAAGAAATTGGAAGAAGGAAAAGCGTTATAACATAGATGTTCTGGTTATCCTTTTATGTTGTTAAGCATCATGCTTTATCGAATGGGAAACTTCATGTTTCGATATAGCGCATTATTGGGTTTTTGAGACATTAATCGTAGGGAGATTCAAAATCTTCCTACGATTTTTGGAAACAGATGTTTTTGTTGTTTCAAAAGGTGAAAATACTGAGGGGGTGGTTGGTGTTTTTTGTTAAAACGTGATAAAACAGTAGCGTTTATTGAATACCCGCAACGATTATATCACATTTTCTAAAGCGGATATGATAGACTCTAAGATTTTATTGAATACCCGCAACGGTTATATCACGTTTTCTAAAGTGGATATGATAGACTCTAAGATTTTATTGAATACCCGCAACCGTTATATCACGTTTTCTAAAGCGGATATGATAGACTCTACGATTTTATTGAATATCCGCAACGATTATATCACGTTTTCTAAAGTGGATATGATAGACTCTAAGATTTTATTGGATACCTGCAACGGTTATATTACGTTTTCTAAAGTGGATATGATAGACTCTAAGATTTTATTGAATACCCGCAACCGCTATATCACGTTTTTTAAGGCAGATATGACAAAACCCTAAGCGTTGTTTAATGACGCTTAGGGTTTTGTCTATATTTTTTTGAATTGATAGAACGAGTTTAGGTGGTGGTTGTATCAATTTTGGAAATTGTATTCTTTCTCATCGGTTGATGGTGACTTTTAATGACTCTTGTTGTGTGGTGGATGAGAGAACAACAATATACAAACCGTTTTGTAAGTGTGGTGTACGGATGAAGTCATTACTTGCACCTTGGACAAGCGTAGTTTCTGCCATTTGTTGACCACTGAGATTGAATACTTGAACAGTGATGTCGGTGGCGTTTAAAAAGTTGGACTGTATCACTATCATGTCGTTGCGACTGTCATAAAAGGTTTTGAATTGTTGACTTTCGCCACGCGGATAGATAGCAATGGTTTTGGATAGTGTATTGTGGGCATCCAAATCAACTTGTCGCAGGCGATAATAGTTAATATCGGCATCGGGTTTATTGTCTGCGAAAGTGTATGCGTTCTGTTTTTTATCATTATTGGACTTTATGCTACCGATATTGTGGAATGTTTTGCCGTCGGTGCTGTGTTCTATCTCAAAATGACTGGTATTGATTTCGTTGACTGTTGTCCACGTGAGTTTTATGGACTTGTCGGCTTGTTCTTTATCACTAAAATCCAATAATGTCAAAGGAATGATGGGCGTATATGTCGTTACGGATTCGGTAATGCTTGTTACTTTGACCGCGTTCTTAATGCCATAAAAAGTTGGACCAACCGCATAAGGATAAGCTGAGTTGTGGCTGGCATCTATTGTACAAAAATAGGCATAAGTCCCATTCGGGTATTCGGGAGTCACACAAAACCGCCCGTTGTGTTCGTCCAAATAGTCAGGGTCTGATGGATGCGCTACATATTCATAGTCTTCTCTAAAATATCCTAACGGATACGTTGTATTTACTGAGGGGCCGTCGGTGACATCTGTACCATTGGCATAGTGTGTTCGAGTAGTGATATTGCGAAGTTGAAAGCCCGATTTCATACGTACAATGCCGCCTGTGCCATTTGTATTTTTGTAAGCATAAGCCCCATAGATGGGAAAGCCATCGTAAGCAAATCCAATCAGAGGTGAATGTGTGGCACTGTTGATAACATATAAACCATCGGAATCGTATAGGTTGCAAATATTGGATATGACAACCAAATCCAAATCAAAAGCACTTGGGTTTTGGTGGTGATGATAGTTGCCCATGGCAGGATGTCCTTTGGAGCAATCGAAACCAGATTTTTCGGCGACCACAGCATCGCGATTCCAAACGCCATCTCCTGCGCCGCCAATAGGGCCACCTGCCAAAGAGTTGGTACTGTTGCGCCAAGAAACACCATCGCGATAGTCGAAAAGCGCAACACCATTGATGAAGAGTCCAATATTGCCGCCTGTGGTATTGGTCGGTGTTCCTGTATTTTGCTGTGGTGTCAAAGGTAACTTGAATATGGCGTTCTGATTGCTGGCTACTGAGGGGTTGCCATCTAAGAATGGGCCCGTCGGATAGGAAGGAATGCCTTTGGTTGTGACATAGACCCAACTACTTGAATATTGGATGGCTTGACAATTGGCTAAAACGCCATTGCTGATGGCTGTTGAGTTACCAGATGTATAGTATCGTCCCGTCACGGTCGTATTCTGCAACCATTTTGTGATGACAGGGTTGGTTTGTGCGGTTGTTTTTGTGAGAAAATGGACAAAAAGGAACGCTGAATAAAGGAATATTCTTTTCAAAAGACTATGGTTTTAAAAATGATTGATAAATGGTGAATGAGGATTATTATTTTTATTTTTTAGGTGGTGGTTGTGGTTTTTGACTGCTGCGTGTTGCCACTTCAAGCATGAGTTTATCAAAAATAATTTGTTGTTCGGGCTGACATAAGTCACGAATATCTGCGAAATGTTGCCAATTGATTTGCTCTATTTGATGTTGAAGCAGGTTGATTTGAGCAATCGTTGAATCTCGTTGCAATGAATCGGCTATTTGCCAATGACTGTATAGGCTGCGTCTGAGTGTCGCGATTTGGGCATTGTGGGTGTCGCGGGCTTGTTTGTTGCCCCCCCTCAGTATCTCGAACTTTTCGTGCTGTTCTTTATTCAATTTTAAAGCATCTATCAATATATGTTCGGGAGGTGGCGGCATTTTGGGTTTTCTGAATAACAAAAAACCCAATGTTGCCACGTTTACCAACAAGGCAAAGACAACCAGATATTTGATTCTATTATTCATTGAAAAAACTGTTTTGATTTGTTTTGAAATAAGCATCATGCAGACTTTGCACTGGGTCAGTTTGTGCGTTTTTAACTGCTTTGTCATAAAAAACAGCGATGCCGATATTGAAAACACCTAATATCAGAAGCAAAGATGCACCAACGGCTATCTGTCGTTGTGTTTTTGCCGCTTTGATTCGACTCTGAATCATGCGCTGTTTGACATTCGGGAACACATCTTTAGACAATGTGGCGCGTGGTATATTGTAGTCCATATTTTCTCTATTTTCCATGATGCGTGAAGACATAAAATTTATTTACATAGTCGAAAATCATTAAGAAGCTGTTTTAAAACCTATCACTCACTGTTTCTCGCTGCGCTCTCCGAAGGAGTCCTTTGGACGAAATACGTGTTATGAAAAGAATTCTTTCAGAGTGCATTTAAATATTGCCTCGTTAACGAGGCAATATTTAAATGCACTCTATAAAAATCCTTCTTTGTACGCTTTTTTCTGCTTGCAGAAAAACAGTCAGTAACTATACTTTTAATTTTTAGAACAGTTCCTAAAAATCATAGCTTTTCTTTTAAAGCTTGTTGAAGGTTTTGTTTTGCCCTAAACAATAACGATTCTACTGAGGGGATACTTGTTTGCATTACTTCAGCAATTTCAAGATAACTCAGTTCTTCTTGTTGCCTGAGTACAAATGCCATACGCTGTTTTTCAGGCAATTTGTCAACGGCTTTAAGTATCAAAGTCGAATGCTCTTGTTGTTCGAGCAAAGCAGCGGGATGCACAAAATCTGGTTTATCATCGTGTGGCGAAAGATTAAAAATGGACAAAACAGTACCCAATCTTTTTTGCGCTTTAAACATTCGCCGATGATTCAATGACTTGTTGACCGCAATTCGATACAACCACGTGGACAGTTTTGACTTCTGATTGAAACGTTCTACATTCAAGAATGCTTCTACAAAGGTTTCCTGTACGATGTCCTCAGCATCTTCAACCGATTGTACGATACACAGTGCCGCATTGTAAATACGATTTTGATAAGTCGTACACACATATTGGAAAGCGTTTTCGTCGCCTTGACGCAATAGCTCAATGAGTTCCGTTTCGGATGGGTATATCAACACCTAAGTTATTTTTTCGATTGCTTTTATTCTTTTGACACGGTAATGTAGGAGAACTTGCGGTGAGGTGTTATATTTTTTTTGGAAAGTGTATAAAAGTTTGGGAAACTTTCAAGGTTTGTGCGAATTAAGCGTTTGAATCTTTCAATTATTAATAAAATGGCTATAAAAAAGCCCCATAGGGTTCAAAGAACTCCTTTGGAGGCGAAATATTGGTAGCCCTGCGTGAAACGCAGGGTTATAGAGAACAAAATATTATATTAGCCCCATAGGGGCGGCACATTTTGCACCAATAATTGCGCCCCAACGGGGCTAAACGTTATTTTTCATTATTTTAACCCTGCGTTTCACGCAGGGCTACCAATATCTCGCCTCCAAAGGAGTTCTTTGAACCCTACGGGGCTTCTTTCAACTCTTAATTCACATAGTTTCCCAAACTAAAGAGATAAGAGAGTGGCGGATGCTTATTGACCACTGACATTTATTTAACAGCAGAAACTTGAATCTTATTTTTGAGGGAGAGACGTTCACCAAGATAATAGCGGAGTTTCATATCCAAGTGCCCACCCATAGATTTGCCAGCCAAACCGAATAGACCAAAGACACCAAACTCAAAGTTGTGTTTGGTTGTTTGCCAACCTGCTATGAGGTTCATTTGCATATTGCGTGTGACACCTGTGCCTAATAGATTGATGTCACTACTGATTTGATTTAATAGACCAATGGTTTTTCTATCTACATTGCTGTTGGCCAAGAGTGTCTCAGATTTTTGATTATCGAAACAAAACTCGCCACCATAGCTGATACCCGATTCTTCTGTCTTATACCCCCTCAGTCGAACGCTAAAAGTTTCGGGGTAAGGGTAAGTTTTGCCTGCCACAGCCGCAGAACCTTTTAGCCGAAAGGAATTATTAAAGTCTTGACTTGTACCAGCGGAGAGCAAAAGGTTGAATTCGTCAAAAAGAATACGATAGCCGATGTTGAATTTAGGGGCAATTGTTCGAGAAAGCACACGTTTGGGTAGAACAGCATCAGGATTGCCACCGCTCATCTTAACGATTTCGGAAACGGCACCCATAGCGGGCGATTCTTTGACCTTTAAGTTAATGAGTTGTGCAGTTGTACCGATTTCAGCAAAGAATTGCGCATGAGCTGACTGTAATATACAGACCAATAGTAGGATTGTATAGTTTTTTTTCATAGAGTTTGGTAATGAGTTTAGATCCAACATCTCCGAATCGAGGAAATGAAGAAGTGACAAATAAAGATTTTTTTATTGCTTAAAAGAATAAGTAAGCTGGAAAGAGTTGGTCTAAAGAAATGATATATGCTCGTTATCGTTTGTTCTACGTTCGCAGCGACGAAGTTCTAAATATTTTTGTATAATCAAAAATATTTAAACAAAAACATTCCAAAAGCAATAAACTTTTGGAATGTTTTTGTTGGAAACGGCAATTATTTAACGGTTTTCAGTCGTTCGACGACTTCTTTTCGATTGTAGCGAATGGGTTTAGGGGTCAATTTGTAGCGATTGATGATTTCAGCTAATTTATAGTCATACATTTTGTCGGAAGCATAACCACTTTTTTGCAAACGATAGAGCCAACACGGAATATCCATCGTACCACAAGCCAAACACTTATCATATCGGTCGTTGTCGAGAAAGAATTTGATGTGACGTTTGAAGGAGGCTTCGTAAGAGGCATGTTTTTCAAATGTTTCTTGCTCTCTATCGTCGTCGAAATAGCCATGAGGGCAGCCTTCTTTCTTACATCTTCCGCCACTACACTTGATACCGAAGAGATTGTTCAATGCCATCGCCAAACGAGAGCGACCTCCCCTACTCTCCAATATACCTTGCGCCATTGTAATTGAATAAGGCACACCATAACGTTCACCATCCATAGCGGCATCTTCATATAAATCTATAAACTCCTCATTAGAGGCAATGTTGACCTTCTTAATGGTCTTGACTTTCTTCTCTGCCACGCGTTCTCCAAGGTCAATGCGTTCCACTTTCTCTTCATATTGTGGCTTGACCTTCTTGATGCGCGGCTTTTTATATTCTTCGGTTTCCATTTCTTCCTTACTGACACGGTGATATACTTCTTTGTTGAAAACAAATGTATTACTTTTGAAAAAGTCTAAGTCTTCTTGTTCATCTTCATCTACGACATCTATTTTGAATACTTGTTCCACGATGCCCTTACCTGTGACAACCGTATCTTTCTTTGGTAGAATGGGAACGAACTTACCATTCTCAAACTTGACAGTCATTTCTTTTTTTTCAAATACTGGAACGGGTTCGTCCACTTTTGGTATATCCCGATTGGCCAATGACAGATTTACTGTCTGAAAAGACTCCTTCGGAGAGGGGGTATTCATGTTGTTGTAAGTTGTTTCGACACCGATGTTGAAAGCATCATAGACAACCTTGGGACGGTCTTGGTCAAAGATGGCATCCCAACCATCCAAAGCGGCATCTATCACTTTATCAATGATGCCTTTCTCTATTTTTCCACCTTTATTCACAATTTTGGTGGGCTGATAATGTACATAATTGCCGAGCGTGTCAACAAAGATGTGGTCTGGGTTAGTTGCTAACTTTTGAGCAAATACATTTGTTAAAAAGCATAGAGCTATCAGGGCTGTCAACAGCCATTGGTTACGGTTTTTCATAACTATTGTGATGAGATTGAGTTGTTAGTGAATGTTTTTTATTATTGCTTGTCCAATTGTGCCATTTTTTGTGAAATCCATTTCTTATAAATCGCATTGTCTAAGTCTGTGAAACAGCGTTCTGTCAATGGGTCAATCGGCTTACCTTCTTTCAATAGGCGAAAGCAGACATGCGGTCCCGTTGTAAGTCCAGACATACCAATATAACCAATGGTTTGTTTCTTTTTGACCGTTGCCCCAGCTTCGATACCCTCTGCGAAACGGCTCATGTGCAAATATTCAGTTTGATAAGGCAAAGCGTGTTTGATTCTGACATATCGGCCGTTGCCCATTTTGTATTTTGCTTCTTCAATAACCCCATCTGCGATGGATTGTATGGGTGTTCCTTTCGGTGCAGCATAGTCTGTGCCATAATGAGGCCGATAATAGCGCAAAATAGGATGTTTGCGGCTACGACTGAACCGAGAAGTGATTTTACCATTGATAATTGGCGAGTCCAATAAGCCAACTTGTTTGGGTAAGCCTTCTTTGCCAAACCAACCACTGACAAAACCGTTGGTGTAATAGAATGAATAGATGGTTTGTTTTTTGTTTTGCCCTTTGAAACGGACGCTTGTGAGTTGTTCTGTGGCAATGTGTTGCCCTTCTCTTTGTTCCACTTGCCAAATCAAGGTGTATTCGTCGCCATGTGTGCAAGTAGCGGTGTCCAATTTGTCTTTCAGAGCTTCATGCACCATATCAATCATGGTGTGACTGAAACCATTGTCCAACAATGAACCATATAAAGTCTTTTGTATCTTCCCTTTTTTCTGAAATTCGCGTACGATTACTGAGGGGGTCAAATCATCGAGCGACAAAGGGCTAATATCCGTTGTTGATGCCCGAACGGCGGTTGCATTGTCTTTACTTTTGATTTCGACAAGGCTACAAAACACGACTACTGCCATCAAAGCCAACAGTTGTTGCTTAGTAAACTGTTTGAATGCCACAGAAAACGCAGCACAGTCTTCTCTGAATCGCACCAACTGTTGCTTAGTGGTGTCTAATACAAGATGAGACGACCAACTGAGCTGAGTTAATAACTTGTTAGATGGAACAAAACTTGATGATTGTCGAGTTTGTTTTCGGTTAATGAACTGCAAAAAGGCGTATCGTGAATGCCACCAAAAAGTTAGTACAATGGCGCGAACATGTGTCAACAGAATGCTGACAGTATCTCGTATCAACCATACTGAGGGGGCCATTTTTGCCCGCATTTTTATCCAAAACGAAATAAGTGAAGGTCTTAAATCTACGCACCACAATTGAATCGCTTGGAAAGTGGCCCGATAATCGTGCGTTTTGATAAAAAACAATAGCTTTTTGAACAGCGACCAAACAAAAGAGACACTCTTTTTGTGCCGATTTGAAAAAAACGAGGTGGTGACTAAGCGTTGCTTAGACATTCTAAAAGCATTCATTGAGCGTTTGGTTTAAAAAGAAACGATTGATTTAAGTTTTCCTAAAAAATCGTGAGCCATGAGCTTTGTAATAGTTATAGAATCCCCAGTCGTTGTGGTCTCACGACCCACGACAAAATATTAGGACACTTAAACAATAACAGTTTCTATCGTTTTGAAATAAGGTTACAGGTTCGTTATAGGTTTCATTGGTTATTCGCTATGGATGATACCGAACAACCAATGACCGAATAACTAATTCTTGGCATTGATAAACCGATGGACTGTTGGGCAGATTTTTTCTAAAGTCAGCATCGTTTGTTTATCAATATCTGGTGTGACTTGTGGTAAATAGTCTTTCGTTGCCGTATTGATACAGCGTGTACTTTGTTCGATAGCCATTGCTTTCTCTTCTTCGAGTCGCCGCATGACTTCTGCCGATTGTTGTTTGGGCATTTTGTCAATCTTTTCAGCCAAAGTGACCAAACCTGTCATACAACCACACATATCACGGGCATAGCGTTCGGGTAAAGGCAGGTTTTCATTAGCAGAAGTTAGAAAAACGCCTTTTGCAGTCACTTGTGGATTGCGTTTAAAGTAAAATTCGGATTCCAACGAGGAGTTTTCCCAAGGTATTTGCTCACCATCGCTGATTTCTTTCACTTGCGTACGCACTTTTTTGAACACTTGTTCAATAGTCAAATCAGGAATATGAATGGCTTTTATCAATTCTTGCGTATAAAGCCCATTGAGCCCATCGCCATCCAAAGCCACGCTATTGGGTGAAGTCGAAAACGCAACTAAAGTACCAACAGGAGCTTCAACGGCCGCTAAACCTACTTTGATGATAGAGTCGCGTTGAGAAGGATAAGACGGACTGAACAAGAACGGATTAGTGCGGCAAGCATCTAGAACAATGATATTCATTTTGTTTTGAGCATAATAAACTGTCGCCAAAATTGAATCCAAAGTGATACAGAACTCCTCAGCATCTTCCAAATCGGCTAAATCAATCGCATCGGTGGGCAGCAGAAAATTGCGTCCATCAATCTGCATACCATGTCCTGCATAAAAAAACAAGCCAACCGTATGCTCAGGGTCTTTGCTCAGGGTCTGACCAAAGCCCCTCAGTATGTCTTGAAAAGTAGCGCGTTTGACATTCTCAAAACTGTGTACTTCAAAACCCAATTCTTTCAGATTGCGTCCTAAATCGCGCGCATCATTGGCAGGATTGTAGAGTATTGTACTGTCTTCATAGTGTGAGTTGCCAATTAGATAGGCAATTCGTCGTAAATTGGATTGTGCTTGTAGCGTTTGGATAACTAAAAAGAAAACAACAGTCCAAAGTGTGTTCGTTTTTTTCATACTTTAAAGTTCGGTTTGTGTAATATACATCAGGACTCGTAGAAGATACCCCTCAGTATTTTCTCATTTATTTAATGAAACTAAAACATCAATAATAAGATAGTTGTGGTAAGCGTTGGCTGTTGCGAATAGTCTTTCGTAAACGTGAATGAATCAATATTATTTTTTAAGTGTACTGAAAAAGTGAATCCGAAAGCACAATATCCTTCTCTCTTGATTGGCTTTCTGTTAATAAGATGCAAAGGGTGATACTTTTCCATATGTTCACCTCACTTTTTTTTCAAAATTCTTTTCTTCTTGTGGAAATAGGCTGACTGATGACTATTGTGTTGGGCGGATATGGGCTAAATAGTCCTCAAATTGTATCTGTGGTTGCGTTTTGATATAATCTCGAATGCTTTGGAGGGTTGTTTTTAGTTCCGATGATTCCACATCGTCGAGCATGGCTGCATAGAAGGCGAGTAATTGTTCTTGCATTTTATTGTTTTGTGTGTGCAAATTGGTTAGACCTTGGTTGAGATATTGAAATTGAGCAACAACGTCGCCAATTTGTACAACAGAATGACCCCTCAGTATCAAACGCACCATTGTATTGTGTTCACTGAAATAAGGTACACGATTGTCGAAGCCACCGATTTCGATGAGAGCGGCTCGTCGCCACAATATGCCATTGATATGCGGTGGATTGGCCAAATAGAGCAACACTGTCGCAGAATAATCATATATCTCAGGCACAACTCGATAATCCACGTCGTTTGCATACATACGTGTTCTACCTAAAATAAAACTCTGGGGTTGCTCGACAGCAGCGTTCAACAAAGCCGTTGAACGATTGGGAAATGATACATCGTCGTCGTCGAGAAAGACGACATTATAGTAACGGGCAGCCCACAAACCTGTATTGCGACTTTGTGCCACGCCTCGATTTTGGTCATGTCGAATAAGTTGCAGACGGTCGCCGAACGCCTCTTTTACTGAGGGGGTGACAAAAGCAGGTGTCGAGCTGCAATCGTCTACAATTATCAGTTCACTATGAGGCACCCGCTCAGCTATAACGGATTGAATCGCCCGCATAAGCCATTCATGCGGGCGATTATAGGTTGTTATGATATAAGATAAAGACCGCATTAACTGATTTTGACAACGTTTTTAGCTTGCAAACCTTTCGGTCCTTCGACAACTTGAAAAGAGACTCTATCACCTTCGCTTAAGGTTTTAAAACCTTGGGTGATGATATCTGGATGGTGTACAAATACATCAGCACCTCGTTCACGAACGATAAAGCCATAACCTTTAGCATCGTTGAACCATTTGACTGTTCCTTGTTCTGTCATAATAAATGGATTTTAAATTGTTTAAAAACTGGTTTCTAAATATCAATCACGAGATGGAAACATACCATTGATGCAAATAATAAAATTGATACTCAAATAAGGCTGCATATTTGGAATAGGCTGATTAGACCCTGTTGATGCAGAAGTGATATTGAGATTAACAGGTCTTTCTGACATATAACTCCTAACAGAAGTACCTGTATCGGCTGAAACAACATTGATTGAACCTCCTAGTGGTTGGCTCAGAAGAGTACCCATTACTGGGTGATTGTGTGCGGGCAATTGAGCCACATTTAATGTAACCGTTTCACTACCTCCCTTTTCGCCTAAAACATGCGTCAATAAGCCATTTCCCGCATTGGTAGAGACATGTAGAGGCACACGTCCTCGGAGGTCGGGTAAAGCGAAATTGTCTCTACCATTGCCACCATAAGTTGTACCGATAAGAGAAAACAACGCCGTGTTTTGTGCGATAGATAAGACTTGTCCATCACAAAAAGCCCAGCCTTTGGGTGCATAGTTGCCTGCCCACATCATAATTTGACTTAAATAACCTTCCATTATTTTATTTTTTAAATGATGAATAATAAACGATGTCTTATTTGATGCTGTTTTAGTACAATAGTTCGGTAATTGTTTAGTACCTAAAATAACTTAAAATAGCCGCCTTCGGCGGCAAAGAGACCTTTTGGAGCGAGATGTTTTATTTTTTCGGCGGCGAAGCCGCCGTTTTTCAACTAAAAAATTACCGAAGTATTGTTAGTACAACACTAAACTAAATAAAAAGACTTTCTTTTTGAAATCTGCTGACAAGTAAGTAGTAAAAGATAGCGCGGTACTTGTTTCGATTGGCAGATGACATATGGTCGCAAATTTCTTTTATGGCATCATCCAGATTGGGACTGTCTTCAAGACCTAATTTGCCAATGAGGAAATTGTTTTTCACCCTATCCAACTCTGTTTGATCAGAACAAGCGACTCGGCTTGAGTCTGTGTTGTAAATACTCGGTCCAAGCGACTTAGTGACAGCAAGAAGTAGTTCTTCATGGTAGAAGATGCCGAGGTCTGTCATCTCAGCTTTGATGGTATCGAATGTTTCATCGAATGTTGCCATGATTGTGGATTGTTTTAATGTGATTTAATACGAGAAATACAGAATGTTTTTACTGAGGGGGTCATTTGACAGCCACAAATGAGACTTTTAGAAAGAACTCATCATAAATCGTTTTGTCACCCAAGCTATCGAAAAATGAACCACTGCCAAAACGAATATCATAGAGGCTACGGTCAACTGTAATGTCGCCCGCACCATTGATTTTGCCGTCTGATTCCGAAATATACGCTTTAAACACAACAGCATTTGTTTTGCCTTTGATGGTTAAGTCACCAACGACTTTGTAATTGCCTCTTGAGTCTTGCGGAACAGCACGGGTGACGACGAATTTGGAAGTAGGGTAATCGTCCACGCCAAAAAAGTCATGTGATTTCAAATGCCCCACAAGTTTGCCCCCCATGGCCTCATCCAAATCGGTGCAGGCGATGCTTTTCATGTCTATTGTGAACGTGCCACTTGTGAACTTGCCGTTGTCCATTGTGATGCTGCCTTCTTTGATTTTCAGCGTCCCTGTGTGTTTGCCAGTGACCTTTTCGCCTGTCCAAACAATGATTGAGTCGGCTGTATTGATTTTGTAGGTTGTTGCCATATGTTTCAAATGATGAAATATGAATGATAAATGATGAATCTTGATAGCGACATTTAAAAGTGCTAAATACTTACTGTTTTTCGCTATGCTCTCCGAAGGAGTCACTTAGCTGCATTAGGATAGATGCCCCACGGTGAGATGATATAGTGATAGCCTTTTTTGGCTTTACCACTAAAATCTGGTACAGCAAAATGGGTGGCATTTGCACCGAAAGCCGTACCCATAAGATCGAAAAGAGCCATGAAGTCTTTTTTGGCTAAATATTGACCATCGCAAAGCACCCAGCCTTTGGGTATTTCGTCTTCACGCCATTGCATGATTTGACCGACGTATATAGCTTCTTGTACCATTGTTTGATTGATTTTAAAAACTGCCCCTATTTCCAAGCGAAGCGTGGGCAGCTTCGGTTATTGAAAAGAATTTTACTATTGTTTGATGATTTTTTGAGAGAAAGCGATCCCCTCAGTATCTACGCCTCTGATGATGTAAAGACCATTGGGAAGGTCGAGATTGAGGTATCGGATACCTACGCCTACCTTTTGTATTTGTCCAATACTATTGACAATCTCGAAAGACGCTGCGCCTTCAACTATCAATTGACCATTGGTGACTGAGGGGTATATCCTCACTTTTGTAGCCCCTTTGCTTTCGATTGAAATGATTTTTGAATAATCCACCTTATTGGTCACAACATCCACCATTTTTAAGCGATAATAAGACTGTAATATACGACTTTCATCAAGAAAACGATATATCGAATTTGATCCTTTGGCTTTTACTTCACCTATTTTTTGGAATGACACACCGTTGGAGCTGCGTTCAACCTCAAATTGATTAATATTCTGTTCATTTGCGGTTGACCAAGTCAGTACATTGCCCCCTTTCCCAAAGGAATCCTTCGGATCAGTATGTTGCCCTTTGAAAGTCAAGAGTTCAGCCGTCAAAACTGCTGACATATCTAAACTAAATGTGCCTACGGTACTGAACGTGTGTATTGTATAGCCATTAGCTTGTGTTATAGTACCACCACTGGCAATCGGAGTCCCTAAATATCGTATAATCACAATGCCAGAACCGCCATTGCCTGCAAGCGTAGATTCAGGGTCTGTTCCGCCACCGCCGCCACCTGTGTTCGTAGCACCTGAGGTGCCATTGAAATAGGCGCCACTGCCCCACCCCATCGAACTACCATTGCCACCACCACCCAATCCACCAGCACCACCACCATTGGCTGTAACGACTGGTTGAATATTATCGTTGATGCCACCACCGCCGCCACCGCCATAATAAGTCGTTGTACCTGAGATGGATGATGCAATGCCATTGCCACCAGCACCACCAATATGTAGTGTACTGGCATTAGAACCCGCTGCACCCGCACCGCCGCCGCCACCGCCCGCACCATAGCTGGTAAATCCAGAGCGTCCACCTGAATAGCCTTGACCTAAAGTGCCTGTGGCTACCGTAACGGAAGGTTGGTCAAATCCGCCGCCACCGCCTGAGCCACCTGCATTGGGTGTATCAGAGGTGTAGCCACCACCTGCGCCACCGCCAATAGCTATTGTGCTACCGAACACTGAATTACCACCATTCGTACCGCGTGTTATACCTGTGCCTGCGTTTCCGCCTGCACCAACTGTAACAGTGTACGATTGTCCGGCAGAAACAGATGTAGTACCCGTTAGTACGCCACCGCCGCCACCACCACCGGACGCTCCGCCACCACCGCCGGCCACTACAAGGTATTCAACAGATTGAGCCAATGCAGCGCAACAAAAGAAAAGAGTTAAAAGCACGACTGTGCAAAAGGAATGGATGTAGTTATTTCTCATGTTAGATAGAATTATAAAAGTGATTGTCCAAGTAAAGCCGCCCCACCTCTTGCGAAGCGGCTTAGACTATGAAAAGGATTTTACTATTGTTTTATGATTTTTTGAGAGAAAGCGACCCCCTCAGTATCTACACCTCTGATGATGTAAAGACCATTGGGCAGGTCGAGATTGAGGTATCGGATAACTCCGTGCTGACTCTTTTGTATTTGTCCAATAGTATTGACAACCTCGAAAGACGTTGCACCTTCAACCGTCAATTCTCCGTTTGTGACTGAGGGGTATATCTTAACCTTTGTGGAGCTTTTGCTTTCGATGGAAATGATTTTTGAATAATCCACTTTATTGGTCGCAACATCCACCATTTTTAAGCGGTAATAGGTCTGTGTTGACGGATTGGCATCGAGAAACGTATATGCTGCGTTTGACCCTTTGGCTTTCACTTCACCTATTTTCTCAAACAACACGCCGTTGAGGCTGCTTTCAACCTCGAATTGGTTGATATTTTCTTCATGTGCGGTTGCCCATGTCAATACACTACCCCCTTTCCCAAAGGAATCCTTCGGATCAGTATATTGCCCTTTGAAAGTCAAAAGTTCAGCCGATAAGACCGCACTTCCCGTACCAGTTACTGCAAAAGTATAAGTCGGTTCGTCGCAATCGTTGCTATTGACTGTAATCGTTGCGTTTTCAACGCTCACACCAGTTGGCGAAAAAGTGACTGTAAAAGTGGCTGTGCTGCTTGCTGGTACTGAGGGGGGGACATCTGAAGGGAGAAACTTAGCATTATTAGATGAAATACTGTTGATGTTTAAAGTAGCCGCTCCGAGATTCTCAATCGTGAACGTTCTGACCAAAGAACCACCACTTGTTACTGTTCCAAAATTGGTATGATTGGTCGCAGAAGGCGTTGTTGAACCATAAGTAATGTCATTGCTATTGCCTTTGAGGTTAATCTCTGGTGCAACAACTGCGCCGCAACTCACACCTGTCGTCACGCCACCCGTAGCAATGAAGTTAGAGGTGCTGCCATTCAAAGCAAAACCACTGAAAGTGCCATTGTAGGCATTGGCAGTCGCATCTGTTAAGCTGGTGACAGTTGTATTATCTCCTGCGGCTGTACCTTGATTGCATTTGTAGTAAGCCACTAAGCCTGTTTCGTTGCCTACCAATTCGCAGTTGCGCAATTGACTGATTTGGTCGCACGTACGCGCCGTGTTCCAAATACGGATGTCGTCCAATGCGCCATTAAAGAATCTTCGAGTGCCATAAGCACCATCGTCATTGTGTTTGCCAATGACGACAACGGCATTTGTCGCGTTGTTTGAGACATTGACGTTGTCTATCACACTGCCATCTACATAAGTTTTGATATTGCTCGACGTATAAACTACGGCAACGTGATACCACGTACCAGACGTAAAAGAGTAGTTGATGTATCTGAAACCATTGTGGTATTCAAGCACAATACCCGAAGCTGAAGAAGTGAGATTCACCCCAAAACCTCTGCCATAAGAACCTGGTACATCGGTACTTATCACATTATTTGGAAAGTTGGTGAGGGCAGTGCCGTCACTTCTCAAAGTAGGTTTCACCCATGCTTCAAATGTGGCTTGGACTTGTCCAGATATTAAGGCTTGCGAGGTGGTCACGTAATCATTTGTACCATCAAAGTTCAGAGCTGCACCCGCTTGAGCATTTAGGTGAGAAGATATGCTGAGTAAAAAGCAGAGAATGGATGCTATAATGAAAGGATGTTTGTTTTTTATTTTCATTGTGGTAGTTATTTTATCTGTGATAAAAATTTAGAAAAAAGCCGCCCCACCTCGTGCGAAGCGGCTTAGACTATGAAAAGGATTTTACTATTGTTTTATGATTTTTTGAGAGAAAGGCACCCCCTCAGTATCTACACCTCTGATGATGTAAAGACCATTGGGCAGGTCGAGATTGAGGTATCGGATACCTACGCCTACCTTTTGTATTTGCCCAATGCTATTGACAATCTCGAAAGACGCGACACCTTCTACCGTCAATTCGCCGCTTGTGACTGAGGGGTATATCTTCACTTTGGTAGCCCCTTTGCTTTCAATGGAAATGATTTTTGAATAATCCACCTTATTGGTTGCAACATCCACCATTTTTAAGCGGTAATAGGTCTGTGCAGACGGATTGGCATCGAGAAACGTATAAGCTGCGTTTGACCCTTTGGCTTTCACTTCACCTATTTTCTCGAACAATACACCGTTGAGGCTGCTTTCAACCTCAAATTGGTTGATATTTTCTTCATGTGCGGTTGTCCATGTCAAGATATTACCCCCCTCAGTATGTTGTCCTTTAAAATCCTTTAATTCCACTTTTAAAACGGCATTGTAAGACAAAGTAAACTTGCCCGCTGTGGGTGCATTGTAGTTGATAAACCAATTAGATGGCAAGCCTGTGACACTGGCGAATGTACTTGATAGAGCCGTTGCATCAATGATGTTCACTGTCTGACTGCCGGTGCCTGTGTAGCCATTGATATAAGTCAAACTCAATGTGCCACCCAGAGTTGCTGTGCCTGTCACTGTGATTCTATCGGATTGTGTACACGCTGTGATGCCGCCTATTTCCATCTCTAAAGTCCCTGCATTGGTAAAACCGTTGGAGAATGTCATACAGCCCGCTGAATTGCCCGGTGCAACAATGCCGCCACTTGGATTGGTGAACAAACTGCCCGAGTATGTACCCGAACCTTTGTAAGTACCGTTGTTGGTGAATGTGCCTGTACTGTTTAAAGTGCCGTTGTTAATGAAAACAGCGGCTGATTGGTTATCAATTGTACCAGAATTGGTCATAGGTACGGAGGCTTGAACGGTGAAAGAACCTGTATTAGTGATTGTACCCGTTGCGCCATTAGTAATACTCGCCAAACCACTGCCTTGTGCCATGGAGTAAGTACCATTGTTGTTGAAAGTGCCACTATTGGAGAAGGTCATCAAACCCAAAGCCATCGTCGCGCCTACACTGTTGGTTATCGTCCCACCTGAATTATTAGAAATACCTAAATAGTTGAAATTGCAGGTATTGTTATTGGTAAACGTACCTGAATTGCTCAAAGCTGCCGAAAATGAACCGTTGTTTGTAATGGTCTTATTGGCTGCATTGATAAGACCGTTGAACTGAATAGAGCCACCCGAATTATTGATTAAAGTACCATTGTTTTGGACATTGAGATATTGCGACGCAATCAAAGTCCCTGAATTGTTGATAGTACCCGAATTGCTAAAACCTCCATAGGTGGATGTACTCGTACCGCTGTGGTCGAAAGTCCCCGAATTGACGAAGTTGCCGCTTGGGTTTGAAAAGTTGCCTGTTGAGGCAGTTGTCATTGTTCCTGCGTTATTGACTGTACCATTATTAGCTAACAAAGTGCCATTGACAGTCAGTGTTGCGCCCGATTGAATGGTAATTGTTGGATTACTGTTCATGGTCAGTGTCTTAGTGGCATTGATAGTGAGTGACGTTCCCGAAGGGAAGGTTACAGTGCCTCCATTGAGTATGCAGTCAGCGGCAATCACGACTTGGTCGCCACTTGAAAGACTCGATGGTATGGTATTGTTACTCCAATTTGAGGCAGTTGCCCAATCTGTATTGGTTGTACCGTTGAAAGAATAGAGGTTGTAACCTGTTCCTTTGATAGCAAAGTCATAAGCCGCTTCGTCGCAATCATCATTATTGATGGTAATCGTTGCGTTTTGAACGCCACTTGCTGTTGGATTGAACGTGACGGTAAAAGTGGCTGTACTGTTGCCCGCTACTGAGGGGGGGATATTTGAGACAACGAACTTAGCATTGTTTGATGTAATGTTGCTGATGGTCAAAGTACCTGTTCCTGTGTTTTCAATCGTGTAAGTTTTAGCCAAAGAAGCATTGGCAGCGACGTTTCCGAAGTCGGTATTGGTCGTTGTGGAAGTCGAGGTTGTGCCATCGAGGATATTATTGCCGTTGCCTTTGACATTGATTTCGACGGTGGATTCTGCCAAAGCAGAGCCGATAGTGGTTGAGCCGAAAGTCAGGTTGTCGTAGATGCCACCACAACTCCAACGACCCAATGTAATAGATTTAGCCGTTCCAGAAAAGGCAAGAGATGCTGTACCAGGATTATTACCTTGTGATGCCAATAAAGTTCCTGTACCGTCTAAGCCGCTATAAATATTTATCGAAAAGCCAACGCACAAATCGGCTTGAAGAGCAAAGCCTGTTGTAAAACCAGCGGGAATATTGATGATTGGACCTGGATCCGTACTCAAAGCACCGCCTCCAGCACTACCTGAAGCAAAGCTGACGCCGACATTCGGACCTGCTCCACCATTGTAGAAATTGCCAATCGTACCACTTACACAGCCAAAGCCCAAAGTGAAAGGAGTCATCGCTTGAACGGTGAAGGTATAAGCTGCTTCGTCGCAATCACTGTTATTAACCGTAATGGTTGATGACTGCAAAGCATAACCTGTTGGCGTGAAAGTGACGGTAAAAGTCGCTGTTCCACTCGCGGATACTGAGGGGGGGATATTGGACACCACAAATTGACTATTGCTCGATGTAATACTGCTAATACTCAAACTGCCTGTGCCTGTATTCTCAATCGTAAAGGTTCTGGCAAAAGAACCACCGCTTGCCACTGCACCAAAGTCTGTGTGATTGGTCGTTGCAGGTGTTGTTGAACCATAAGTGATGTTGTTGCCATTGCCTTTTAGGTTGATTTCGGGCGCAACAACTGCCCCGCAACTCACGCCCGATGTCACGCCGCCTGTGGCGATGAAGTTAGAACTGCTGCCATTCAAAGCGAAACCACCTAAAGTACCATTGTTGCCATTGGCAGTAGCGTCGGTCAGACTTGTGAGGGCTGTGTTGTCGCCTTCAGCAGTGCCTTGATTGAACTTGTAATAAGCTACTAAGCCGCTTTCATTACCTGCTAATTCACAGTTACGGAGTTGACTGATTTGTCCGCAATTAAGTGCTGTGTTCCAGATACGCAGTTCATCTATACTGCCATTGAACCAATTGCTGGAGCCTGCTCTGGAACCGACGGATAAGGGACCTGTACTAAGTGTTGAGCCGCTAGTCAAATCCGCCGCCGTACTGTTCAGCACGCCATCAATGTACAAATAAAGCGTTGCTCCACTTTTCATAAAGGTAACATGGTGCCAGGCATCATCATTCACTGTAACCGTTGAGGTCACTACAGCTCCTACGCTGCCATTCCATCGTGCTGCAACAATTTTTCCATTGTTGCCAGCACCAGAGGTATGATTAAAGTAACGAATCACGTAAGGATAACCAACACTACCTGTCTTTTCAAGAATAGAATTGTCAATGGCGACGCTATTCGGCTGGTTAGTGGAAGGGATTTTGATATGCAGTGAAACCGTAAAGTCCTCGTTGGTATTAAACGTGATATTGGACGCATGGGGGATTATGACATCGTCATTAACCCCATCAAAATTCAATGCAGCACCCGCTACTGCGCTTCCCAAACCCGACAAAGCCGCCGTTCCCGACATACGGATTCTATCCACTGTCATATTGCCGCCACTGAAAAAATAAGAGTAGAGATAATTCATTGTAACTAAATTCGCTGAATTGGTTACAAGGGTCACTTTGCCAGTAACATTGGTCGAAGCCGAGCCGATTGAAGCAGCATTCATCGCTGTTTGGTCAAGCGTTGTGCCGTTAAAGAAGTTATTGTATTGTGCTAAGGTCAAAATCCACGCCGAAGTTGAACCATTGTCGTAAGAAAAGGCATACATATAAGTCGTGCCAACAGTCAAAGACCCGCCGCCTGTCATTGCTGATATACCTGTTAGTCTGATGCCCAAAGCAGGCAAGCCACTTTGACCATCATTGGCAGGCATCAAGCCGATGTAGTGGTTTTGATTGTTCCATGACCCTGCATTGCCCAACCCCATCATCAATACAGAACCCGAAGAGGGAGCAGATTCCATCTTAAATAGAAAACTACCCGAAATGGGTCCCGAAGCATCAAAGCCTGTTGTGATTTGACGAGAGGCATTTGTGTTATTTGTTGATACTTTCATCGCACCGCCTGCCCCCGATAAGGCTCCAAAACTGAGTCCTGTGGCAGTATAAGCACCTGTACCGCCTGTCCATGCGGCAGCAAAGCCAGAGCCGCCATTTTGACTGGTTAAATTACCCGATGATGCGCCGTAGTCGAAGTCTTCTGAGATGGTGATTTGAGCATGAGTTTGTTGTGTGTTGACTAACAGAAAAATGAGTGCTGTAAGGAACGCAGTCTGCGCTTTGCTCAAAAGAAGGTTGATGTGTTTAAACATTGGGCATGTTGGAGATACCGTAATCTTCCTTTTCATAGTTGAATGATTTTAATTGTTGAATAAAAGTGTTAGGAATACTGAGGGGGGGCTTCTGAATGACAAAAAGATTCATTCAGAAGGAAAAAAGTGCGAGGCAGCTACTATGAAAAAGAATTTTACAGAACCGCCTCGCCTTATTCTTGTCGTTCCGAAGGAATCTATTGTTTGATGCCACCATTGCCCGTAGGCACACTCTCTTGCACAGGCGGTACTTTGACTTCTCCTTTGATGGTTAAGGTGTGTGTGTCAGGTGTCTCATTCGTCGTCAACGTAACGGTTTTGGTGAAAGGACCAGGACGGTTTGTGTCGTAGCGCACATTAATGTATGACGTTTCGCCTGGCATAATGGGTTCTTGTGGATAAGTTGGCACTGTGCAACCACAAGAGCCTTTAGCAGATTTGATAACCAAAGGCTCGTTGCCTGTGTTAACGAATTTGAAACGGCGCAGAGGTTCAGAGCCTTTATCAATCTTGCCATAATCAACCGTGGTGGCTTCAAAAGTCATAATGGGACCTGTTGTAGTATGTTGTGCCTGAATAGAAAGAATGCCGACAATAACGAAGGCGAGTGTTGAAAAAATCTTTTTCATTTTGATGATATTTAAAAATGATTTAGAAAAGAATACAGCGCAGGTACTAACACGATTTTTAATTCTATCAATCCTGCGCTGATTCATGGGTCAAATATGCCAGCACAAGTAGGAGAAAGGTGTCTCAAAATGGGTAGAAAATCGTCTCATACGGTTGTTAATCGTCGCAATGATGGTAGAAAATCGTCCAGAAGGGTTTGTGTAGGGCGAAAAAAGACTCAATATAGGAAGGTCAAGACCCGATCTAGGAAGGTCGAGACCCGATCTAGGAAGGTCAAGACCCGATCTAGGAAGGTCGAGACTCAATCTAGGAAGGTCGAGACTCGATCTAGGAAGGTCGAGACCCGATCTAGGAAGGTCAAGACCCGATCTAGGAAGGTCGAGACTCGATCTAGGAAGCATCTAACAAGCTCCCCTCAGTAAAACAGCGCCGTCATTGCGAGCGCAGCGCACACCCTTTAATAAAAACAACGCCGTCATTGCGAGCGCAGCGTACACCCCTCAGTAAAACAGCGTCGTCATTGCGAGCGCAGCGAAGCAATCTGTTAAAAGCCGAGCGCACACCATCGAGGGTATTCTGCGTTCTACTATAAAGATTGCTTCGCTGCGCTCGCAATGACGGCGCTGTTTTACTGAGGGGGGGCGAAGAAACCCTTTGATAGTCTGCGCTCGGCTTTTAACAGGTTGCTTCGCTGCGCTCGCAATGACGGCGCTGTTTTTACGCAATGACGGGTTAAGGGAGTCTATCAGGACAAATAATCGCTCGGCAAACGACCAAACCGTTCTTTGAACTGTTGCGAGAAGTATTTGACATCGCGCATACCAACGGAATAGGCTACTGCTTTGACGGAGTTTTCTTTCCGCATTTCCAATAAATGGCGGGCGTGATTGAAGCGCACCTCAAGTAAGTATTGATTGGGTGTTAAACCCGTTGCAGACTTGAGGCGACGGAAGAATTGAGCCCGACTCATGGCTAATTCATCGGCGACGATTTCGGCAGTGAGGTCAAAGTTCGCCATTTGTTTCTCAATGACTTGTTCCAATGATTCGAGCCAGAGCAGTTGTTCGGTGGTTATTAGGTCGGGGGTCTGGGAATCGGTGGGTCGGCTTTCATCGGATAGTGGGTCTGTGGCGACAGAACTGCTCAATCTGTCTTGATAGTTTTTCAACAGATTCTCGACTCGCGCCAACAGTTCTTCCTCTTCAAAAGGTTTCAAGAGATAATCGTCCACACCGATGCGGAGGGCAGCGAGTTTGTCTTTAATATCGGCACGAGCTGTCAGCATCACAACGGGAATACCTCTGAAATAGTCGCGGTCTTTCAAGACTTTGAGCAATTGGAAGCCGTCCATTTCGGGCATCATAATGTCAGAAATGATGAGTTGTGGCAAGGTTTTCTGTTCAGTTAGCTGTTTTTGCAAAAAGTCCAAGGCTTCGAGACCGTTTTCTGCTTCGACGATGGTGTAAGCAGCCCCCCTCAGTATGGTTGCGATATAAGCCCGCAAATCGGGATTGTCTTCGACGATGAGGACAGTGTTGTTGTTTGTTACCAAGTCTTGAAGGTTTCGCAAATCGGAGGGGGATTCAACGGTGGCATACTGAGGGGGGGCTAAATTGGCTAAACTATTCAACTCTTCCTC
The DNA here is from genome assembly GCA_016787525.1 of Saprospiraceae bacterium. Lineage (GTDB taxonomy): Bacteria > Bacteroidota > Bacteroidia > Chitinophagales > Saprospiraceae > JAAFJT01. Next base: position 27,034 of record JAEUUP010000043.1, on the reverse strand, counting down.
CTCAATCGCTTCGCCGACACCCAACACTTCTTTTTTCGGAAACTCAAAATAGAAATGACTCCCCTGCCCCAACGTACTTTCTACCCAAATACGCCCATCCATCACCTCCGCAAACTCGCGACAGAGTGCTAAACCAATACCTGTGCCACCTTCAACAGGCGCATCGGACTGATTGGTTTGATAAAAACGGTCAAACACGTTGGGTAAGTCGTCGGGATGAATGCCACGCCCCGTATCGCTGACTTTGATGCGGATACCATGTGCCAAATCCTCCACCACAACGGTAATCGTGCCATTGCGAGGCGTAAATTTCATAGCATTAGAGAGTAAATTGTTGACAATGCGCGCCAGTTTTTCAGTATCAACAGACAAACGAAGGCGTTTTTCGGCTCTATATTCCAATTGGTAATGAATACCCAACCGCTCGGCATGACTCTCGAAAGCACTCACCAATCGCCGAATGAAAGGTTGAAAACTAACGGTTGTGTCATGTACTTTCATCTTGCCTGATTCTATCTTACTGAGGTCAAGTATCTCATTCACCAATTTGAGCAGACCTTTGGCATGGGTTTGTGCGGTATGTGCATGTGTGAAGTCGGTGTTTTCGAGCCGATTCCGTTTAATCATTGATGCAAGAGGACCTAAAATGAGGGTCAAAGGCGTTCGCAACTCATGGCTGACATTGGCAAAGAAACGGGTTTTAGCTTCATCCAAGTGAGTGAGTTCTTTGTTTTGACGGGCAATGAGCTGGTTTTGTTGTGCCAATAGGTGATTCTTCTCCGCCAATTCCCGTTGTTGTTTACGGATTCTGAGATAAAACCACCAACTCAGACCTGCCACCAAGCCCATGAGGAGTAAACCCAACAAAAGTAGCCGCTGCGCTGACTTCTGTGCATTTATTTCATTGTCTTTCTGCACAACATTGAGTTGCACTTCCATTTTGGCGATGCTGTTGGCGTAGTTTTGTTTGGCAATAGCTACTTCCACATCCGACAATTCTTTTTGATACAGAGCTTGTTTTTGATAGTTGCCTTGCTTCTCGGCAGCTATGACCAACTGAACCAAAACCTCTCGAATACCCAATTTGTAATCTATCTTTTTGCAAACGACCAAAGCTCTTTGCAGATAGTTTTCGGCTTCAGTATAACGTTCTTCGGCGATAGCAGTCTTGCCAAATAGATACAAAGTGTATTGCCCGTCGTCGCTTTCTTGCAAGTTATTGGTTTCAATCAACGCCCAAGTCCTGTTCAAATACTCTTTCGCTTTGGGTAGGTTATTGACCGATAAATAGTCATTGCCATTGGTCATCAATACCCAGATTTGTGCGACAGGGTCTAATTGGGGCAAAAGCGTTTCCAATTTTTTACCAATCTGAATCACCGAATCGAGATAGCCTAAGCTCTTGTAGGTATTGCGCAAGATGCCCAAGTTGAAAACCATCTGTGGATGATTGGTCCCTAAGTAGGATTCTGCAACCTCTACGCCCCGCCGCAAATAAGGGATAGCGATTCGTGCTTTCTCGGGCGTGCCATAAGCGTTGTAAAACGCACCAACACGTTGAAAAGCTCTTCTTTTGATGATTGGATTGGCAAACCCTTCAATTTTATCTTGCCATTTGTGGACCAAATTGGCAGCATCTTGCATCAAGCCACGCATCGTTTTGACATAAGCCCACTCCATTTGGACATAACATTTGTATTCTTCATCGCCTGTTTGCAAAGCCCAATCGTTGGCTTTGGTATAAAAGCTATCCGCTAATATATAGTTTTTGACATAAAGATAGAAGCCAGCAATATCTACAAAGGTTTGAGCTTTGACTTTGGCATTTTGAGGCGATACCCGTTGCCATGTCGCTTGGCTTTTACTCAAAAAGTGCGCGATACTATCGGGGTGTTTGCGTTTATTGACCGCAACGGCCATCTCCATGTAGGCACTACTGAGTGTTTGTGCATTGTCGTAACTTGGCACACGCACAAATTCTTGTTCCAAGTCTTGCAAAGAGTGATTGGATAGAATATTAACAGCATCGGATTGTCCTGACAAAGACAGTAAGCATACGAACGGCAAAGCAAAAGTGGCAAGTAGTCGTCTTGTAGTATTGTTTTTCACGCTGTCAAAATAAATTTTCCGTAAAGATACATAAATGTGCCTTGTTACTGAGGGGGTTGTTCATGGATTTTGAAATTTGACACATCTTAATACCCAAAAAAGGTGTTAGACCGTTAAAATAGCAAGACCCAACAAAAATGGGCAACCCATTAAGAGGTTGCCCATTCCAGTTCATAAGAACTTCGATACCTTAGTTCATAATCTTGTGCGCCATATCCAACTGCACCACCAATAGATAGTACATCACAGCGCGGTATTTGTTGCGGTTGCTGCTGCCCATTTGATTGCAAACAGTGTCTATGTACATATCGAGTTCAGTAGTCTCTTCGCATCCCAATTTGCCAATCAAGAAATTGGTCTTGACACGGAACTTCTCTTGATCGTCGCTACAAGATACACGCGACGCATCTTCCAAGTAGATAGAAGGCCCCAAGTTCTTTGTGATTTGAGTCAAAAGAGCATCATCGTGTTCGCCTATGATAGCGTCTAATTGTTCGCGATATTTACTCATCGCTTCATCAAACTTACTCATAAATGATATTGTATTTAAAAGATGACAAAATAGAGATTATTTTAAGTCACAATATAGTCATTTGTTCACTACAACAAAATATTTTATTAGATAAAAGTAAATATTTTTTAAAATACCTCTGTCCTGATATGCCTCACGTTGCTGACTTACCACACTTTGGGTGTTGCAGACCACACAACCGCGTCAATACACCCCAATATGGGGAATTGATGACCCAATTTGTCTCAGATTAACCTGTAAAAAGGCTGGCTCAGAGTTTTTACAACATACTATAAACAAACAAACTAATCGCAGCACATCAAAATAGACTTAATCACATGGACTTTCAACTCAAAACACAACCACACATTACTTTATATACATTCAATTACATCAAAAACAATCTAACAATGAAAAAGGAATCATTTATTGAACCGCGCCCGACTTGGGGTTTAAAAAATACATTGCACCTTTGCAAAGGATCAGGTACAAATGATGGTAGTTATATTTGGGTTGGTATCAAATCGTTGACATGAGGATATAAATAAGTGTTTAGAATTTTAAGTTTGGTTGTATGAGTCCTGAACTTTATGTTTACATAATGTTCAGGATTTTTTTTTACCCCCTCAGTATCCTACTCAAAAAGGCTATTCTGATGTTATCACTTTTCTTCTAAGTTTTTAATTGGTCAAACAGAAAAACTAAATATTAAATTTTTACTTTTGTCAAAACAATCAAACTATTTAACAAACTTAGAAGTATGAAAATTATTATTACCAGTTTTTTCCTTTTCACAACGGTTCTTTTACTTGCTCAAAGCAATTCCATAAATCCTCAACTCGATTCCGTTTTCAAAAAGTCTGGCGAAGTTCTAGTCGGTAAGATTATCATTGACAAAGACCGAGATAGATTCATCTTGGAAGGTCGCGACACGTTCACTATGGAGCTGTTTGCACCACAAATCAAGTACTTTACCTATAATGACCCTGAGCATCGCGGCGAGAAGACGACTTATCACGCCATTCTCAATGAATTTTACTTCTTAGAATTCGGTCAGAAAGACCCGATGCAAGCGTGGGCGCGGTATGTGTATCAACCTGTCGAGAATGATGGCCCGAAATACTACGTGGTGAAGAAAAAATATTGCTTTTTTAAAGGTAAAGTGCCTTTTTTTCCGAAACAAGAATCCTTTAAGAACGATTTTTTGCTCTTGATTGATGATTGCCCTAAGGTGTCGCGCAAGATTGCCAATCGCGATATTAAGATTGAAGAGTTGGTGGATTATGTGATTGAATACAATAATTGCAACGGTAAGAAGAAAAAGTAGGAACGAGTCTTATCGGAAGCAAATGGGCGCAGTTGAAGACTGATTTGGGGGTTTCGGAAGGTTCAAAGGCGTTTATACATCGCCAATATGAGTTTGGGGAATATGGACATTCCCCAAACTGCTTTAAAAATTATGAATTGCTCATAATTCGGCTTTTCAACTCAGGGAAACGGAAAACAGCCACTATCCAAAGGACAGCTTGAATCACACAAGGTGCAACAATCGAGTCGCCATGTTCCAAATGCGTTGCAATCGCACCGCCCATATACGATGCCAACAACAAAGTACCCAGTACACCTGTTCGTGGATACAAAAAGAGCAGAACAGAAACCAATTCAACGACACCCAGCATCTTGAAAGCCGAGGCATCTAAGCCAAAATTACCCGCCATTTTGAGACTTTCTTCATTGGGCATAAGTTTACCAGAAGCACTGAAAAGGAATAATGCAGAAATTAAGCCAGCTAAGACCCAGCCGACGATTTGTTTTGTTTTAGGACTCATTTTAAACGTTATTTAGTTGTGAAATAATAAAAAACCATCCGTTTTGTTACCCAACAAAGCTAAGATTATTTATTGTATCAACAAGTATTGACCCTTAATATTTGCTATTCGGCTTTATTTTTTTATCAAAACACCCTTTTTATGTTATTATTCGATGTTCGCTCCCCTTTTTCGCCTCCGCTGAATTGCTGTCATTAAACCTCTTTTTCATCTCTGAGTCCTATAAGTCAGTCGAAAACAGACCCCTCAGTATATTTTCACAATTTAAACCATGCAACAAGAAGTATGAAAGGACTATGGGCGGTTTTTCTGCTTTCCATATCGCCTTAGCACATCAAAAACAATGCAAGACGAAGAACTCATCAACAGTCTCAAAGCAAGAAATCCTACTGGTTTTAAAGAATTGGTACAAACTTTTGGCAATCGTGTCTTGGCGATTGGCTACAAGTTTTTGTTGAACAGAGAAGATGCTGAGGATATTGCACAAGAGGTGTTTATCGAGGTGTTTCAGTCCATTCATTCTTTCCGACACGATGCCAAACTCTCGACTTGGCTCTATCGCATCGCCGTTACGAAGTGTTTGGATGCTTTGAAAAAGCGTAAACGCAAAAAACGACTCATAGAAATGGGTAAAATGCTGCAATTAGAGGATATTGCACATGTGTTAGTTGGTGATTTTGCAGCCGATAGAACGCTTTTAGAACAAGACGATTTGCAAGAGATAGCAGAAGCACTCAATGTACTACCCGACAATCAGCGCGTGGCGTTTACTTTGAGCAAAATTGAAGGTTATACCAATCCCGAAATTGCCGAAATTATGGGAACAACGACGGTCGCCGTCGAATCCTTGGTGTATCGCGCCAAAAAACAGATGCACGATACATTGCTCAAAATACTGAGGGGGTATTAATGCCAGATTTGCCATAACTTGTCGTCTAAAAATATAAAATCACAAGACATGGATACATCAGAACTCAATCAAGAAGTACAAAAGCGCATCGAGACTTTTGAATCGTTGCCCACGCCGCCTGTTTCGGCAGCTTGGGAAGCGGGTTTGTTGCATAAAATCAAAGATTTGCCGCCCGCACAACGGAAGCTGCTGAGTTTTTGGAGTGCTTTGACGCTGGTGTTTTTGTTGATAAACATCGCCACCATCGGAGTCGTGTTGTCACATAAAAAAACAGACCGACAAGAGCATTTGCGAACAGTCGAAACCGCCTTTTTATCCAATCACGTTTAAATTTTGGTACTAATGGACATTTTTACACAGAAAAAAACCTTAGTCCGCACAGTCGCAGCTTTGGCAATTATGAATGTCGTGACTTTGAGCGTGTTGTTGTGGCGCGAATTTGCACCCAAAGACACGACTCCACGCACAAAAGACGGGCGCGATGTGTCCGCCATTCTCAAACAAGAGTTGCAATTGACCGATGAGCAAGTGGCGCACATCCAAACCCTACGTGACAACTTTTTTAAACAGGAAAAAATACTCGCCAACACGATTCGCAGCAAACGCGACTCGATGAACCTTGAGATGTTCAATAAAAACACCGATGAAAACCGTGTCAAAGCCTTAGCCGCAGCAGTCGCAGACAATGAATACGCTATGGAACTCCTCCGATTTGAACAATCCAAATCGTTCAAAGCCATTTGCACGCCCGAACAATTGGAAAAATTTGGTGATTTGGTGAAAGAAATCAAACAATACTTTAAGCCAGAGAAGAAAACACCGAAATAGGTTTTGATAAAATATACTGAGGGGTGCAAAATTCTCTCCCACAATGCCAGAACCCTCAAAAAAAATCTTCTAACCCCATACTGAGGCGCACAAAACACACCCCTCAGTATCGAAGGCTTATGAAATTCATTTTTACGACTCTCTTGGTGTGCCTTTCGGCTCTGTCTTTCGCGCACAATGGTACAACACACGACCCCGCAGCTTTGCGTCTGTGGTCTATCTCGAATCAACAACCTGTGTCGGCTTCTTTTATGATGCTGAAAGACCAAACCGTCTATTTCGAAACCGCCGACGAACGCATTGTACGTGTGCCTTTGACGGATTTGACGACGGCTGACCAAAGTTTTGTGGCACAAAAACAGCAAAAGATTGAGGTTTTGAACCATCAAACGGCTGTGAAATCGGCTTTTCCTATTGCACAGGTCATTCTGTTGCTGCTTTTGGTGGTGGTGGTGAGTTTCACCTATTTTGCTTTTGTGCGTCAGTCGCCTTATCGTTATGCTTTGGCTTCGGTGGGTGTTCTTGTGTTGCTATTGGGTTTTACCAAAAAGCCGATTTTAGGTACTGACCCTTTGTTTATTGACTCGGCTTTTGCGCCTTTCAAACCCAATGTCAAAACGCATTGGGACAATCAGTATTTTTATGTCGAAGACTTGGGTATGCCGACTCATCCGATGATGAAAGGCATCACCGCTTGGCAACAGCAAGTGCCAATTCCGCAGTGTTATGTCGGTACGAATGCGTGGTCTATTCCTTTGAATCCCGTTGTTGCAGCAACGCCTGTGCCGACGGCGACTAACTTCTTCAAAGGAGCTGTAGCTTTAGCGGCGAATGGGATTCCCATCTTTAATGCTTATAACAATCGCGGCGAAGACTCTTATTTACTCGGTGAATTGGATCAATATGGCGGACATTGTGGTCGCGCCGACGATTATCATTATCACATTGCCCCCCTCAGTCTTGACAGCATCACGAGTGCTATTTTGCCGATTGCTTTTGCTTTGGATGGCTTTGCCGTTTATGCTGCTAAAGAGCCAAACGGCACGCCGATGACCGCTTTAGATGCCAATCATGGGCATTATTTTAATGGTGTCTATCACTATCACGGCACGAGCAACTATCCGTATGTGGTGGGTAGCATGGTCGGTGTTGTCACCAAAGATGCGACTGACCAAATCATTCCGCAAGCGCAAACCAAAGCGATTCGGACGGCTGGAACGCCTTTGGCGGGTGCTGTTATCACCAATCACGAAGCAACGGGACTCAATGCCTACAAGCTCACTTACACACTCAACAACCAGTCTTATGATGTGAATTACAGTTGGACATCGAGAGCCATTTACACCTACGTTTGGGGTTCGCCGACAGGCACGACGACCAATACTTACACGGGTCAGCTTTGTTCTTTGTCCACAGATGTAGATGATTTGTGGTCGGATAATGCGTTTATCAGCGTTTTTCCGAATCCAAGTCACGCCAATTTTACCATAAAACTCAATCCGCCTCTCAATGTGCAAGCCATCGAGAGCCTCAGTTTATTCGATGCCACGGGCAAAAAGCTGTTTTATACTGAGGGGTATCAATCGGAGATTGCCACACAACATTTGGCGAATGGCATTTACTTTTTGAAAGTTCGATTGGATAAAACGGAGATTGTCAAAAAGGTAATCATTGAAAAATAGGAGCTAAATGCTCTTTGCAACCAGTAAAATACTGCTCACAACCAGTAAAATACTGCCTACAACCAGTAAAATGCTGCCTGCAACCAGTAAAATACTGCTTGAGCGTACTGAATTGGTACGACATCTTACAAATTTGCTACGATGCCTTACTAGTTCAGTACTTTAATTTACCAATTCAGTACGACACATTACTAACTTGGTACGACACCTTACCGATTTGGTAAGATATATACAGCAAAACGTTGATTCAGTTCAACAAAACATTGATTGCAAACAGTAAATCATTAGTGCAACTCAATAAAATGGTGTTTTAAATCAGCAAAATGATACTAAACAACACGTTTGAGGAGTTTCGCAAGCTCTCTGAACGTGTTAGCAAAACCTTTTTCTCGAAAATGACTCAACGACACCTCCTTTTCTACCTCTTTTTGGCGATTGCCAACAGTCTTTTGGCGCAAAACAAAACCAAATCCATGCTCAAACTGCCCGATACAGGTCAAACGGGCGACTTCACCCCGACTTTTGGCGAAGATTCGGACTATTCTATCAATCCACCCGCTTTTATCAAACACAATAACGGCACGGTGACCGATACCGTGACGGGTTTGATGTGGCAACAAGCAGACGGCGGCGAGATGACCGTAGAAAATGCCCGCATTTATGCCGATACATTGACCTTGGCGGGTTATACCGATTGGCGTTTGCCGACGGCACAAGAGTCGTACAGTATTTTGAACCACAATCGCCCGAATCCTGCGGTGGATATAACGGTTTTTACCTCAACAGGTGCAGAATATTGGTGGACAAAAGACGTGCAAGCCAATGATGCGACGAAGATTTGGGTCACAAATGCAGGCGGCGGAGTCGGCAATCATACCAAAACCGAGACAATCAGTGCAGGCGGCACAAAAAAATACCATGCAAGAGTGGTGCGCGATGTTAGAACGCCGCAAACGGTGGCAGCACAATTCACCGACTTGGGCAATAACACGATTCGAGACAATTTGACAGGTTTAATTTGGCAAAAAACACCCAATCCCGATACCTTGACATGGGAAAATGCTTTGCAATATGCCGAAAATCTGAGTTTGGGCGGTGCGTCGGATTGGCGTTTGCCCAATATCAAAGAATTGCAATCCATCAGCGATGTGGCGATAGTCACCCCCTCAGTATCCACCACTTTTTTTCCGACTATTGGCATCAAAAAATATTGGTCGTCCACCACTTTAACGAATCAACCGACCCGTGCTTGGTATCTGAACACCCAATTTGGGATTACAACTTACGATTTGAAGACTTTGCGCCTTGCCGTGTTGTGTGTCAGAGGCAGTTCGGGCAATACAACGGCTCTGAAAGACCCCCTCAGTAGTGTGCCGCTATTTTTCAAAACCTATCCGAATCCGTCGAGCAGTGAAATCACGCTTGATTTTGCCCAAATTACTGAGGGGGGTGTTTTGGCGGTTTCAGTTTTTAATGTTTTAGGGCAAATGGTTTTTCAAAACCGTTTACAACCTGCTCAAAATCTTGTTTTGAATAAAAAAACGATGAGTCAAGGTGTGTTTCAAGTGGTTGTGCGGAGCGAAAAAGGGGTGGGCAGTCAGTGGATAGTGTTTGAATGAGTGAAGGTTAAAAAAAACGTATCGGATACCTTAAAGGTATCCGATACGTTGCACCTCAATTTTTAAAATTTCGTAAATCTGAGTTCTTCCGTTTTTTTTAAAATCTAAAAAATAAAAACAATGAAAAAAGTCCTTCTTCTTTTCTACTGCCTTTTTGCTATTGTGAATCTCAATGTAGCACAAACAGGCAATGCAAACACGGCAACCAATAAGGAAAATGCAAGAGTCGAGCGTGACAAACGACCTAAAATGACCGATGCTGAACGTGCCGACATCAAAGCGGCGAAGGATAAAATCAAAAGCATCAAAGCCAAGTACAAAGGCGACAAACAAATCCGCAAAAACGGCAAAGGACACAAGGGCAAACACGGTCGCCACCACAAAATGAAACATCGCAAACACCACAAACACAGAGGCGAAGGACGACGCGAAGGCGGCAGACGCGATGACCGTCCGCACAAAGGAGAAAGTAACGCACCGAAAGAAAGAAGAAATTAGAAAATACAGCTAAGTACAGCTATAAGTATGGGAAACTTTGAAAGTTTCCCATACTTTGATTCATCTTAATACACAATTAGAACAGTTATGAAACTAAAACAACACGCATTGCTCCTTACAAAAGCCTTGTTGTGCTTAATTTTTTTGTACCAAAACGCCCCCTCAGTATTAGGGCAAAACAAAAGCATCATTTTGGGCAGACCGACCGATACTTCGATGACGGCGAACATCTTGTTTGACCAAAATGTACAATTTTATCTCGAATATGGAACGCAATCAGGGGTTTATAACAAAGTCACAACCACGATTAGCAACCGCGCCAATGTTCCCGACGAGTTTGACCTGCGTGGTTTGGCGGGCAATACCAAATATTTCTATCGCTTGCGTTGGAAACTCAATGCCGCAACGACTTTTTCGACTTCGCCCGAATATACTTTTAGAACACAACGCGCTCAGGGTTCTACTTTTCGCTTTATTCTGAATGCCGATGAGCATTTGTACGATAAAAAAGGCGTGCGGAGTCTCTACCAAGTCACTTTGGCGAATCAAGCCAAAGACAGTGCGGATTTTATGCTCTCATTGGGCGATACATTTGGCGATGACCATGATTCATTGACCATGACAAGCGCATCGAGCGATGCTTTGCACAAAGATTACTTGCAATATTTGGGTCAAATCTGTCATTCGCTGCCTTTTTACTTCTGTTTGGGCAACCATGAAGGCGAATTGGGTTCTTGGCTCAATCGAAATGCGCCCAACAATATGGCTGTGTGGGGAACATTGTGGCGCAAATATTATTATCCCAATCCTTTTCCGAATGGTTTTTATTCTGGCAACACCGTTACTGAGGGGTATGGCATGGGACAACCCGAAAACTATTATGCGTGGACGTGGGGCGATGCTTTGTTTGTCGTTTTAGATGTGTACAGACATTGCGACATCAACGACAAACCACAAAATTGGGATTGGACACTCGGCAAAACCCAATACGACTGGCTCAAACGTACTTTAGAAACGAGTCGTGCAAAACACAAATTTGTTTTTGCGCATCACACACGCGGTCAAGGTCGCGGCGGCAAAGTCACAGCGAGTGGCTTCGAGTGGGGCGGTTATGCGAACGGACGTTATCTTTTTGACACCTATCGCCCCGGTTGGGGTATGCCGATTCATCAACTCATGGTGGCGAATGGTGTTAAAATTTTCTTTCAAGGACATGACCATTTGTACGCCAAAGAAGATGTGGACGGCATGGTCTATCAAGAAGTGCCAATGGCGGCAGATTCGACCTACGAAATTGGTGTTTTGGCCAACGCAGATGCTTATACCGACATCACAAGAGCAGGTTCGGGTCATGTGCGCGTGACAGTTTCGCCCAATTGCGTGACGGTGGACTTTGTGCGGGCTTATTTGCCCAAAGATACCATTGGTGGTACGCGCCGCAATGGCGAAATTGCCCACAGTTACACGATTGGCAATTGTGCAACGTCTATCCACGACACCCAAACAGAACCTGCATGGACGGTTTTCCCAAATCCTGTGAGCGATAGGTTGTTTGTAAATCTGCCTACTGTGTTGTTAAACACAACAACGGTGCAACTCATCAATTTGCAAGGGCAAGTGATACAATATCAGCGGCTTACACAAGGCGAAACAGCGTGTCAATTTGATGTAAATGGATTACCAACGGGTATTTATGCAATTAAATGGAGCGATGAGCGAGGTGTGTTTTCGCGGAAGGTGGTGATAGAGTGAAAGTGAGCGTAAACGTATCGGATACCTTAAAGGTATCCGATACGTCTATTTACGTTTGATTCCCCCCCTCAGTATTTTTCTCAATTTTTAATGTTTTCAAAATGAAATTCCTGTATTCTTTACTCATAATGCTGAGTTTTTACAACTCAAATGCTCAAACACTGCGCCATGCCGAGATGTTGGGCAGACCGACCGACAACAGCATCACCGTCCAAGCCTTTTTCGACAATGCGGCAGATGTCTGCATCCAATACGGCACAACAAGCGGCACTTATCCGAATCAAACCGCCTGGCAAACCTTTCCTGCGGGCAAACCTGCGGAGATAGTGGTCAATGGTTTGCAAGCCAATACCCAATATTTTTACAGAATGTGCTACCGTGTGCCTAATTCAACGACGGTGACAACCCGCCCCGAATACAAATTTCGGACACAAAGAGCCGTCGGCAGCACATTCAGCTTCATTGTGCAAGCTGACCCGCACATGGACGAACAAAGCGACTCGGCTTTGTATCGTTTGGCAATGAATAATTATGTGTCAGACAATCCCGATTTTTTGATTGACTTGGGCGACATCTTTATGTCCGATAAATTGGCGAATGCCGCCCGTCAAATCACACGCGACACCATCAATTATCGGTGTAAACTCATGCGGAATTATTATGAAACGGCGTGTCATTCGATGCCCTTGTTCATGGCGATGGGTAATCACGAAGGCGAATCGGGTTGGCAACTCAATGGCACAGCTAATAATGTCGCCGTGTGGGGTACATTGGAGCGCAAAAAGTATTATATCAATCCAGAGCCTAATAATTTCTACACAGGCGACACCGTGAACCACAATTTTGTCGGTAAACGTGAGAATTATTTTGCTTGGAAATGGGGCGATGCGCTTTTTATCGTGTTAGACCCTTATTGGTACACGTCTCCGAAGCCCGATTCTCTGAATGGTTGGCGTTGGACTTTGGGAAAAGGACAATACGATTGGTTGAAAAAGACTTTGGAAACCGCACCTGCCAAATTCAAGTTTGTTTTTGCCCATCAAATAGTCGGCGGCACGCCCGAAGGTCGCGGCGGGACAGAAGTCGCTAATCTTTATGAATGGGGCGGCAATAGTTTGAATGGCACACGAGGCTTTGAAACCAATCGCACAGGTTGGTACAAACCCATCAAAGACCTTTTGAAAGAACACCCTGTCAATATTTTCTTTCATGGTCACGACCATTTCTTCGGCAAACAGGAAAAAGACTGTTTGATTTATCAAGAATCGCCACAACCAAGCCATCCGAACTTTTCAACTGCCAATTATATCGCGCAATACGGCTATCGAGAAGGTTTGCTTTTGCCCAACTCAGGTTATATCCGCGTAACGGTGAGTCCAAACGATGTAAAAGTGGAATATGTCCGCTCGTATCTACCCCGTAATGAGACAGCGACTCGCAAAAACAAAGATGTGTCCGCCACCTACACATTTGGCGTGCGGAATTGTTACGATTCGCTTAGTACAGGTATTCCCGTGCTTTGGAACAGCAATTACAGCGATGAATTAATTTATCCGAATCCATTTGAACACCAAACAACGATTGCTTTTTCTGTCCAAAAAGCAGAGCGCATCAGCATTTCTATTTTCAACGAAAAAGGGCAATGGGTTTGCGACTTACTGAGGGGTCAGTGGGTGAACGCTGGCGATTTCCAAACAACGTGGGATGGTCGCCATACCGATGGTTCGACGTTGCCGAACGGCGTTTATGTCTATCGCATTCGTGGCGAACAAGGCGGCGAAACAACAGGCAAGATGATTTTGATGCGCTGAAAAAGTCCGCATTCAATGGCAATATTGGTCAGTTGCGACGAGCGGAAGCGCATAACCGTTCGCAAAAAGTACATAACCGTCAACAGGTAAGCGCATAACCGCTCGCGAAAAGTACATAACCGTCAACAGGTAAGCGCATAACCATCCGCAAAAAGTACATAACCGTCGGCAGGTAGGTACATAACCGTCCGCAAAAAGTACATAACCGTCGACAGGTAAGTACATAACCGTCCGCGAAAAGTTCATAACCGTCAACAGGTAGGTACATAACCGTCCGTGAAAAGTACATAACCGTCGACAGGTAAGTACATAACCGTCCGAAAAAAGTACATAACCGTCGACAGGTAGGTACATAACCGTCCGCGAAAAGTTCATAACTGTCAACAGGTAGGCGCATAACCGTCCGCAATTAGTACATAATTGCTCGTTGTGTTAAGTTTCCCTCTACTCTTCCATAGCAAAACAATATGCTTAACCCAGTTTCCAGACTGAATCATATGATGCACCGCATTTTTTGTATCCGTTTTCAAACGTCTAAACTCATCTATTGGTATATGGGTTTGCATGAGGTTTATGCTTTTTGTCGTCTTTTTTGATGTTGTTGATTCTTTGTTTGACCCCCTTCCAAAGGAATCTATGATCAGTATAAACAGGCACGTCAGAGATATGATATGAAACGTGTCCAATTGTGTGTTTAAGTTTGGAAACTTAAACACACAGTCGCATTGCTAAAAGAAAATTGTGGAAGACTTAGAGTAGAAGGTCATTATTAACGAATTTGCTCACTAATGACCTTTTTTTGTAAATTTGCAAAAAAATTCAAAAAATATAATATTGAAACATGGTAGATTTTGATCATTCTATTTTACGTTGTCCCAATACGAGCGAAAATCTCTCTCTTATCTCTTTTGAAGAAATAAAACATTTGGTAACGACGGACACATTGCCCCAAGTTGCTTCTGACAAAATAACAACGGGGTTTATCAATGTGTCAAAAACCTTTTTTTATCCTGTCATTCAAAATGTCATTTTATTATTGCCTTTGTATGCTTTGAGTTTAACGAAAGAAAAAACAACCAACTCAGAAATGCACTTCGATAAAGAGCGTGTTTTTCGTCATTACAGCGAAATTAAATACAAAGAATTTGAAAATGCCAAAATCTACGACGGTTCTGACAAATGGGTGGATTATCGCCCTGTTTCGATAGATTATTTCAAAAACTCGTTCCGTCGGGCAAAAAAATATCTTGATGGTAGCGGCAAATATTATTTGGATATTGCTTCTGGACCGATTGGTTTTCAAGAATATTTAGATTTATCTGAGAAGTTCGAAATACGCATCTGTATTGACATTGCTTTCAATCCCCTTGTTGAGGCACAAATCAATATGAAAGAACATAAAGGCATTTTTATCTGCGGTGATATTACCAACATTCCTTTGCAAAATGATGTCTGTGATGCTGTGCTTTCACAACATACCTTGTATCATATTCCAAGGAAAGAGCAGAAAACAGCCGTCGAAGAAATGTATCGGGTTGCCAAACAAGGTGGTACAATTGGCATAGTTTACAATTGGTTTTTCTATTCTCTTTTTACTGATGTTTTCCTGTTACCTTATCAAATCTATCGTGTTGCACGGCATTATGCAGGTAAAGTTTATGTTCGGTTGTTTAATAAAGTACCACGATTGTATTTTTATTGTCACCCACATTGGTGGTTCAATCAGTTTCCATTTAAAGACAAAATTGAGATTTATTGTTGGCGTGCAGCTCACAAAGATTTTGTGGATTTTTATATTCATGAAAATTTTGGAGGAAAAAGACTACTTAATTTTCTTCAAAAATTAGAGGATAAATATCCTAAAACGTTGGGGATTATTGGAGATTATCCGATTATTGTGATTAAGAAATAAAGAAAGTTTCAATACCCGCTGTTTTAAGTCTTCCTCAACTCCTCTATTGCAAAACAATATGCTTAATTTAGTTTCCAGACTGAATCATATGACGCACCACATTTTTTGTATCAGTCTTTGAGTGTCTAAATTCATCTATTGGTATATTGTTTTGCATGAGGTTTATGCTTTTTGTCGTCTTTTTTGATTTTTTGTTTTACCCCCTCAGTATATCGTTATTTTATGTGAACAAATGCTTTGTTGCACCTTCATTGAACAATCTAAATTCGACTACAAAAGGTATTTCTTCTTTATAATTTTCTCTTACTTGCTTTTGGTAATCCAAATATATACTATACGAATCCACTTTACTCCAAGGGTCTCTTAATTTCCACATTTTTCTTTCTTGTGCAAATTTTTCTTGAATAATATTATCAATCGGAATGTGAAAAAACCGTATATTCTTATTGATGCCTTCAATTCGTTCTTCTTTCAAAACATACATATATTTCAATGTCATATTGACCCATTTTTGGGCTTGTCCGATTGTCAGTTTAAGTTTGTCAGAAGATTTTCTCAATTTTTCACAAGTCTTTTGGTGCCAAAAATCAAATTCTTCTTGATTCCTAAAGCTCTGATTTAAAACAATTTCGATTTGTTCAAGTAAGATATTTTCTAACTCATTTTTGACGCGCCTTTTTTCTTTTTCGTCTTTGCTTAAATCTCTCAGCGTTCTGCTAAAATCTCTATAAGCTCGTTTTGCGGCGGCTTTTTTGCTCCCTTCTGTTAAGTCGAAATAAAGTCTAATGAGAAATTCCTCGTTATCTTTTTGTGTTAATGGTAAATTCATTTTTAGATTTTTACTCAATTGTCTTAAAATATAATGAAATTCAATGATACCCCCTCAGTATAAACAGGCACGTCAGAGATATGATATGAAACGTGTCCAATTGTGTGTTTAAGTTTGGAAACTTAAACGAGCAGCCGTGTTGCTAAAAGAAAACTGTGGAAGGCTTAGAGTAGCAGGGTACTTTGCCGAGTACCTCTTTCTTGTTTTAAGTTAGTCGTTGAATTCTGAAAAATTAATGATTCACTTGAAAATGCAGACCTACTTTTGTATATACAGCATAATTAGATGAAGTAAGTGGTTCTTTCCTAAAACCAAAAATTAAATTTAGAAATAAGTTTCTAAACATATTTATGTCAACATTATAGTACAAGTCAGGAGCTATGAATGATTTGAATGAAGGCAAAAACCTATCTTCTACGCTAAATGTATCATCAAATATGATATTCCTTCTACCTAAGCTATATGTCAAAGTATTGCCAAAGCCAATTGAGTGAAATATTTTTTTATTGTATTCTCGAAAAGTATAGGACAAAGATAGTGGTATCTGTATAATCTTATCAATCGCTGCAACTTTGTAACGATGAGATGTAGATGATACAAAATAAAATACATCTCTATTTATAATTGCATCTATACAATCGCAATCAAAATATCTATCTGTTTTTTGTATCCCAATATTGGCATTTAATGTTTTATTAATCTTATAATTAATAGTTACACCATAATTTTGATAAGAAAAATTAATCTTATTATAGCCAGTTTGATACGATTTTTGACCTTTATAACTTTCATTTGGCGAATGAAATAATTCAGCGTATGAAAATACACTTACTCCTATTTGTCCAAATAAATAGTTAACCCCAACAAATAACAAGAAAGCAAATAGAGTAATTATTCTCTTAGAATCAGAGACCATCTTCATAATTTAATAATTTTACTTTTATGAACAATTTAAGTTCCCACAGATATGACGCACCGCATTTTTTGTATCCGTTTTCAAACGTCTAAACTCATCTATTGGTATATGGGTTTGTATGAGGTTTATGCTTTTTGTCGTCTTTTTTGATGTTGTTGATTCTTTGTTTGACCCCCTCAGTAAAAAGCCCAAAGCCAAGTATCCAAACAATACTTGGCTTTGATTTTTCACCCAAAACGATGTTTTAATTGTTAACCACAACTTTCCAAGTCATTTCGGGATGCGTATGCGGAGCTGTGACACCGTTCAAAACAGCAAATTTGAGATTAAAATCAGCTAATTGGTTCAATGTTTTCACAAAAACCTTTGTTGTCGCATTGGGATGCAACACCACGACATCTGTGGTTTCGTGCAAAGTGTAAGCACTTTGATTGACCATGATAAATTCTGCATCGCTGTCGTTCCGAAACACCACTTCTGCAACGGAGGATGAGCCGATATAACTCGCTTTTTCCACTTTGATGGCTGCTTCTAACAACGGCTTCAAATGTTCTTCTCTGCCAATCAATGTATTGTTGAACCAAACGATGGTGCGGCGATTCATCAAACCTTCCTTGATGGCTTCGGGCGTTCTTTCTTTTGCCAAAACCATTGTGATAGGGCGATGTCCACCTTCGGCCACTTTAAACTCCCAATCAATCAAGCCATGAATATCGGAAGTACCCATGATGGTCAAATTATTGTCCAACGCAATCTGCAAAGCTTCGTCGGAATAAGTATGTTCATTCACAACTTCGATGCCGTGCAGTAATTTTTCTTTCAGATACACTTTGTGCAAGTCTGTCAAAGTTGCAATACCATCTTTGCGTTGAGAAATCCAGTTAGGGTGATTCCAAAACACAAATGCCCCTTGCCGATTGGCTTCTCTGAACACTTCCACTGAGTCTTGAATCAGCAATTTGTTTGCATCTTTGATAAAAATAGCATTGGTATGACCTGGTGGCAAACTTCGTGTGATTTCTGAGCCATTGATGACCAAAACATTGGCACTTTTAGCCGCTTTAGTTGCTAATTCAAATGAGCGATTGCGGTCAGGATGCGGAATATCGGCTTTGTGCGGCTGATATTCGAGATGTTCTGTCAATGAGACCGCATCCAAACTATCCTTTGCCGCTTCTTGAAGTCGAATATCGGGATGTACTTTGCCATCGGAAAAGATAGAATGTTGGTGAAAGTCGCATTTGAGCGTCAGATAGTCTTTTGTGTTTGGGAAATGAATCGCACGATTCAATTTGTGCGAATGGGTTGTTTGAGCTAAGGTTTGCCCAATGGTAAAACAGAGTAGAAAAGCAAAAAGGTTTTTCATCGTGTCGCTTGTTTAAAGAGAATGATAGATTTGATTTTACCGTGTGAAATTACAAAATAGGATGAAACAGAGCATTTTTGTAACGAAATATTGAGTTTTATTGAATCATGTTACGCAGCCGTTAAAAAATAACGACAACATTGGTCGCAAGCTCCCTCGTTCTTTTAGAAGAACTTTTCGGGGCGAATCATATTTTTTTAGGCTTTGCCTAAAAAAATATGATTCGCCCCATAAAAGTTCTTCCATTGTACGATTTTGACGCAAAGCGTCAAAGAGTGAGTAATTGCCTCGCTTGCGTAACATGAGTTATTGAATCAAATGAACCCTTTTAGACAACCCATCTTATGCTCATCCCAATCATTGCCTCAATTTGCCCGCCAAAACACTCACTTTAGAATTGAATGGATTGCCCGATGAGCGACGAAACGACACCACTTGCCCAATATGCCAAAGGGCATCGCTGATAGGGCCGTTGATTTCGTTCCAAAAGGGAAACTCCGTCGTTTTGTCGCCATTTTTGAATACCATTTTGACCTCTTCTAACTTGATTTTGCCTGATTTGAGTGCATCGCTCGCCGTTTTAAGGCTTTCAAGTGTTCTTTGTCGTTTAACCTCAAAAGTAAGAGGCGATGTTTCCTCGCCTGTACGCGTGTTGACTTTGTTTTGCACCGAGTTCATGATGATGGTTGCTAAACCCAAGATGTGGTCAATCGTCTCTTCGGTTGACCGCGCCTCTTTACTGGGTTTGAACGCCAAATCTTCAGGACGCAACCCCTCAGTAGCCCAATAAAAACGGAAGCCAACGCCATCAATCATACGTGCGACAACCGTTTCAGGTGTGGTTTGAGTCGGAAAATCAGGGATTTCGTAGTAAGGCAATGTGTCTGTTTTGCCATTTGGGAAGTGATTTGCTGTCTGTGCTTGTTGTCCCAAACACACAAGCAAGAGAATGGGCAGTAAAGATTTCATATTTCAGCTTTTTACATGGTGAAGAATTATATTTATGAACAAAAATAAAAAGAAAGCCCAATAAACGAAATTTTACTGAGGGGTAGGCAACTGAATATTTTGACGAAACGTAGTTCAAGAAAACGTCACTCATCTAAAATATGAATCACAAATCAAACAGTATAGTATGAAAAAAACAATCTACATCTTCATTCTCAGCGGGGCCTATTTTTTATTCACCAGCAATGCAGGAGGACCTATCAATGTTCAGCAAACAGGATATACGGGTGCTCCCATTGACCAATCATCTACATGTAACGCTTGTCATGGTGGCGGCAACTACGGCGCATCTGCCAAAATTGAGGTTTTCGATGCCACAGGAACGACTGCGGTGACAAGTTACCAACTCAACAAATTATACACAGTCCGATTTACTATTTCAACCACCAGCGGTAATCCAGCAGGGTATGGTTTTCAGATGATTGACCTCAGACAATCCAATAACGTGAATGTCAAAGGTTTTTTATCTGCGGACCAACAACCTTCGGGTATTGGTCTTAGCACACTGAGCGCAACAGGTAACATCTATGTAGAACACACATCTCGGCTAACAAGCAAAGTTTTCAATCTCAAATGGCAGTCACCCAGCAGCAATTTAGGCACAATTGTCTTTTACGCGGCTGCCAATGCTGTGAATGGTAATGGCGATACTTCTGGAGACCAACCGACATCTGGTGCAACATTCCAATTAGCCGCTGCACCTACGGGTACGCAAGAATGGACGAAAAATATCAGTATTGACGTTTCGCCGAATCCAACACCTGCTCTTGTGTCTGTGACATTGGACAGCAAAGTGTCAAAAACCATGAAAATTCAAGTGACAGATGTGCAAGGTCGTATTGTACTGTCTCGCGATTGGGCTGTTACAACAGGTTTGAATATGCAATCATTGGACATGCAGACTTTCTCAAAAGGTATTTATATGATTCAAGTCATTGACGACCACACAATTGCATCAAAGAAGATAATTAAAATATAAATGGTTGAATGGAGTGGCATTTGATGAACAAGTTTTATCTTAAGCCACTCTTTTTTTTCAGCTAAGTTCTGGGTTTGGCGCAAATATCAAAGTGCTTCCAACGCTCCATGTCTTCTGGAGCTATTTTATGTGTATCTGCTGCGTGGTCAATATCTTTGAAATAATATAAATCATAGCCATGTTGGGCGATGGTATGATACAAATCCAAACGCTCCTCTTTATTCAATTTTGGAAAACACTCCGCAATGATGACTGGTTTGTATTTGCGAATGATAGGCGCAATAGATTTCAAAATTTCTTTGTCATACCCCTCAGTATCTACCTTAATAAGACGCAAATTAGACAATTTTTCAGCAAAATGAGCATGTAAAAATGTATCTAAATTCACGCCTTTTATCTTTTGTTCCAACTGAAATTTACCATGACGATTTATTTTCTCTGTCGAAATACCACCATTTGAAAACGACGCTTCCGATGAGTTATAATAAAACTCGCCATCTTCTTCACTGATAGCGCAATTGAACGGTTCGATATGAGTTTTATCTTGATTGAGTTCAGAATTGGTTTTCAAAACATTAAATACCATCGGATTGGGGTCAAACGACACCACAAGACCTGACTTGCCCACAGCCAAACCCATCGAAACAGTGTGTTCGCCAATATTCGCTCCAATATCAATACACATGCTCCCTTTAGGCACAAGTCTTTCAAAAAAATCAACTTTTTCTTGTGTGATATTTTTATGCGTCACAAGCGGATTCGACCAATTGGCAAATTGAACTGAACCCGTCTTTGGTAAATCAACCGTTTCAACAAAGCTCGGATACACTTTGAAATAACGACGCGCCATTTTGCGCTTGAAAGAATTGACGAAATAGTTGAACATATTGTGTATTTCGGATTTTCGATGATGAAAGGGCAAAATTAGATTTTGAAAACAAAAAACTGTTAACAACTGATTCTTTTTGTTCAATTTCAAAGGCAAAGAAGCATATTTGTCTGCTTAAAAATACTTTCAAGAGAAAATTTATAAAATAATGGCAAAAAACAAACCGCCGTCAATCCCTATTTTTATTGATCCTACAAGTGATTTTGGTTTCAAAAAACTATTTGGTGAAGAAGCTAATAAAGATTTGTTGATTGATTTCTTGAACTCCATGTTGCCTGCACATCATCAAATTGCTGAACTGAATTTTGAAAAGAATGACCACCAGTTTGATTCACCAGAAGACCGTCGTGTTATTTTTGACATTTACTGCAAGGCTGTTACTGGCGAGTATTTCATCATCGAAATGCAAAAGTCTCCACAAGAACACATTATTGACAGGAGCATTTTTTATGTTTCGACTTCTGTGACCAAACAAGGTGTCAAAGGATCGGAATGGCAATACAATTTAAAGACCGTGTATTTCATCGGTATTCTCAACTTTGAATACGATGAAGACATATTTTTTTGGAAAAAACGTAAACTTTTACGCAATTTTGCACTACGCGATGAGCAAGGCGTTGTCGTGTCTGAGCGATTACAATTCAAATTTCTGCAATTACCTTTTTTCAAGAAAAAGCCCCATCAATTGCGAACTCGATTCGATAAATGGTGTTATTTTTTGCAAAACTTAGAAAGTTTAGACCATATTCCTAAAATTTTAAATGAACCTATTTTCATGAAAGCATTAAGCGCAGCACAAATTGAAAAAATGAGTCCATTGCAATATACCGCTTATTTGATGAGTCGGAATGCCAAAATGGACTACGAATTGGCAATGGACTATGCCAAAAAGAAAGCCGCTGAAAAAGGTTGGACCGAAGGTTTAGAAGAGGGTATAGAGAAAGGGATGGAAAAAGGGATGGAGCTGAGTATTGAAAAATTACTCATAAAAAACAAATTGACTGTTGAGGAAATTGCTGAAACCATTGAAGTACCCATCGAATATGTCTTAAAAATAAAAGAAAGATTAGCTGAAAGCTGAAATACAACGACCCCCTCAGTAAAAAAGCAACTATTCAACATTATGAGTAGTTGCTTTTTTACTAAAACAAATGGAGGCTGGTTAATTTTTTAAACCAAAATCAACTTTCAAGCATTTAATATTCTGCAAGTTAATGTCATATCAAAATAATATGCTTAGATTTGTCGAAATAAAACAGTTTCATCAAATATCAATCAAATAAAAATGACGACCACCGCTTTTGCCACACCTACTTCGGTGCAAGCATCCCATGATTGGGCAACAGAAATCAATCAAGTTTTTGAAGCACAAAAAGCTAATCAATATGCTGTCGCCGCAACCACAGCTTCTCAGCGCAGAGCGAAACTCAAAAAACTATTGGAGACGGTGATGAAATACCGTCCTCAAATCCAAGAAGCGGGCTATTTGGACTATAAAAAATCTCCAGAGGAAGTGGATTTGACCGAAGTCTATGCCATGACAACGGAGCTAAAACATACAATCAGCAATTTGCAATATTGGATGAATCCTAAAAGTGTGGAAACGCCGCTGACTTTATTCGGCACGTCTTCACACATTCATTATGAGCCAAAAGGCGTTGTGCTTATCATTTCGCCTTGGAATTTCCCATTCAATCTGACTATTGGCCCTTTGGCTTCGGCAATCGCCGCAGGTAATTGTGTGATGATAAAACCTTCTGAGAATACACCTCACGCTGCCGCTTTAATCAAAAAAATGTTGGCTGAGGTTTTTCCCGAAAACGAAGTTGCTGTATTTGAAGGTGATGCAGCCGTTGCTCAATATATCACGAAATTACCTTTCAATCACATCTTTTTCACAGGTAGCCCCATGTTGGGTAAAAAAGTAATGGCCGCCGCCGCCGAGAATTTATGTTCCGTTACTTTGGAGTTAGGTGGCAAATCACCCGTCATTGTGGACGAATCTGCCAATCTAAAAAAGGCGGCTAAACGTTTGGCTTGGGGGAAATTCACGAATAACGGTCAAATCTGCATTGCACCTGATTATGTGTACGTTCAGGAAAATGTGAAAGAAGCATTTATTACAGAATTTAAAAATGCACTCACCGAAATGTACGCCAATGCACCCGAACAGTCGAAAGACTACAACCGCATTGTCAATCGCAATCATTTCAATCGCCTAAATGGCTACTTGACAGATGCTAAAGCCAATGGAGCAACGATCGAAGTAGGCGGTGAAGTAGATGCAGCGCAAAATTATATTGCTCCTACCCTATTGACCAATGTATCAATGGATAGTATTGTGATGAAAGAAGAAATTTTTGGGCCTATTTTACCCATTTTGACTTTCAAACAACTTGATGAAGCCATTCAACACATTCAAGCTAATGAAAAACCATTGGCTCTCTATATTTTTAGTCACAACAATAAAAATATCAGACACATCATCAATCAAACACGAGCTGGTGCAACTGTTGTCAACCACAATACCTTGCACTTTTCGCAACAAGAATTGCCTTTTGGTGGCTCAAACAACAGTGGTATTGGCAAAGGACATGGAAAATTCGGATTTGAGGAATTTTCAAATGCGCGAGGGATTCTCAAACAATGGTCTCCTTTCAGCACGATTGACCTTTTGATGCCGCCTTACACTGGTTTAAAAAAGAAAATCATTGACCTAACCATAAAATATTTCTAAATCAATTGGGCGGTATGAACAGACACCCCTCAGTATTTTGAGTGTTTCATACCGCCCAATTCACATTTCACTTTTCCAATTATGTTTAACTTATCAACCATTTTGGAGCATCAAGCTCGTAACTATGCGACAAAAGAAGCCATTGTATTTGCCGACAAACGCATATCTTATGCACATCTGAATGCAGCAGCCAATCAAATCGCCAATGGATTGAAGTCATTGGGCATTGGGCATGGCGACAAAGTAGCTTTGACCTGCGCCAATTTACCTTATTTCCCTATCATCTATTTTGGTATTCTGAAAGCTGGCGCAACTGTCGTACCCCTCAGTGTCTTGCTCAAAAGATATGAAGTTAATTATCATTTGCAAGATTCCGAAGCCAAAGCCTATTTCTGTTTTGTTGGGACACCCGATATTCCAATGGGGCAGGAAGGTCATGCAGGTTTTGAAATGACAGACACGTGCGAGCATTTTTTTATGATAACGCCTCAACCCACCGATCCTTCTCCCATCGAAGGCACTCAAACGATGGGTATGTTGATGTCTGGTCAATCACCTATCTTTGAATCCTATCCCACAGAGCCGAACGATACAGCTGTCATCATTTATACATCAGGCACAACAGGACGACCTAAAGGTGCAGAATTGACACATGCCAATTTGATGTTCAATGCTATTTTGTCTGCCGATTTGTTCAAACTGACCCCTCAGTCAAGGCAACTTTTGGTCTTGCCTTTGTTCCATATTTTTGGACAAACAGTACAAATGTTGGCGGGTATTTATCGCGGTGTATCCACATCTCTCGTACCGCGTTTTGATGCGGCGGCAATTTTTACCATTTTTCAAAATGAAAAAATTACTCATTTTGCAGGTGTTCCGACCATGTATTGGGGTCTTTTAAACTACCCTGATGCGCATAAATTTGATTTAGAACTGATTAAAAATACTTTAGAAATCTGCGGTTCAGGCGGAGCAGCTCTACCCGTTCAAGTTTTGCACGATTTTGAAGCCAAATTCAATGTACCCATTTTGGAAGGTTATGGTATGTCGGAAGGTTCGCCTGTGGTTACGTTCAATCAACCCGACAAACCTCGAAAAGCAGGTTCTGTTGGTACGCCCGTTTGGGGTGTCGAGGTTTGTATTATGGATGAAAATCGCAATCAGTTAGGGTCAAATGAAAAAGGAGAAATCTGTTATCGGGGTCATAATGTGATGAAAGGCTACTACAAACGCCCCGAAGCAACCGCCGAAAGTGTTATTGATGGTTGGTTGCACTCTGGCGATATTGGCTATCGCGACGAAGATGGCTATTATTTTATCGTTGACAGAACCAAAGACATGATCATCCGAGGAGGTTACAACGTCTATCCACGTGAGGTCGAAGAGTTGATTATGCAACATCCCGCTGTTTCGATGGTGGCCGTCATTGGCGTTCCACATGACCAATATGGTGAAGAAATAAAAGCATGTGTTGTACTCAAACCCAATGCTGAACTCTCCGCAGAAGATTTGATTGCATGGTCTAAAGACCGCATCGCAATGTATAAATATCCGCGCATTGTCGAGTTTCTGTCTTCGCTGCCTATGAGTGCTTCAGGCAAAATTTTGAAAAGAGAATTAAGAACAAACTAAAATAACGACACGTCATAAACACCTAAAAGTACCCCCTAAGTATATTTAAGGTTTTTGACGCGTTTTTTTTCTTAAAATGGACAACATCATCAATTATTTCGCAACGATTCCTTCTTCGCACCGCACACTTTTATTGGTCGGTGGCATCACTGTTTTTTGGATTATCGAAAACGCTGTTCCGCTCTATCGTTTTACATACAATAAGTGGAAACATGCAGGAGTCAACATTTTTTTCACTATTACCACCATTTTAGTCAATTTTCCATTGGCTTTTATTTTAGTTAAGTCAGCAGATTGGGCGCAAGACAATGATTTTGGTTTGCTCAATTGGTTGCCAACTATGCCTGCTTGGTTGTACGCCATCATCGGTATGCTGCTTTTAGACTTGATTGGCGCGTACACCATTCACTGGGCAGAGCATAAAGTTCGTTGGATGTGGCGTTTTCACCTCATTCATCACACAGATACGAATGTAGATACGACCTCAGCCAATCGCCACCATCCAGGTGAAAGCGTTTTTCGCTTTGTTTTCACAACTTTGGCAACTGTGATAGCTGGTGCACCGATGTGGTTAGTATTTATGTATCAATTCTTCTCAGTGTTGTTATCGCAATTCAATCATGCCAATATTGCCTTACCAAAATGGTTGGACAATGCTTTGAGTTGGGTCATCATCACACCTGATATGCACCATGTCCATCACCACTATGTTTTGCCTTATACAGACTCGAATTATGGCAATATCTTTTCTATATGGGACAGGCTTTTTGGTACTTATATGACTTTAGACCGTGATAAAGTCGTCTATGGTATTGATACTTATATGGATGCTGCCGAAAATGCTCATATTCCACCTCTTTTGAAGATACCTTTTCAAGAATATCGGAAACCTGTAGGGTCAAAATTTGAAGAATGACCCCCTCAGTATTTTTGTCAACTGATTTCATCTTTCAGCATCAAAAAACAAAAGCCCACTCTTTTGACTAAGAATGGGCTTTTAAGTAATCAGAAATAAGTTTTCGCGTGTTTGATACTCACTGTTTTGCGCTACGCGCAAAAGACGTACTTTGAAAGTTTTTCTATTGGAGCGAGCGATTTTTTGATTAAAATTTTGGCAAAGCCAAAATTTTAATCAAAAAATCGCTCGCTCCTCAAAGTCCTTTTCGCCGCCAAAGGCGGCGTTTGAAATGCACGAAAACTTATTTTTGACTACTTAT
>JAEUUP010000023.1 GCA_016787525.1 Saprospiraceae bacterium | reverse complement strand
AATAGTCGAATTTATTCGATCGCCTATCGTCGTATAGATATAGTCTTTTTTTTCATCCCTAAATATAAGCTAAATATTTCAATGAACTTTGTTCTTTGATAATAACACAACATTAGCACTAAGTTGACAGCATTAACTTTTGAAGTATCCGATACGTGTTCCCTAATCCGATACGTTTTACTCAAAAATAAATAAAATGAAAAAACAGTTCATTCTTCTTTTAACTCTGTTTGCCTATAATCTGCAAAGTCAAATAACAGATTTACGGTGCGATTTGCTTTTGCAGACGGATAAAGTCTATAAAAACGGTATTCCTGTAACAATACCTTTAGCGGAAGCTGTGCAACAAAAAGACGTGTATCAATTTGCCCACATTTTTAATAAAAAACCAAGATTTACGTGGTCAACGGATACAACGATAAAAGGAATAACAGCTTATCACATTTTAGTGGCGACGACCCCTCAGTATTTAGCAGAAAACAAAGCCGATCGTTGGAACTTTAGAAAACAGGAATTGGGGCAATCTTCAAAATTTCTTAAATCTGCATCTGTCATTTATAACGGAAAACCGTTAGAAATAGGTAAAATCTATTATTGGACAGTGAAAATTTGGGACGAAAACAATAACGAAACGCCTTTTTCTGACATCGCTTCCTTTTATCTCAATGCACCCGATTCGGCAGAAGTATTTGCGCATCATCCTTTGTCAGCAGAAATTCAAAAACCGATAGATGTGGTAAAGAAAAATGATGGTTCGTATTTTTTAGATTTTGGAAAAGATGCTTTGGGACAATTGTCGCTGCATCTGACAAGTGAGCAAGCGGATTCGATTTGGATAGAAGTGGGGGAGGCTTTGGCAGATAAAAATACCATTCACAAAGAAGCGGGACGCAATATTCGTTATCTCAGATACCCCCTCAGTATAAAAGCAGGTACGCACGACTACACGCTCAAATGGGAAACCAATGAAAAACGCAACAGCCGCAATCCCGTTATGATGCCTGATTATATCGGCGAAGTGTATCCGTTTAGATACGTTTCTATTGAAAATAAAAAAGGCATTATCAAAGACGTATCGGTTCAACGCAAAATAGTTTTTTATCCTTTCAATGACAAGGCAGCATCTTTTACATCGAGCGATACGGTATTGAATCAAGTTTGGGATTTGTGCAAATACTCCATCAAAGCCACCAGTTTTACAGGTTATTATATTGACGGCGACCGTGAGCGCATTCCGTATGAAGCCGACGCAGTCATCAATCAATTGTCGCACTATGCCGTTGATGCAGAATACAGTATGGCACGTCGCTCGTTGAACTATTTAATTTATCATCCAACATGGCCTACTGAATGGAGTTTACAAAATGTGCTATTGGCGTGGAATGATTATATGTACACGGGTGATGATTTGTTTTTAAAGAATTTCTATTCTGAATTAAAACTTAAAACTTTGATGCCTTTGGCAAGTGAAAATGGATTAATCAGTACAAGAACCAATAAACAAACAGATGAATTTTTAAAAACCATTCATATCACAAAGACCTTCGACGGGCGGCGAGGCTTACATGACATTGTTGATTGGCCACAAAAGAGTGGTTTTATTGGTACTGAAAAAGAATACGATGGCGAAACCGATGGTTTTATTTTTAATACTTACAATGCCGTTGTGAATGCTTACTACTATCAAAACTTGGTTTTGATGCAAAAAATAGCAATGGCGTTGTATCAAACCGAAGAAGCCGAACTGTATAAAACCAAAGCCCAACAAGTGTATAACAGCTTTCAAACAGTGTTTAGAGATGCGCAAACAGGTCTTATCAAAGACGGCGATAGTACAAACCACACTTCTTTGCACAGCAATATGTTTGCGCTTGCTTTTGGTTTGATTCCCGACAAAGATATTCAGAAGGTATCGGCATTTATAAAAAGCCGCAGAATGGCGTGTAGTGTTTACGGTTCACAGTTTTTGTTAGATGCCTTGTACGATGGTGGTCAAGGCGATTATGGTTTAGAATTGATGACAGCTACAACCCAAAGAAGTTGGTACAATATGATAAAAACAGGTTCAACCATTTCGTTGGAAGCGTGGGACAAAGTCTATAAACCCAACCTCGATTGGAATCATGCGTGGGGTGCTGCGCCAGCAAATATCATCGTAAGGAAATTGATGGGTATCGAACCACTAAGTCCCGCTTTTGAAACTTTTCAAATAAAGCCTCAATTCGGACATTTGACTCATGCAAATGTGACAACGCCCACGATAAAAGGACCTATTTCAGTCAATTTTAATAAAAATACTGTCCAAAGGACTCCTTTGAGAGAGGGAATCAGATTAGAAATCATTGTACCGAGTTGTACGACTGCCACCGTTTATGTACCGCAAAACAATAATCAAGTAGATTTGTATATCAATGGAAAAAAGTCTTCCATTTTGCCAACAAACGGTTATTATATTGTAGAAAATGTAAAAGCAGGTCGGCATGTGTTTGATGTAAAATGAAACACAAGAGTCATTAATCCCGATAGGATTTTCTTATAAAATGTTGTCATAGGGCATCATTGGAGGTTTTATATTCTATTTCTGGAGAAAATGTTGTCCATGCCGATCAAGGAACAAACACAAGATGAAGAACAGAATTATCCGCGTGGTGGTTAGGTTTTTTAACATAATCGCAATTAATAAAATCACACCGACAACAAGAACCCGCCCCGTAATTCACTCATTCGATAACCCGTTTCACACTTTCAAAATGGGTGTTCACACATTCTTGATCTTGACCCCCTCAGTATCTCCGTAGATTTGTACCAACGTTTGATAGCAAGATTAAAAAGGGTTTGGATTAGGGCAAAATGAGCCAAAAACACAACGATTTTGCTGCAAAGCGACACGTTTTCACTCAATTTGGGGTGTTTTATATAAATTCATATTTCAACTGTACAAAAAAACAAGTTGCTTTTTAAGCTTTCTATGGTGGTTTCTCTATTTTTGATTAGCTTTCTAGAAAAGTCAAACTATTTTTTTGTCAAAAAACAAATGTATAAACAATGAAAAGAATCAAAACCATCTACTCAACACTTTCTTTCCTCGCTTTTATTTCGATGGCTTTCGCCGCACCCACCATCAGCGCCACCGACGTATTGACCCCCTCAGTAGGAAAGTACCAAAAATGGGAATTGAAGGCGACCATCACCAATACAAGCTACACCAACCCTTACGATTTTGCGCAAGCCCGTTTGTCTTGCACGTTCACGTCGCCCAGTGGCATGACCAAAACCGTAGATGGCTTTTGGAAAAAAGGATACTACGTGGTCACACTCAGCAATGGCACGATTGGTCCTAATCCAACAGAAGACGGCTGGTATGTGCGCTTCTCCCCTACCGAAGTCGGCAATTGGTCGTATTCTTTGAGCTTTATTGATGCTGGCGGGACTTCGACGGCGGTCACAGGCAATTTTACTTGCGCTGCTTCCACGGAAAAAGGCTTTATCAGACGGCAAAACGGCAAAAATTATCTCAAGTTCGACAACGGAACACCCTACATTCCTGTCGGACAAAACCTGTGTTGGTACAATAACAATGGCATCGGCGACCTCAAAACGTGGATGGACCCGATGGCCAACAACAATGCCAATTTTTTACGCTATTGGCTCTGCTATTGGGGTACGGAATTGGAATGGACAACGGTGTCTGGGCTTTATCCTTATGCGGGTTTGAAGCAATATGAACAATCCCGCGCCTTTCAATTGGACTGGCTCGTTGATTATGCCACGCAAAAGGGTTTGTACATTGACTTATGCCTTCAAAATCATGGACAAATACAAGCACCGAATGTGGCTGGCAATTATACCCCTCAGTGGCAATCCAATCCATACAGTATTGCGTTCGGAGGCCCTTGCAATAGCCCCAGCGACTTCTGGACGGATGGTGCGGCAAAATTGACTTACAAAAACAAACTGCGCTATATCGTCGCACGGTGGGGCTTTTCGAGCAATATTCTGACGTGGGAGTTTTTTAATGAATTGGATTTGACCGAAAACTACGCGACCAACGCCCCTTTTGCCGCAAGTTGGATTACCGAAATGGCAACTTATCTAAAGTCCATTGACCCAAACAGCCACCTCACAAGCAACAGTTATGTGTCAACAGCAAATGGCGCAACGGAACTCAGTAATGCCCTCATGGACATTACTCAGGTGCATTACTACGATGGTTTGAACTTGGCAAACCCACCCACCAACGCCAATTACGAAACAATCTTGGCGACGCAAGCGCAAACCATGACCAGCGCGTACAATAAACCGTTTTTGACAGGTGAATTTGGTCTTTTTATTGATGACCAAAACGGCAATACGGCAAATTTTGACCCCGACGGTGTGATGATGCACAATGTCATGTGGTCCTCGCTCCTCAATGGCTCGGCGGGTGCTGGATTTACATGGTGGTGGGATTCTTACACGCACCCCCTCAGTAATAACACCTACAAAGTGTTCGGACAAGTCAGCAACTTTGCCAACAATCAGATGAATGTGGTCAGCAAAAACTATAAAACCATCACGCCGACTTTTACGGGCATCGGGTCGTTGAGTAATGCCATCATAAGCCCTCAGTTTGCAGGCTTTCATCCACCAACTTATGCCGCAACACCTGCTCCTGCCAACAATTTTACAGTAAACAACGATGGCACATTGACTCCTTCGGCAAATAATCTCAGTAATATTTTGTTCAACAATTATCACATCGCTGCAAAAAATCCTCCGACTTTCAATGTCAATTATCCCGCCGCAGGGGAATTTAGAGTGACCGTGGCGGCTCGTGGTTCGTCCAGCACTTCTACCCTTGTGGTCATCGTGGATGGCACAACGGTCTTTCAGCGCACCAATCCAGATGTCGGGACATACAGTGTCAACGTTCCGTCGGGTATGCACACCATAAAAGTGGACAATACAGGCAATGAGTGGATACAAATCAGCAATTTTACCCTTACAAATTACGTGCAGAACGGCGTTCCCATCAATGGCAATGTGCTTCGCGATGGCAATCACCTCGTTGGTTGGGCTTTGAACCGCGATTACAATTGGAAATACCTCCGTGAGCAAGGTAACAACCCGCCTCCGTCCATCAGCAATGCCAATATGAATTTTACAGGACTGGTCAGCAATCAACCCTATGTCGTTCAGTTTTTCAATACAGACAATGCCTCGCTCATCAGCACCGTTAATGTTACCGCCAATGCTGCAGGGGCTTTGTCTATACCAATGCCGACCTTGAGTTGGGACGTGGCGTTTCGGATAGAAGCAGGTGCGCCCGTTCCCATTGAGCTTTTGACTTTCACAGGTAAAGCCACGCCCAAAAGTACCGTCTTAACGGAATGGATAACGGCAACTGAGGCAGATGTCAGCCACTTTGAGCTACAACGCAGTGCCGATGGTTTCTCTTTTTCGGGTATTGGCAAAATAAAAGCGGCGGGTCAGTCAACTAAAAAACAAGCCTATCAATTTGAGGACATAAAACCCCTCGAAGGCATCAACTATTACCGCCTAAAAACCCACGATGTGGACGGAAAAACCAGCTTCTCAAACACCATAGCCGTGACTTTTTCCAACGCTACCCATTTCGAGGACCCCTCAGTATTAAACTTCGTCAGCTACCCCAATCCGACGACTGAAGACCTCACTGTGCGCATCGAGATGAAACAAAAAGAAAATATGGTCATCACTCTGACCGACCTCAACGGACGCATCGTACTGACGCAAACCAAATCGCTGACCGAAGGCATCCATCAATGGACATTGCCCACACAATCTTTGCCGCAAGGAGTCTATATCTTGACCCTCAACTCAGCAAACCATTCGGGCATCGTGAGAAGAATCGTCAAACAATAAAGAATGAGGAAATAGAAGGTCTAAAAAGACAGAAATCCATACAATACACGCAAATTAAGCGTTAAAAAAGCCCCATCGGGGCGAAATTTTGGTAGCCCTGCGTAAAACGCAGGGTTAAAATAATAAAAAACAATGTTTAGCCCCGTAGGGGCGCAACTATGGGTGCAAAATGTGCCGCCTCCAAAGGAGTTCTTTGAACCCGATGGGGCTAATGGAAAATGTTGTTCTCTATAACCCTGCGTTTCACACAGGGCTACCAAAATTCCGCCCCGATGGGGCTTTTTATAGTTATATTGCCCTTAATTGAAAGGTTTTAATGCTTAATTTGCATACAATACAAAAACGTGTCGAACACCTTCAAGGCATTCGACACGTTTTTTAAAATCCACGCTGTACACTATCTCTACGCTCAAATCACGACCTCCGACACCACAGCCTCCATCGCCACATTCAGCGTATTATACACACCCGTTTTCACCTCAAACTCCTCAATAAAGACATCCTTATAGCCCTTGCACGTAAATATCAGAGCATAAGTCCCATTAGCCAACTGCGGAATCTCATAGCGACCCAACGAATCCGACTCGACCAACTTATCCGTACCTTCAACCGCCACCTTCACCGCAGGGAAAGGCTTTTTAAGACCCTCAAACTTCACCTTACCACGTATGCCCGCCACACTCGCACTCACAACCTGCTCCAAAACATACGCAAACGTAAACTTATCACGCAATTCTGGCTCTTTTCTAAAGATAACCCGTGCATCCGCAAACATAGTCATCATCGCCTTATGCACATTATTATTCGCCTCCGTATTGTCCTGCGTCAAAGTCGTTGCCATCGTAGCACTTTCATTATAAGCCTTGCGTTGCACCTCATAATTCGTCACCACCGCTTGATATTCCGCCAAAAAACCCGCCTGCATATTATTATTCGCCTTCAAATCCGCCTCATTTTTCACAATAAACTGAATCGCCGAATCATTCAAATCATTCATCGCCGCCTCATTCCCCTGCACCGCCTTTGCAAAATACGACAAACCCGCCGCATCATACTTCGCCTCCAACAACTCCTGACGGAAAGCCGAATCAATCAAGACCCGCAACATCAAAAAATAGTGCGCACAATCCTCAATCGCCTCATCCAAATACACACGGTAAGTACTCGGCTCATCCTTCCGCACCTTAAAATTAGGAATCGCCTTCGCCGCCGCCACTTCCGCCAATCGGTCAGCAATAAACCCCTCAGTATAAAACCCCTTCAACTTCGCAAAACGCTCGCGGTGCTTACCGAATAAGCTCCATGCCAAGTTGGCAGCAAGATAAAGTTCTTGCTGAGTACAACTAAAAGTTGCTTTCTTCTTCATAATATTAAAATTTTTAAACGTGAAAAAAAATATGATTAATAACCCATTATGAAGAATAATACGTTGACCCAATAAAGAAGTTACATAGTTTTATTTTTTTGTTATAAAAATTTAAAATATTTTTTTTGGCTTTAAAATAATATTTTTTGTACCACCATACCCCTCAGTAAAAGACAGCAAAAAGACTGTTTCCCTCGGAAACAAGTTTTGAGATTCGGATACCTTTTTTTTCATTCAGATGCCTCAACTTTTCATTCGGATGCCTCAACTTTTCATTCGGATGTCTCAACTTTTCATTCGGATGTCTCAACTTTCCATTCGGATGCCTTAACTTTTCATTCGGATGCCTCAACTTTCCGTTCGGATGACTGATTTTTTGTATAGCAGATTGTTCATGCGACTGAAAAAACAGACGTTTACATCTATCTGATAGGTGAACAAATCAGGCGTAATTAAAGTCTTTTAAATAAATTAAATTTTTTATATTCTTTCTTGTTTCTTAAAATTATTTGCTTATTTTTGCTTTTAGGCGCAAAGCAGTTTCGTATTTAGATACTGTTTTATATCTTAAACATTCGCATTTTGATACTTCTTTATGCGTTTTTGAGCAGTGAGTTGTAGAGGGAAGCGATACTTGCGCAAGATTGCGTAAGTGCAGAGTTTTGACGACATCAATAAAATAAACAAAAAATATGAAAATCACTAAGATTAAAGTTCAAAATTTTCGTTCAATTTCTAATGCTGAGATACATTGTAATGATTTCAACGTATTTGTAGGACAGAATAATGCTGGTAAGACAAATTTGTTTGAAGCTATTGAGTGGTTTTATAACGGACTTGGAAAAAACACTCAACTTAGAGATATTTGTTATAACAGAGACACTTCCCTTATTGTACAGGTAGAAATAGAATTCAAAGATGCCCAAAAAGGCATATTGAGAATGAAAAATGAAAGAAACGCAACTGCTCTTAAAAATGCTTTAAAAGAAAATGATAGTGTTATTATAAGACGAACAAGTACCGACCATACAAAAAGAAAAATAATAATTGATAGCAAAGAGCTGGAAAAGCTGCCAACAGGTTTTGACACTTCTTTAAATGATTTCTTACCAAAATTTGAATATATTCATACAAGACAATATTATGATGCTCTAACAAAATATACTAAAACAACTCCAATTGGTGTAATGTTATCGGGTGTTCTCGGAACTATTTTGGAAGGAAGTAAACAATACAGAGATTTTAAAGATAAATTTCAAGAGCTCTTTGGGAATAATGAATCAGAAGTAAAAATAGAGTTTGACAAACTTGCAAATAAAGTCAAAATAAACCTTGAAAAACAATTTCCAGATTGTACAAAAGTTAGTTTTGAGGTTTTCCCTCCAATTTTTGAAGATTTGCTAAAGAATTTTGAGACAACAGTTGATGATGGTATAGAAACAACTGCTGCTGAAAAAGGAGATGGTATGCAACGAGCTTTGATGCTTGCAATAATTCAAGCATACGCAGAATATAGAAGAGCTAATGAAGATATTGGAAAATCTTTTCTGTTTTTTATTGATGAAGCCGAATTACACCTACACCCCACTGCGCAAAGAAAGCTAAAAAATGTTCTTTTAGAACTCAGTGAAACTCTAGACCAAATATTCATTAATACTCATTCTTCTGTACTTGTCGTTGATGAACATACAAAGCAAAGTATCTTTAAAGTGGAAAAAATTTATTGCGAAACACAAATAAATCGAATCGAGGAAATTGAAAAGCCATATATTGTTTATGAATTATTAGGAGGAAGTCCTAGTGATTTGCTTCTTCCACATAACTTCTTGATAGTAGAAGGTAGTAGTGAATTAGAGTTTCTCTCACGAATTATTAAGAGATTTTATCCTGATAAACCTCGAATTCAAATAATTTCAGCTAATGGAGATACAGACCAAGCATCAAGAACAATCAATGCTGTTGAACAATCTTTTACACCTCTAAATAAAAGCTTATATGGTAATAAAGTCATAATTTTATGTGATAAACCATCGCCAGAGAAAGAAGGAGCAGTTAAGAATTTTGAAACAAAATATAAAACCTTAAAAAAGAACGGTCAGATAATATATTTACCTACCCGCTCACTCGAAGAATATTACCCCAAAGGTTCTGTTTGGCATAGAACTTCAGAAGATGAAGATGCGATGAGTGGACATAAAAAGAAACAGCTTGGTAAAAAAGCAGGAGATGAAATTGCAAAAGAACAATTTGAATCAGAAATGATAGAAATATTAAATTCATTAGAAAAGTGTTGGGGAGCAGCATTCGATACCCCCTCAGTATAAAATAATAAAAAACAAAAAACGTCGTCGAACAATTTACTCACGCCAACCGCCATTTAGACCCACGCTCAAAGCTCGACTAAATGGCGGTATGACGTAAGTAATGCCGTTCGATACAATTAAACAATAAGAATTTTGTAATAAAACTAATTGCTGATTTTATTGAATATAGATTATAATTATTTCAAAGACATCATAAAACTATTCCTATTGAAACACTTACATAAAATTATATCATATCGAAAATGTAATTTGATTATTAATGAACATTAAATATGCCTAATACACCTAAAAAAACTAGAATACCCATAAATATTGAGATTGCTACAAATGTGAAATATTTATCAGATATGACTTGTTGTGTATGCAATGACAAATCTAAACAAATTCAAATTCATCATTTAGATGAAAATCCATCAAACAATCATATTGATAATCTGGCACTTTTATGTTTCGATTGTCATGACAAAACTATGATACGAGGAGGATTTGGGAGACGGTATGACAAAGCCTTGATAACTAAATATAGAGATGAATGGCTGATAAGAGTCAAAGATAGACGTGAAAAAGCTGATGAATATTCTATTAAATCTTTAGTTGGCAACATTGTTTATAACAATAGAGAAGATGAAGAATATTATTATAATGAGATTAACGATAATCCAGAAGTACTTGTCAGCTATTTGAAGAAAA
Source organism: Saprospiraceae bacterium (assembly GCA_016787525.1). Lineage (GTDB taxonomy): Bacteria > Bacteroidota > Bacteroidia > Chitinophagales > Saprospiraceae > JAAFJT01. The sequence continues at coordinate 24,761 of JAEUUP010000023.1, read as the reverse complement.
TTTTAATAATTAAGAAAGCTAACTTAATTATTGCTCAAACTCATGGTGTTTCAACACAAGGATTAAAAAAACAAGCTTACCAAATGATTGATTTTTATGAAGAAATTCTTATTGAATTAACAAGTTTTTATCCTAAAAATCAATTTTCACAAGGTAGCCATAAGGTATACATAAATGAGTTGATTTCTTCGTTGTATAGATGGTATTATTCAGTAACCATGTTTAATGGTCGGGAGACTCTTGGAACAATGTTTCCTTTAATGGTGGTTGGAAAAGTTGAAAATGATTTAGAAGAAAAAGTCATTGATATGGTTAGAGGTTTATTTTTTAGATACGATGAATTTTTATATGATAAATTAAATGAAGATAATTGGATACTAGATTGGAAAGAAAGAATAGATTAACTGTATTGAACAAAGTATTGCTGCAAACTTGCCGCTGGCATCAAGTATAAAAACGTAACTGCTCGTGAGCGTCTCAGACGCGATACATACTATTTTGTGGGTCTTAGACCCGCTGCTGGCATGAAGTGTTGGATTAAATAACACACAAACACCAAATAAACGAACGAAATTGTCCGATCCGAAGGATTCCTTTGGAAAGGACTCCTTTGGAGCTGGTGTCGGCTTCCAAGCCGACATCTACTATTTGTCAGGTCTTTGACCTGTTCAGTTCGAGTGTATATAAGACGGAGAAGTTTTGGAACTTCTCCGTCTTATATACACTCTTTTAATTTCCACTGCTCTAAGTCTTCCGCAGTTTTCTCTTTTAGCAACGCGGCTGCTCGTTTAAGTTTCCAAACTTAAACACAGCATACAGCACATCTCTAACCTTACCTCTTTTTGTCGCACCTAAAAGGTTGGCTCTAAACGGATTTATTTTATTATTGATTTTTGCTATTGCTTTACTTCTTTTTGCTATTTTCGTAGGGAGGTTTTTTCACAGACTGCGTTCTGTGAAAGCAGAAAGAAAATCTGAAGTCAATTGAAAACCCGAAAAAAATGAAAATAGAATGAGAACAATAGCCTAATTTTGTCGTAGAATCAAAAAAATATAAATCTATGATAATCGCTAATCCAATATACGATGTTGTTTTTAAATACCTTTTAGAAGATATAGAAATCGCTCGTGAACTACTGTCAACCATTTTGGGAGAAGAGGTTCTTAGTTTAGATGTAAAACCACAAGAAACGACGACAGAAAACACGGCTGCGAGTATTAGTATATTGAGATTCGATTTCAAAGCCGTCCTCAAAACAAAAACTGGAGAACTCAAAAAAGCGTTGATAGAGTTACAAAAAGCCAAACAGGTTTTTGATGTGATGCGATTTAGACGCTATTTGGGCGATAATTACCGAAAAGAAGATGTTATTTTGGATGATAGAGGACAATCAAAAAAGCTACCATTACCGATAGTGACTATTTATTTTCTTGGATTTCCCTTAGACAATATCAAAAATGCCGTTGTAAAAATCAACAGAGAATATCGAGATGTGATAACCCAAGAAGTGTTGGATGTCAAAGAGGATTTTGTTGAGTTATTGACACATGATTCTTACTTGATACAACTCAAATTACTCGCAGGAAAATCAAGAACCAAACTCGAGAAAGTGTTGCAAGTATTCAGTCCAGAATTTAAGACAGAAGACAATCAACAATTAAATTTCAAGGGTGATTTGGACGAGCCTTTGGTGCAAAAAATAGTTGCCCGATTAGAAAGAGCCATAGCGAGTGAGGAAATTCGAGAAAAAATGGATGTTGAAGACGAAATTGACAGAATATTTGAACGAGAATTGTCGAAATTGGCTTTAGAGAAAGATAAAATAATTGCAATAAAAGACCAAGAGTTAGAAGCTAAAGGTCAAGAGTTAGAAGCTAAAGACCAAGAGTTAGAAGCTAAAAGCCAAGAGTTAGAAGCAGAAAGGCAAAAAGCAGAAGCAGAAAGACAAAAAGCAGAAAACTTGCAAAAAGAGTTAGAAGAGTTACGCAAACTGATGAAGAAATAAGAGAAAATACTGAGGGGGGTAAGGGCGAAACGGTTTTGAAGATGATGAAACAATAGGCACCGCTGGCATATGGTGCTCGACCAAATAACACTCGAACACCAAATTAAAGAACGAAACTGTCCAAAGGGTTTTTATGTAGAGGGGTCTATTTCCATGGAAATAGACCCCTCAGTAGTTTTTCTAAAAGCGTGACTTTGTACAAAATTGCCGACCGATGAAATTTGTAGCTGTAAAAAACAAAGCCATTTTTAAAGTCTAACGCATATGCCCCTATGCATTTTTCTTCTGTAACACTGCGTCGAGCGAATATTTGCCGCTACCCAGTAAGAATAAAGCCAAATAAGGCAGTAGAAACAACAAACCGTGTTCTTTTTTGTCCATTGGGTCGCTCGCATGTATGATGCCGACGGCAACCACCATCGTGACAATCAAAGGAATCAAAGCCAAACGTGTCCATAGACCGATGGCGATGAGGATAGAACAAAAAAACTCTGCAAAGACGGTTAGAACCAAAGAGGCTGTTTCGCCAATAAATATGGGATCGGCAAAATGGATGTCTTCTCCATTAAAAAATTGCATAAGCTTTGGGTAGCCATGATTGAGCATCAAAAGACCCAATGAAAGACGTAAAATGAGCGCAGTGGTGTCTGTGGCCGAAGCCGACCAAAGCTGAATGGATAACAGTTTTTTTAACATAAAGATTAATTTTTGATTGCTGAAGAATAAGGTTGTGATACTGTAAAAGATATAATACGAGTCGAACTTATGAATTGTTTAAGCACAAAGGCGTTGGTTTTTGCTCAAAATGTCTTTTATTTGTCCGTATGAAGTATTTTATCATCTATTGTTTAGCGTTTTGGCACATTTCCTTATTGGCACAAGAAGTGCCACGCACACTCAATTTTACAAAAAATGATTACCATGCGCAGAATCAAAATTGGTCTATTGCCCAAACCAACGATGGTGAATTGTTCTTTGGCAATCGCGAGGGTTTGTTGCGTTTCGATGGCATAACTTGGGCAACTTTTCCTTTGCCCAACAAACAAATTATTCGCTCTGTTGCTACTGATAAGCAGGGACGTATCTATGTTGGTGGCTTTGCAGAGTTTGGCTTTTTCCAAAAAAATAATTTTGGCAATTTAGAATATACCCCCCTCAGTAAAAATGTCAAATACGATAAAGTCAAACATGAAGAAATCTGGCACATACTTGTGACGGAGCAAGCTGTGTATTTCCAAACTTTTTCAACAATATATAAATACGACTTCCATGACATCACCGTTTTGAGTCCACCAGACAATATCATGTTTTTACATGAGGTCAATGGGCGGCTCGTTTTGCCCGTCATTTCAAAAGGTTTGTACGAATTGACTGCCACAAATGAGTTTCGATTCATAGAAGGCAGTGCTTTTTTGTCCAAAAAAATTATTTCGACCTTATTGCCTTACAAAAATCAAGGTATTCTCATCGGCACAGTACGCGATGGTATCTATGTGTTTGAAAACAATCAATTTCACCTATGGCATGAAGCCGTTCAAGGCATTTCTCGCAACTATCAACTCAACAAAGGAGTGCAACTTTCCAATGGCAACTACGCTTTTGGGACAATTCTCAACGGTGTTTATTTAATTAAACCCGATGGCACATCTCTTTTTCACATCAATAAAGAAAATGGCTTACAAAACAACACCGTACTTTCGATACATGAAGATCGTGCGCAAAATCTGTGGTTAGGACTCGACAAAGGTATTGATTTGATTGATTTAACGTCACCCTTGACTTTTTTTCAAGACCGAAGTGGTCGCATCGGTTCGGTGTATGCAGCAGCTGTTTTCAATGGGCATCTTTTTGTAGGTACAAATCAAGGTTTGTTTTACAAAAAAGATGGGTCAAACGATAAGTTTACCCTACTCAATGGCACACAAGGACAAGTTTGGGATGTCCGAGTGATGGGCGAGCAATTGTTGGTAGGTCATAATATGGGTAGTTTTACGCTCAATAACCGCCTCGAATTGACCAAAATATCGGATGTGACAGGCGGATGGTGCAGTATTGTACACCCCTCAGTAAAAGATGTGTTTTTGCAAGGCACTTATACGGGTATAGCTGTGTATCAAAAAAACAAACAAGGACAATGGGCTTTGTTGAAGAAAATAAATAACTTCGGAGAACCTGTTAAAAAGATAGCTTTCGACCATCAAGGCTATTTATGGGCTATCAATGCCTATCACCAATTATTTAAGTTGAAAATAAATGACAATTTGGAACTGACAGAAGGTGCAACACCTATAAAAATAGGCGATGCTGCAAAATATGATGTATCTAAAACAGAGTCAGAATTTTATATCAAAGCCGATAATGGGTATTATAACTTTGACTATTCCAAATCCGTTTTTAACAAAACGAACAATCCGAGCTTAGACAACATTAAACTTTACAAAGGAATAGGTGATGACAACCTCAAAGTACACACCGATTTTGTCGAAATACTGAGGGGTGATAAAAATATGGCTCGACTGCGTCTCAAACTCATTGCTGACTACGAAACGGTGGCAATACTCGACAGCAGCCGCTATCTTTTTGGTTTAGATGATGGGTATGCCATTTTTAACAGAAACAACAATATCTCAAATGCTTCCTTTACGGCGAAACCCATCATCCGATTGTTTGCCAAGGATGGTGCAACGTTTCATTTTTATCCAACAAGCCCTTATGCAACCTTATTGCATTTGTCGCACGACTATCGGGCATTGCGGATTGACTTTAGTTTGCCTTATTTTACAGATGCGGCCCGTTTTAGTTATTTTTTAACGGGTCAATCAACCCAATGGTCGTCGTGGGAGTCAGCAACTTCGCATGAATTTGCCAATTTGTCGGCGGGTAAACACAGTTTTAAGTTGCGCAATGACATCACAGGAGAAGAAACTGTGATAGAATTTGACATAGAGCCACATTGGTACGAGACAATATGGGCAAAAATTGGTTATTTATTGCTCTTCATTGGTTTGATTTTTCTTTTATTGAAGTTTCATAAATATCAACTGTCCAATCAAAGGCAATATCTGGAAGCGGAAATGCTGCGCGAATTGGAGCAACAACGTATTAGAGCCGACAATGAAAAACTGCATCTCGACATCATCAATAAAAGCCAAGAACTCGCCAACTCAACAATGGGTATCATAAGGAAAAATGAGATTTTGATAGAAATAAAAGAAGAATTAGAAGGCATCAAATCGGAACACGGTTTACGATTTCCTGAAAAACATTATCAGAAGCTCAAGCAAATGATAGAGAACAATCTATCGAGTGAAGAAAACTGGCGAGTCTTTGAAGAAAATTTTAATGGCGTACACGAAGACTTTTTGAAGCGGTTAAAACAAGAATTTACAGATTTAACGCCAGGGGATTTGAAATTAGCTGCTTATTTACGTATGAATTTGACTTCAAAAGAAATAAGTCCCCTACTCTATATCTCTGTCAGAGGTGTAGAAAACAAACGTTATCGCTTGCGCAAAAAATTAGACCTTAAAGACAGCGATAATCTGACCGAGTTTATCTTAAAATACTGAGGGGATATTTTTACAATCTGATAAAGCCACTGTGAGGTGGCTTTTTTTTTGAAAAAAAAGAACCGAGCAATAAAACATTGATAATCAATCATTCAGCAATATATATTAAGACAAAGAAGAGGTCACTGATGAGGTGAAAAAACGAATGGTGTAGTCATAGTGAGGTCAAAAATTAGAATTTCAGTTTGGCAAAAAGTACCTTTGGCTTATAAAAATTCGGCTATCAAGACATTTTACCAATAATCGTTTCAATATTTAGATATTAAAAAAGCGATTTTAAACACTATTGTATGAAAATACCACTACCTATTTGCTGTTTTATTTGCGGAATTTCATGGTTTTTAACACCTCAATCGGTCGTAGGACAAACAGTTTCGACACCGATTGTCAAAGCTGTTGGTTACGACAGTCATGTTGAACTAACATGGTCGCCTATCGCCGATGTGACAAACTATCAAATCTGGCGTTCAGCAAATGGTGGTACTTCATTCGATTCGCTGAAGACAATCAGTGATACAATGCTGATTGATTTTGCCCGCCCTTTAGGTACGAACATAAGTCTTTTGTACAAAGTCAAGGCTGTGGGTACTGCTGGTTCAGTTTCCAATTTTTCGACGACAGTTTTGGGTCATGTGCATCCAATGCCTGACGATAGTTTAATGGAAATGGTGCAACGTTACACTTTTCGGTACTTTAGAGAATTACAACACCCTGCTTCGGGCATGGCACGCGAGCGCAACAATGCCGACTATACCGTAACCACAGGTGGAACAGGTTTTGGGGTCATGGCTTGGATTGTGGCTATTGAGCGCGGTTGGGTCAGTCGTACTGAGGGGGTAGATTATATGCTCAAATTATTGTCTTTTTTGCAGATTAGCGACCGCTTTGGAGGGGTTTTTCCGCATTGGATTGACGGCAGAACGGGCAGAGTACAACCTTTCAGCCAATACGACAATGGTGGCGATTTGGTCGAAACATCTTTTCTGATACAAGGTCTGTTGACAGCTCGACAATACTTTACAAGAAATACACCCGAAGAAACCACTATTCGCCAAATGATAAATGAGTTTTGGCAAGGTGTAAACTGGAATTTTTATCGCAAAAACAATGAAAATGTTCTCTATTGGCACTATTCGCCCAACTATCAATGGCGTATGAACTTCCAATTGCGTGGCTATTTCGAGGCTTTGATAACTTATATATTAGCAGTGGCTTCGCCGACGTATCCGATTCCAGCCACGGTGTATCATCAAGGTTGGGCGGGAAGTCCTAATTATCGGAATGGGCAGACTTATTATGGACATACACTACAAGTTGGCCCTTATGCTGGTGGTCCTTTGTTTTTTGCACATTATTCATTCTTAGGGTTTGACCCACGCCGTAAGAAAGATGCCTATGCCAACTATTGGCACCACAATGTTGCCCAAACTATGATAAATTGGGAGTATTGTAAGAACAATCCGACCAATAAAGTGGGCTATTCTGCCGACAATTGGGGTCTGACCGCCAGTGACGACCCGACAGGCTACCTTGCGCACGCACCTTTTGAGTCAACGGACAATGGTACGATTTCGCCAACTGCGGCCTTGAGTTCGATGCCTTATGCTCCTGAGCAAGGAATGCGTGCTTTGAAGTATTTTTATCGTGAACAAGGGGCTAAGTTGTGGGGAAAATTCGGCTTTTACGATGCTTTCAATTTGGGGCGCAATTGGTATGCGACTTCTACTCTTGCAATTGACCAAGGCCCTATCATCGGCATGATTGAGAACCATCGGACAGGCTTGTTGTGGCGACTGTTTATGTCAAATCCAGAAATAAAGCCAGCTTTGGATGCCATGGGCTTCGTTGCTGATGCTACAAATACAAAAGAAGCTCTTGATACTGAGGGGGTCGAAATGAGGATTTATCCAAACCCGATGACAGATAAATCTTTAATTATGATTGATTTAAAACAAAGCGAAACGGCTTGTTTAGATATTCTTGATATTACAGGTCGCACAATCAAAACTGTTTTTCAAAACAAAATTTTGCCACAAGGACAAAGCACCCTTAGTATCGAAACGCAAGACTTAGCAAGTGGTTTTTATATGGCGGTACTGAGGGGTAGCCATTTTTTGAAAAAAGAAAAACTAACTAAGTTGTAGATAGTAATTTATAAATCCAAAATCGCAATTCGTAAATAATTATCCAAAACCAGTATTTAATAACCAAACGTTTTTATCTGTTATGAAAAAACTCTTACTCTCTCTCTCGATTCTGCTGCTGGCAGTAGGCTTTTTGAAAGCCCAAATCAATGAGAACTTTGAAAGTGGCTCGGCTACTTTAAATTGGGAAGCCTTAGACGGCACTTGGAGTGGCGTGGTGAACAACCCTAAACCCAATGCGGTGAATAGCTCATCAAAAGTGGGTCGCTACATAAAAAAAGACTCAACGGCTTACAGTCTGTTCTGGGCAAAATTTACAACTCCTGTTAATCTAACGACCAACAATCGTTTCAAAATCAATGTGTATTCTAAAAAAGCGGGTACTTTAATTTTCAAATTGGAAGGGCCAAAAGGCAACAAAGAGGTATCAAAACCCATCGTTGTCACAAATGCTTGGCAAGAGTACAACCTTGATTTTAAAAGCGCCAGCGCGATTGACTCACTCAATCGCTTAATTCTGTTCTTTGATGCAGGAGTTGGCAATTCTAAACAAGATACATTCTGGTTTGACAACATTCAGCAATTGCCAGCCGATGCTTGTTCGGGAACAGTTGCTAACAAGAGCATTATTGACGACTTTGAATGTCAACGCAATGCTAATTATTTGGATACATGGGATTCGCTTACAGTTGTTACCAATCCTGATCCAACAGGTATCAATACATCTGCAAAAGTAGGTCGCTACAATGAACCTTCTGGTGCAGGTCAAGAATGGGCAGCTCTTGTTCACCAAAATGTTACACCCATTGATTTAAGTGTCAATAATTTCATGAGGTTAAAAGTGTGGGCCCCAAAAACAGGTAATTTGCTAATGAAAATGGAAAATGGAGGGGCTGCTATGGAAGTTTCTGTTCCAATAACCGCCGCAATGACCAATAAATGGGTTAACGTTGGTGCTGATTTCAGTGGTGCCGCTTTTCGAGGATTAACAAAAGCTGTTTTGTTTTTCAATGCAGGCGCACAATCAGCAGCAGGTGATGTTTATTATATTGATGATTGGATGTTTACAGAGAAACCTGCCCTCGAAGACTTTGAACCATCGGCTAAAATGACGTGGACAAGTACAACAGGCACTTATGCTATGGTGGCTAATCCGACTGTGAATGCGACAAACAACAGTACAAACGTCGGTAAATTCACACGTGGCTCGACAGCTATCTCTTTGGTGACAGGTGCGTTACCAACAGGCTTCAAAGTGGAGGCAACTGCGCCTCAAATGAACGTACAAGTCTTAGCTCCAGCGGGTTCAGTCGGTCAGAAAGTGACCATGCAGCTCGTGAGTGCGACACAAGGCAACAAAACGGCCGAAGCAACGATTGATTCGGCAGGTACTTGGACAAATTTGGGCTTCGATTTCTCTTCTTCTGTCGGTATCACAGACATTTCTTCTGTCAATATCCTTTTCAACTCTGGTACGGCGGCAAGTGGTGCGGTTTATCACTTCGATAATTTGAAACAAACGAAATTGACGCTCAATGTTTGCGCCAATGTAACGCCCAATTTGAATATTTTGGACGATTTTGAGTGCCAACGCAACACAACTTATGGTTCAGGCAGCGATAAACTGACTGTAACGAACAATACACAACAAAGTACAGCCAATCCTTCGGACAAAATCGGTCGTTATGCAGACCCTGCTGACGAATGGTCGGCTTTGGTGTTGACGAAAACAACGGCTATTGACTTGTCTAAATACAATCAGTTGAGTATTAAGATATTTGGTCCTCGTGCCAACACCCGTATGTTGTTCAAATTGGAAGGTGGAACATCTGCTGCGAAGGAAATTTGGGATACATTGCGTACAGCCAATGCTTGGCAAACCTTCAACATTGACTTCAGCAGCGTAAAAGCCAATAATTACAAAAACATTGCTATCTTCTTCAATGGTGGTACAGCGAACTCGGGCAATGATATTTATTTGGTGGACGATATTCAATGGAAATCTGAACCCATCTCAGGTTGTGCTATCAATTTTGAATCAGCTGGCTTGACTGTGCCTTTCAAATACTTTGCAAATGATACATTGGACGGCAAATTCGCTCGTGTTTTGCCAAATCCTAAAAAAGTTGGCATCAATACAAGTAACACGGTCATGGAATTTAAACGTTTGCCCAACAGTACGACTTTCACTGGCGGCTTTTTTGACTTACCTGCGCCGATGAAATGGAATACCAACATCACCATCAAAGCAAAAGTGTTGATGGATCACATCGGAAACTTCGCCGCTAAACTGGAAGGCTCGCCAACAGGTCCGAATAACGTCGAAATTGCAGTCGCTAACACAAAAGTGAACGAGTGGGAAGAGATTACTGTCAATTTCACAGGTCGTGTCACAGGTAAAGAGGGTTACACACGCTTGACTTTGTTCATTGACTTAGGTTTAGCCGTCCCAACTACGATTCTGACGAATTATATTGATGACATTGTCGTTGGTGAGGGCAGTTGCACGACTACTGGCATCTTTGAAGCGACTAAAGTTGAGGCTTTGAAAGTCTATCCGAACCCTGCTTTTGACCAATTGTACGTCAACAATACTGAGGGGGTACGTCGTTTGGAAGTAACCAACATGTTGGGTCAAAAAGTGAAAGTTGTCACGCTATCTAACAACGATAACTACACTTTGTCGCTCGATGGTTTGGACAAAGGCATGTATTTGATTTCTGCATTCAACGATAAAGGTTTGGTTGCGAACAACAAATTTGTAAAAGAGTAGTAAAGTTTTTCATACTTCTATTGAGGGTCTTGTCGGGTTGCCTTGATGGCAGCTCGACACCCCCTCAGTATTTATCTTCATTCGACTCATCGCCGAAACATGCACACAGTTAGCGGCTATCGGCTCTGTGTTTGGCGTTTTGAGTTCAATCAAAACTAAACTTTTCTATGAAATCAAAGCAGCTACTCTCAATCTGCCTATTTCTTCTTTGCCTTTGGAGTTGCAACCAAAAACCCAACGGCACAATTGTGCAAACACCGCCTAAACAACAAAAAGACAATCCCCTTTTCTCTCTCGATGAGTTGGAACATCGCACATTCCTTTGGTTTTGGGACTTAGTTGATAAAAACTTTCAAGTACCTGACCGTCATCCTCAACGTGATTTCACGAGTATCGCTGCCACTGGCTTTGGTCTGACAGCGTATTGCATCGGTGCTGAACGCCATTACGTCTCACGCGCACAAGCAGCGGAAAGAGTCGTCAAAACTTTGCGTGCTTTGTGGACAATGCCGCAAGGCGAAGCCAAATCTGGGGTAAGTGGCTACAAAGGTTTCTATTATCACTTCCTTGACCATGAAAAATCTTTGCGTTTTCGCGATGTGGAGCTATCAACCATTGACACAGGTCTGCTGATGGCGGGTGTCATGTCCGTCATGTCGTATTTTGACAAGAATGACCCAACTGAAAACGAAATCCGTGAGCTAAGTGACAAACTCTACCGCCGTGTGGACTGGACTTTTTTCTTAAATGACAACAAAAACCTTTCCATGGGCTACCATCCTGAGCGAGGTTTCTTGAAAAATGAATGGATTGGCTACAATGAAGCCATGGTTTTGTTGGTCTTGGCAATGGGTTCGCCGACACATCCGATTCCTGCCGACTGTTGGGAGCGTTGGTGCGCGCCTTATCGTTGGGAAACCTACAAAGGACAGGAACATATCAACTTCGAGCCACTTTTTGGGCATCAATACAGTCAAATGTACATTGATTTTAGAGGTATCAAAGACGCTTATATGTCCAAAAAGGGCATTGACTACTTCGAGAACTCTCGTCGGGCGACTTTGGCTCAACGCAGTTATGCCATAGACAACCCAAACGGTTACAAAAACTACGGTGCAAATGAATGGGGCTTGACAGCTTGCGACGGGCCGCGCGATACATCCCTTGTTATCAACGGAAAAAAGCACAATTTTCAGACTTACAGCGCACGTGGGGCGGCTTCTATTCGCGTCATTGACGATGGCACGATTGCACCGACTGCTGTTGCGGGTTCGTTGCCCTTTGCGCCAGAGGTTTGTTTGCCTGCCATTGAAAATATGTGGAATAAATACCGCAACACGCCGCTTGTAACCGAATACGGTTTCAAAGATGCTTACAATCCGACCTATACTTTCTATTCGTCGAACAATGCCAACCCCAATATTACTGAGGGGGGCTGGATTGACCGCGATTATTTGGGTATTGACCAAGGACCTATCGTTATTCAGATTGAAAATCATCGCTCTAACCTCGTTTGGAATCTGATGAAGAAGAATCCTTACGTCGTGGCGGGCTTGCGAAAGGCTGGTTTCAAAGGAGGTTGGTTAGATTCGGACAAAAAATAATTAAAAAAACTTACAATTATGAAAAACAAGGGCCTAAACATACTCATGATGCTCCTAATCAGTAGCATCACTGTCTTTGGGCAAAGCCCGAAAGCCAAAAAGCCGACCCCTCAGTACAAAGACCCGCTCGATCGCAAAGTAGATTCGGTTTTAGCCAAAATGAATTTGGACGAAAAGATTGGTCAATTGACCTTGTTCACCTCTGATTGGGATGTGACGGGGCCAACCATTCGCAAAGGGTATGCAGATGACATTCGGTCGGGCAAATGTGGCAATATTTTCAACGCTCATACGGCTGATTACAATCGAAAATTGCAAGAAATCGCGATGAAAGAAACCCGTATGAAGATTCCTTTGCTTTTTGGCTACGATGTCATTCATGGTTACAAGACTATTTTCCCAATTCCGCTCGGTGAAGCGGCGAGTTGGGACATGACCGCCATCGAACGCTCGGCTCGGATTGCCGCCGAAGAGGCTTCGGCAGCTGGTTTGCACTGGACTTTTGCGCCGATGCTCGATATTTCGCGTGACCCGCGCTGGGGACGTTGTACTGAAGGGTCAGGTGAAGATGTGTATCTCGGTTCTTTGATTGGGGCGGCACGTACTCGCGGATTTCAAGGCAAGATTGGTTCAACTTCGAGCGTTGTGGCGTGTGCCAAGCACTTTGCGGCGTATGGGGCGGCTCAAGCAGGGCGCGACTACCACACAGTTGACCTATCCGACGTGTCACTTTGGGAAACTTATTTGCCACCTTTCAAAGCTTGCGTGGATGCAGGGGCTTTGACGTTTATGACTTCTTTCAATGAAATCAATGGCGTGCCTTCGACGGCGAATAAACCGCTTTTGACCGACATTTTGAGGAAGAAATGGGGCTTTAAGGGCTTTATTGTCACCGATTATACGTCTATAAACGAGATGGTGAACCATGGCAACGTCGCCGATGAGAAAGAGGCGGGCGAAAAATCCATCAATGCGGGCGTAGATATGGACTTACAAGGCGCAGTCTATTACAATTACTTGAAAAAATCGCTTGCAGAGGGCAAAGTTTCGCAACTAACGGTGGACAATGCGGTGCGGCGGGTTCTAAAACTCAAATTTCAGCTCGGTTTGTTCGATAATCCGTACAAATTCAGCGATACAGAGAGAGAAAAACGGGTGGTTTTCTCGAAAGAAAACCGTGAAGCCGCACGAGATATGGCACGAAAGAGCATCGTTTTGCTAAAAAACGACAATATGACCCTACCCCTCAGTAAAAATAAGACAATTGCCGTCGTTGGACCTTTGGCAGACTCGAAGATTGACCTTATTGGCTCGTGGTCAGGGGCAGGAGATGGCAATGCTTGCGTCAGTCTTTTGGAAGGCATCAAAAAAGCAGCACCTTCTGCCACCATCATGCACGCACAAGGCTGCGATTTGGAAAATAACTTCCCTTCTATGAATCAACCTAAACTAAGCATGGACGGTTTCGCCGAAGCCATTCGCATAACCAAGCAAGCCGACGTAGTGGTGGTGGCTGTCGGGGAGCGTGGTTGGATGACAGGCGAAGCCGCTTGCCGTGCAGACATCACTTTGCCGGGTGTCCAGAAGGATTTGATTCTCGAATTGGTCAAAACAGGCAAACCTGTGGTCGTGGTTTTGCTCAATGGTCGCCCTTTGGCGATTCCAGAGGTCGCAGATAAGGCTACTGCCATCGTTGAGGCGTGGTTTCCAGGTACTGAGGGGGGCAATGCCGTCGCTGATGTGCTTTTTGGCGACTACAATCCGTCGGGTAAGCTGCCTATGACCTTTCCACGCTCGGTTGGACAAGTGCCTTTGTTCTATTGTGAAAAAAATACGGGTCGTCCTTTCGATGCCAATAACAAATACACGTCAAAATACATGGATATGGCGAACACCCCTCAGTATCCATTTGGTTTTGGCTTGAGTTACACGACTTTTTCTTATGAAAATTTGAGTGCTGACAAACCTATGTTTGGTTTTAACGACAAAATCACGGTTAGTTTCACACTCAAAAACACGGGCAATCGCGATGGCGAAGAAATTGCCCAACTCTATGTGCGCGACTTAGTTGGCAGCATTACTCGACCATTGAAAGAATTAAAACGTTTCCAAAAAGTCCTGCTCAAAGCAGGCGAATCCAAGGTCATCAGCTTCACTTTGACGACTGATGACTTGGCATTTTATCATCCAAACTTAGAAAAGAAAGCCGAAGCAGGCGATTTTGACATCATGGTGGGCGGCTCTTCGGATGCAGTCAAGACTGTGCGGGTCACTTTGAAGTAAATTATTCAGTTGATTGAAAAACAGCGTCGTCATTGCGAGAGACAGCGTCGTCATTGCGAGCGTTCCACCCGTCATTGCGAGCAAAGCGAAGCAATCTTTGAAGTAGAACGCAGAATACTGAAGGGAGCTTCGATGCAATCGTAAAGTTTGCGCTTGGCTTTTAACGGATTGCTTCGCTGTTCGTGTAAAGTTTGCGCTTGGCTTTTAAAAGATTGCTTCGCTTCGCTCGCAATGACGACTGAATCGCTCGAACTCACGACTAAATCGCTCGAACTCACGACTGAATTGCTCGAACTCACGACTGAATTGCTCGAACTCACGACTGAATCGCTCGAACTTACGACTGAATCGCTCGAACTCACGACCCAATCGCTCGAACTCACGACTGTTTTCGAGCGTTTCTCGACCCAAGTCGAGCGTTTTAGACGGTCAATGAGGCTCTTGTTTACTTTGTAGCATATTCGTTTAAACAGATACAATGATATGAAAAAACAAATCTTTTGGATATTGCTGATTTCGTTGTTTTTGGGCAAAACAACGGCACAAACCAATCCTTTTGACAAGGAAATTGCCGCTTTTGAAGCCCAAGACTCGGCGAATAAGCCTGTTGTGGGGCAGATTTTGCTCTATGGTAGTTCGACTATTCGCCTGTGGGGTAGCTACGAGACCGACTTTGCGAACGATAAGTACAAAGTTGTCAATCGAGGGTTCGGAGGTTCGCAAACAAGCGATGCTAATCTCTTTTTTGACCGTGTTGTTGTGCCACACAAGCCGAAAATCATCTTTTTTTATGAAGGCGACAACGACATTAATGCAGGTAAATCGGTCGAAACGGTGCTGGAAGACTACAAAACCTTTGTCAAAAAGGTGAAAACGCAGTTGCCAAAGACCAAAATCGTGTTTTTTGCCATCAAACCCAGCCCTTCACGCCAGAAACACTTTGACAATCAAAAGACATTCAACCAAGAATTGTGGGCATGGGTGCAACGTGAGAAAGGTTTGTATTTCATTGACACCTTCAACCGCATGTTGGGAAGTGATGGCAAGCCTGACCCAAAACTATTCAAAGCAGATATGCTGCACATGAATACTGAGGGGTATGCGATTTGGACAAAACAGGTGCAAAAGCTGCTGAAAAGGTTGTGATTGGTGGTATTTGGGGGCAATTTGTGACCCAAATGCCCAATTGCTACCAAAATGTCAGCCCTACGGGCTTCTGATGTGTTAATGGGTCTTGTTTTGCTACCAGAATGTCAGCCCTATGGGCTTTTTATAGGCTATTGAAAGATAAAAAAGCCCATAGGGCTGGCATTTTGGTAGCAAAATATTGGGAAAAAGGTTTGAGTCCCGTAGGGACGGCATCAATAGGTTTTATAAATAAACGAAATCCGTCCTCACAATAAAAAACCATTCATACAAACAAAAGAGAATGTTTGAATTTCTAAACTAAACTTCACCGAATTATGAAAAAACGATTATTAATTCCTCTATTTCTGTTGTTCAGTTGGGCTATTGTGGCACAAGTCATAACCGTTCAAGGCAAAATAACGGATGCCAAGACAGGCGAAGCGTTGGTGGGTGCCAGTGTTGTCGTCAAAGGAACAACAAACGGCACAATCACTGATGTAGAAGGTCAGTATTCACTCGACAAAGTGTCGCCCAATGCCCAATTGACCTTTTCTTATGTCGGTTATCTGGCACAAGATGTGGCCGTCAGCAGCCAACGCACCCTCAATATAGCCTTAGAAGAAGAAACTTCGACGCTCAAAGAAGTCATTGTCGTCGGTTATGGCACACAAAAGAAGAGTGATGTGACAGGTGCGGTGGCTTCGGTCAAAGGTAAGGACATTGCTTCCATTGCGACCCCCTCAGTACAACAGGCTTTGCAGGGTAAGATAGCAGGAGTCTATGTCACGCCCGAATCTGGTTCGCCTGGAGCAGGGGCTGTCATCCGCATTCGCGGTACAGGCACGTTGAATAACTCTAATCCGTTCTATGTGGTTGATGGTTTGTTGAGTGACGACATTTCTTTCGTCAATCCGAACGATGTTGAGTCCGTTGAAGTCTTGAAAGATGCGTCTGCTACGGCTATATACGGCTCACGTGGGGCAAATGGCGTTATCATTGTGACAACCAAGCGCGGAAAATCGGGTAAACCCGTGATTGGTTTGTCCAGTTACTACGGTTCTCAGGAATTGTTGAAGAAAATCCCGCTTGCCAACGCGACAGAATACGCCACCTTGCGCAATATCGCGGCTAAAAACTTCGGCGCACCGCAACCCTACCCCAATCCTGCGGCTTTGGGCGAAGGAACAGACTGGCAAGACGAGATATTTCACACAGCACCGATGCAAAATGTCAATTTATCGGCACGAGGCGGCACAGATGCGATGACATACAGCATCAGTGGCGACTATTTTAAGCAAGAAGGCATCCTACAAAACGGTGATTTCGAGCGTTTGACCCTCCGCATCAACAATGAATACAAATTAAGCAAAGCCATCAAGATTGGACACAACTTTTCCATCATCAATACCAAGAGTCATTACGCTCCTGGGGTGATTTATAATGCTTATTACGCGCCACCGACGGTTGCACCGATTGATTCAGCGGGTAAATTCGGCAATACCACGTCTGATGGCTCGGTGGGCAATCCTGTTGCGACACGCTATTATGAAAGATACAACGATGGCAGTGGTTTTCGCACGGCAGGCAACTTCTATCTCGACCTTAATCTCTTCAAAGGGTTGACTTATCGTTCCAATTTCGGTCTGGATTTAGCCAATAACGAAGCCAAACGTTTTGTTCCCGTGTTCAGAGTGACTGATTTGCAGAAAAACGACATCAATTCGCTCAGTGCTTCGCGCAGCAAGAGCATCAATAAGCTCTGGGAGAACACGATGAGCTACGACAACACCTTTGGCAAGCACCACATCAACCTATTGGCGGGTGTAACGGCTCAAATTGACGACAATTGGTTTTTAGGTGGTACAGGAACGAACCTCCCAGGAGACGTGAACAACATCGAAGGCGACATCGAAGACCTTTTGTACCTCAGAGCCGCGACTCAGGGCTTTACAGTGACCGAAAGTAGCTCAGGTTGGCGGATGTTTTCGCAATTGTACCGCACTAACTATTCTTACAGCGACAAATATCTCTTAACTGCGTCCATGCGGATAGATAAATCGTCGAAATTTGGTAAAAACAAGCGCACAGGTATCTTTCCATCCATCGGTTTGGGTTGGCGTGTGAAAGAAGAAAGCTTTTTGAAAGACGTGGATTGGCTTTCTAACCTCAAACTGAGGGGTAGTTGGGGCATCACAGGCAACGATAAGATTGACCAAAACTCCAAAAGTCCGCCCGTGACAGACAAACTCGACGCTATCTTTGGCAACAGCGAGAAGTTTTTCCCCGGTGCGACCATTACTCGCCTCTCTAATCCGAATTTGCATTGGGAAGAGACCGAACAAATGGACATCGGCTTTGAAGCTGGCTTTTTGAACAACCGTTTGACAACTGAAATTGACTGGTACAAACGCACGACTTACGATATTTTGTCATCATTGCCGATTCCGGGTTTTATCGGGGCATCAGACCCGCCTGTGGTCAACTCTGCTTCGGTTTTTAATCAAGGTTTTGACATCAATCTCGGCTGGCGCGACCGCACAAAGCAATCATTGGGCTACAATGTGAACGTGATTGTGTCCACTGTCCACAATGAAGTCATCAGTTTGGGCGAAGGCAAGACAGAAATCTTCAGTGGCGGCGTTGGAGAAGGCGGAAAATTGGGTACACGCACGGTTATTGGTTTGCCCATCGGGGCTTATTATGGTTACAAAGTGGATGGCGTGTTCCAAAACACCGAAGAACTCAACAAATACCCGAAACGGACGGGCGAACAGGCGAATAAAGACGTTTTTGCAGGCGATTTGCGCTATGCTGACACGAATGGAGACGGCGTTATCACGGACAAAGACAGAACTTATTTGGGTAGTCCCATTCCTGACTTGACTTATACCCTCAATCTCGGTGCGGACTACAAAGGTCTTGACTTTTCTATCCAAATCTTAGGTGTTAAAGGGAATAAAGTGCTAAATGCCAAACGTTTGGCGCGTTTCTCGACAGGCAACTTTGAAAAAACCTTCTTAAACGGTTGGACAGGCGAAGGAACAAGCAACTTCGAGCCGCGCGTGACCATTGGCGGACGTAACTATGAAGTATCAGAGCGATTCATCGAAGATGGCGCGTTCACATCTATCCGAAATGTGCAAATAGGTTACACACTCCCCCTCAGTATCAGCCGTAAATTGAAGATGTCGAACTTCCGCCTTTATGTATCGGCGACAAATTTGAAAACTTGGGCGACTTATACAGGTTATACGCCCGAAGTGGTGAATGGTGGCGACTCATTTTCGGTGGGTATTGACCGAGGCGCGTATCCAGTGGCAAAAACAATGACCATTGGGTTGAATGCTAATTTCTAAAATAAACGATTCAGACTGATTCAACCTCGTTGAGGTTTGAAACCTCAACGAGGGTAAACAAAATTAAAAATGAAAAAGATAAAATTCGCACTTCCGCTTCTCCTGCTCATCGTTAGCAGTTGTAAAGACAGCTTTTTTGAAGTCGCACCGCGCGGACAATTGACCGCAGAGAGCTTTTTCAAGACAGAAGAACACGCTCTTTTGGCAACCAACGCCGTATATAATATCCTCCGCAACTGGGAAATCCATGTTTTCTCCTATATCGGTTGCACAGACATCCTAAGCGACGATGCAGACAAAGGCAGTGAACCCAATGACGCGACATTTTTGCTCGAAATGGACAATTTGCTCTTCGATGCAGGCAATCTTGCGCCTAAAACGCTGTGGGATGGCTACTATCGCGCCATATTCAGAGCTAATATCGCCATTGAACGCATTCCAGAAATCAAAATGAACGCCGCTTTGCAACAACGTTTGATTGCAGAGGCGACATTTTTGCGGGCGTACTTCTATTTTAACTTAGTTCGTTGGTTTGGCGACGTGCCTTTGGTGACAAAACAGCTCACGCAAGACGAATTTAAGCAAAGTCGCGCCAAAACAAGCGATGTGTATGCCCAAATCATCAAAGATTTGAAAGCCGCCATTGATGTTCTGCCCGAAAAATCGAAATATGCGCCCGAAGATTTGGGCAGAGCGACCAAAGGTGCAGCCAAAGGTCTGTTGGCAAAGGTTTATTTGACACAAAAAGACTACACAAACGCCGAAAAATACGCTTTGGAAGTCATCAACTCGAATGAATACGCCCTCTTTCCAGACTATACCCGCATTTTCACGACTGAAGGCGAAAATTCATCGGAATCTGTCTTTGAAGTCGGTGCAACAGTCACGACAGAACGTTACGATGGCGGCTCACAATACAACGAAGTGCAAGGCGTACGGGGCGAACCCAACCTCGGCTGGGGTTTCAATCGTCCTTCTGATAGTTTTATCTTAGAGTTTGAGCCTGGCGACCCGCGTCGTGATGCCACTGTGCTTTATGAAGGCGAAGTATTGCCCGATGGTTCGGCTATTGTGCAGAAAAATCCCCGCATATTCAACTCTCGTTTCAATCAAAAGGCGTGGGTACCGACACATCCGGGCGGTAATGGCAATGGACCCGGCAATATTCGTTTGATGCGCTACGCCGATGTGCTTTTGATTGCCGCCGAAGCTGCCAATGAGAACGGTAAAACAGCCGTAGCCTTGGGTTATTTGAATCAAGTGCGGAAAAGAGCGAGAGGTGCGAACGCAAACATTCTGCCCGACGTGACAGAAACGGACAAAGTCAAACTCCGTGAGAAAATCTGGCACGAACGCCGCGTCGAATTGGGCTTAGAGCAGCAACGTTGGTTCGACTTGGTGCGTACAGGGCAAGCCGAAGCCGCTTTGACCAAACACGGCAAATCGTTTACCAAAAACAAACATGAATTGTTGCCCATTCCACAAGCAGAAATAGACTTAAGTGCGGGTACTTTGGTGCAAAACCCAGGTTATTAAGCCATCAATCGTATCACAATCAATATTATTGAACAAGGCGACGGGAGAAAACCGTCGCCTTGTTTCGTTTGAGGGGTTTATTGAGACTTTTGTTTGCACTAAAAACAAGTCTTCAGCCTTTTTCAGCAACAAAAATCCATTACTTTTGCGAAACAACCCTCCCCCTCAGTATCTCGACAGACAATAAGAGCAGAAGTGTAGGGAAAAAATGATTTAGAGAAACAACAAAATAGAACAAATAATGGAACGCTTTAAGAATCAAGTCGCCGTCATTTCGGGTGGGGCCGATGGATTGGGCAAAGGTATCGCCCACCGACTCGCTACTGAGGGGTGCGCTGTGATATTATTGGACATCAATGAGCCTTTGTTGAACAAAACGGTGGCAGAATTCAGACATTCAGGCTTTTTTACTGAGGGGTATGTCGTAGATGTGTCCGATGAAGCCGCTGTGTTTTGGGCAATGGAACAAGTGGATAAGATATTCGGGAAGATTGATATTATGGTCAACTGTGCAGGTATCGTGGGCCCAACAAGTACTAAGATAACCGACTATCCCGTCGAAGCCTACGACAAAATCTATCAAGTCAATCTCAGAGGTTCGTTTTTGATGACCAAATATGCCCTTAAAGTGATGGAAAAGAACAACTATGGGCGCATTCTGCTCTTAGCATCCATCGCAGGCAAGGAAGGCAACCCTTTTATGACAGGTTATTCGTCCATGAAAGCGGGTGTTTTAGGCTTAGTCAAAGGTGTAGGCAAAGAATATGCGACCACAAACATCACAATCAACGGATTAGCACCCGCAGTCATCCACACCGCTTTGAATGACAATACCACACCCGAGCAAATGGCTTATATGGTTAATAAAATCCCGATGGGTCGTTTAGGCACAGTGGAAGAAGTCGCAGCGATTTCAGCTTGGATTGTATCGAAAGAGTCGAGTTTCAATACAGGTTTCATATTTGACATCTCGGGTGGTCGAGCAACGTATTAATCAACAAATGATGACAATCTAAATATTCAAGATATGCAAAACGGAAGACAAACTTTTATCACTTTTTTCTTTTGCCTGTTGGCTGTTTCTACTATTGCTCAAAACTTGACGCTCTATGTCGGCACATACACCCGAAAAACGAGCGAAGGCATTTACATTTATCAATTCAATACAAAAACGGGTGACTTTACCCCCCTCAGTATCGCGAAAGGTATTGACAATCCCTCGTTCTTGGCTCTATCACCCAACCGTCGGTTCTTATATTCGGGTGGTAGTAAAAAAGGAGACTCTGTTCATGCTTTTGCCATTGATAAACAGACGCATTATTTGACGCTGCTCAATACTCAATCGCTTGAAGGTGGCTTAGGTGCGACCCATTTGGAACTCGATAGGACAGGAAAATGGTTGTTTGTGAGCAACTATGGGAGTGGCAACATCTGTGTTCTACCTATTTTGCCCAATGGACAACTCGATAAAGTGCATCAAAGCCTCCAAATGGAAGGTAAAAGCGTCCGAAAAGACCGTCAAGACCGTCCTCATCTCCATTCTTTGTATGTCATGCCCAATAATAAGGATGTTTTTGCACCCGATTTAGGTACTGACAAAATCATGGTTTTCACTTTGGATGCCACATTAGGCAAGTTGACTGAGGGGGTACCTGCTTTCGTGAAGACCGATACAGGTGCTGGACCTCGACACATGGCATTTCATCCGAACAACAAATTCGCTTATGTCATTCAAGAATTGAATTCGACCATCACGGCTTTCTCCTACGAAAAAGGCAGTTTGAAGCCCATCCAAACCGTCAAAACCTTGCCCGATGACTACAAAGGCTTGAAATGGAGTGCCGATATTCATATATCACCCGACGGTAAGTTTCTGTATGGTTCAAATAGGGCGCATGAGAGTTTGGCTATCTATCGCATCAACAAAAAAACGGGGCAACTCACCTTCATTGGACATCAATCTGTGAATGGTAAGACTCCCCGCAACTTTGTCATTGACCCAACAGGGCAGTTCATATTGGTCGCCAATCAAGATTCTGACAATATTACCATCTTTAAAAGGAATAAAAAGACAGGTCTTTTGACACCCACTGGCAAAGAAATCAATGTTTCGATGCCTGTTTGCTTGAAGTTTTACTGATTTAATTAACGTGAGTTCCGAGGTTAGCCGTTAAAACCTTTCGATGACTGACGTAATAACCAATACATGAAATCCGCTCCGTTCATTCTTCAAAAACTCAAAGCGCAACAAGCCGTTGTACTCTTGTATGTGTTGGACAGCAAAGGCAGTTCGCCGGGGCGCAAGGGCTTCAATATGGCTGTTGCGGCGGATGGTGTGTATGAAGGAACGATTGGCGGCGGTATCATGGAAGTCAAACTGTTGGAATTAGCAAAAAACAAGCTCCTCAATGGCGACCTAAGCGTTGTCATCAAGCAACAATACCACGACAAAGTTCATACTTACAACCAATCGGGCATGATTTGTTCGGGTCAACAAACAGTGGCATTGATTCCACTGACAGATAAGGACATTCAGACAGTAGAAATCCTTTGTTCTGAGACACACAACACCTTTCAGTTGGACGAAAAAGGCTTATCTATTGCCACACAAAGGGTGTCAGACACTTTATTTGTGCAAACAGTTCCCAACTATCCTATTTTTTTCACCCCTCGAAAGTCCAAACGTGTCCACATATTTGGGGGCGGACATGTGAGTTTGGCATTGTCGCAACTCTTATCACTGCTCGATTTTGAGATTATTGTCTATGACCACCGCCATGAATTGAGTACCATCCAACAAAATACCTTTGCCCACCACACACGCATTATTGACTACGACACCGATATTCAACACATCCCTTTTGAGCTTGACGATGCCATCGTCATTGTCAGTTTCTCTTATCGCACCGACAAACAAATCCTACTGCAACTATCAAACGTACAAGTCCGATACATGGGCATGATGGGCAGTGCAACAAAGGTCAAAACCCTATTCAATGAGCTGATTACTGAGGGGGGATCTGCCACTTTCCTATCCAATATATCCAGTCCTATTGGTCTGAAGATTCACAGCAAAACAACGATGGAAATTGCCATCAGCATTGCCGCCGAACTCATCGCCACATATAATAGATAGTGAGTCGGTGACTTTGAGTCACCGACTCACTTGCCCTCACAGCAAAACAACTATGGAAATCGCCATCAGCATTGCCGCCGAATTGATTGCCGTATATAATATCGTTAAGAGACAGTGAGTTGGTGACTTTGAGTCACAATATCGTAAGAGATAGTGAGTCGGTGACTTTGAGTCACCGACTCACTTACCTTCTCAGCGACTGACTGACTTGCCCTCACAAATACCCCTCAGTATTGCTCGGGTTTTGAACCGTTTCAAGTATAGATACGAGCGTTAACTTTGACAACGGCATAGACAGATGCTAAAAATGTATTACTTAATCAACGCTCAAATGTATAGACGGCGTTATTTGTGTTTAAAAAATACCTACGTATTGAAAACATACAACAAAACAAAATTTATTTACAGAGATTAAGATAAAAACTTATCATTGTTTTTTTAATTTTGTTGCACTATAATACCTAATCCATAAAACTTGCTCATTCAAATGCTTGAATGATAAGTTGACAGAACATTTTTACTTATTAAGGCAATCTACTATAAATCATGAACAGTACTAAAGGGCTTGCGCGGATTCCCAAAGCGACAACCAATGACAAACAAAATGGGCAAAATTATATTTTAGCCATTGGCATCAACGATTATGACCATTGCCCAAAGCTTATCAATGCCGTCAAAGATGTTGAAGACTTTACCCAATTGATGATTAGCCGTTATGGTTACAATCCTGACAATATCAAGTTGTTGCGAGACAAAGAAGCCACTTACAAAAAGATTTTCGCCGAACTCAAAAGGCTTGTCACCCTCGTGAAACCGTCGGACAGTGTCCTGATTTACTTCTCTGGACATGGCGAGATGGACGAACTGCTGGACGAAGGCTATTGGATTCCCGTTGAGGCCAAACATGAATCCATCAATCAATACATTGCTAACAGCACCATTCAGAAGATTTTGAATAAAATAAACAGTTTCCATACGTTTTTAATCGTTGATTCCTGTTATTCTGGTTCGCTCTTCTTGGATGGTAAGACCCGTTTTATCTCCGATGCCTACGATTTCCCTTCTCGTTGGGGTCTGACTTCTGGTCGCAATACCATTGTCAGCGACGGCAAAGCGGGTGAAAACAGTCCTTTTGCCAAGGCTTTGATAGAAACACTCACTTTGTCGGACACACCACTCAACAGCAGTGCCTTATGTGATGTCATCAAACAAAACGTAGCGGCTTC